>CAYWHG010000214.1:0-3921 GCA_964457865.1 uncultured Steroidobacter sp.
CTCAGTATCTCGCCTCGATCCCGAACCCCATGAAATTGATCCCGCCCTTCGTTTCGGCGAACAGGCCGAAGACGCTGGAGCGATGGAAGATGAAAAAGCCGAGGTAGATGTCGTCGATGTCCTTGCTGATGAGCCGGTCCATGGCACCGAACTGGCGCATCGGAACATCGATGGTCCACTCGACGTAGTTCATCAGCTTCTCGGACGTGATATCCGGTCCCTTCTTGGCGAAATCGCGCTGTTCGGCCAGCGGGATCTCGGTGAGATAGCTGAGTCCCTCGCCCAGGCCGAAGCGTACATGCTTCTGCGTCCACGGCAGTCGCCACGAGTAATGCGCCTTCACATAGGCCGTGATGCCGTACCCGTCGTCCTGCAGACCGCGTGAGTTGACCCATTGCAGCCCGACGTTGCCGGTCAGTTCGATCGGCGCGCCGAAGATCGTGGGGCTCAGGCGGCGACCCCAGCTGCCGGCAATGATGTATTCGGATTCGGGCGACGCCTCGTAGTCGCCGTAAAAAGCCGTCGTGAGATCGGTTTCCGAGGCTTTGGCCCAGTTCAGGCGAACATTGTCCCGACCGGGCTCATCCGCTGCGAACGACTGCGAGGCCAGGCCGATCGCGGCCAGCACTGGACACAGGAACCTGACAGATCGGGGCGCGCCGCCGGTGATTGTTGTTTCCAAGACTCTCGACTCGCCCGTGCATCCTCAGGACGACTGAGCATAGCGAACTTGATCGGACGGCTCTGTACGGCGATCACTGATGGCGGCCATATCCTCTCCCGCTAGCGGGGGATACGCACAACCACCCCTAGGTCAGCCTCGCCAGCATCGCATCCTTCTGTGCGCGCACGGCCGGGTGATAGCAGTCGACAGGCTGCGCGCCGAGGTGCCCGATGCAGGCATTGCAGTCCACGCATCGAGGCCCGGGTTCGTCGAGACGGAGGTGCCGGTACAGCAAGGGATCGGCAATGAAAGCCCGGCCGGCGGAGACGATGTCGCAACTGCCGCGCAGGAGCGCCGCCTCCATCGCCGCGCGCGTCAGAAAGCCGCCCACGCAGATGACGGGAATCGACAGCTGGCGCGCGAAGACCTGCGCATAGCGCAGATTGAATCCCTCGCGACGCGGCCACAGCAGATCGAACAGCAGCGCCAGCACAGGCCACAGGAGCCGCAAGCCCCAGCGACGAACGAACGGCAGGTAGCGCATCGCCCCGTCGACCATGTTGCGCAGACAGCGGCCGAACGTACCGTGCACCATCGGCATGCCCGACTCGTAGTGACCGACGGAGATCTCCACCGCATCGATGCCCTCCTCCTGCAGGACGACAGCGATCTGCAGCAGTTCGTCGGTGGAGAGTCCGTGACGCAGGGGCAGCCTGTCGGCGCCATTCATCTTGACGATGAGCGGGAAATCGCCGCCCGCCTGGCGACGGATTTCGCGAACCACGTCGCGCAGCATGTTCAGACGATTGTCGAACGAACCGCCATAGCGGTCGGTGCGGCGATTGGTATGCGGCGTGAGGAACTGGCTCATCAGGTAGCCGTTGGCAGCGTGGACCTGCACGCCATCGAAACCGGCCAGCTTGCAGCGCAGGGCCGCCGCACCGAAGCTGGCAATCACTTGCTGGATTTCCAGGAGCGACAGCTCCCGCGGCAGCGTCCCCGTCACGAGCTCTTTCACCACGGAGGCCGAGACGGCCTCGCTCAACCCGGCAAACTGCGGCACGACCTGCCGGCCGCAATGATTGAGTTGCGCGAAGATGCGCGAGCCATGCGCATGGACGGCATCGGTGAGCTGCCGCAGTCCCGGAATCTTGTCGTCGTCGTCGGCGCCCACCTGTCGCGGCGCCGACTTGCCCTCGCGACTGACATAGATGTTCCCCGTGATGATGAGCGGCGTTCCGCCCTTCGCTATCGGGATATAGAACTGCAGCAACTCCGGCGTGACGAAGCCGTCGTGACTGGCACGCGTCTCAGCCGTCGCCGTCTTGATCAGGCGCCCGGCAATCGTGAGCTTGCCGATATCGATCGGCTGGAAAAGCGGGCTCTCGGCGACAGCCATGACGCACGTCCGCAAAAGGGATGCGCATCATCGTCGAGCAGCCTCAGGACGGCTGGAATGGTACGAAAGGACGCCTTCTCTCGGTTATGTCGGATGGAAGGAGAAGAAGTTTCACACGGAGATCACGGAGGGCACGGAGATAGAAGACAAGAACTGGAGAATCTCCACGGGGAAACACGGGGATAAGAAAATTCTCTGTTCCGACCCCGTGTTCCCCGTGACCCCCGTGGAGATTCTTCTTCCTCCGCAGACCTCCGTGTCCTCCGTGACCTCCGTGTGAAACTCTGGATTCTTACGCATTGTAAGACCGCGAAGTCGTGGCGCCGCCGTGCCCCGTCCAGTCGGTGTGGAAGAACTCGCCGCGGGGGCGATCGATGCGCTCGTAGGTGTGTGCGCCGAAGTAGTCGCGTTGCGCCTGCAACAGGTTGGCGGGCAGGCGGCCGGAGCGATAGCCGTCGAAGTACGCCAGTGCCGAACTCAGGCAGGGAGTCGGAATGCCGCTCTGGACCGCGGCGACCACCACGCGGCGCCACGCCGCCTGGCGGCTGGCGACCGCATCGTTGAAGAAGGGGTCGAGCAGCAGGTTGACGAGTTCGTGATCGCGATCGAAGGCCTTCTTGATGTCGCCGAGAAAGGCCGACCGGATGATGCAGCCGCCGCGCCAGACCAGCGCGATGCCACCGTAGTTCAGATTCCACTGGTACGTCTTTGCGGCATTGCGCAGCAACTGATAGCCCTGCGCATAGCTGATGATCTTCGCGGCGTACAGCGCCTGGCGCAGATCGTCGATCAGACGCGCCTTGTCGCCGTCGAATGCCACGACGTCCGGGCGGATCTTCTTTTCGGCGATCACGCGCTCGCCGTGCGACGCGGAGAGTGCGCGCGCGAACACCGCTTCGACGATCAGCGTGAGCGGAATGCCCTGGTCGAGCGCTTCGACGGCCGTCCATTTACCCGTGCCCTTCTGGCCTGCGGCGTCGAGGATCACGTCGAGCGTTGCGACCCCGGATTCGTCCTTGTGCGCCAGGATGTCGCGCGTGATCTCGACCAGGTAACTGTCGAGTTCGCGACGGTTCCAGTCGGCGAAGACATCGTGCATTTCGGCATTGCTCATGCCGAGCACGCGCTTCATGACATCGTAGGTCTCGCCGATGAGCTGCATGTCGCCGTACTCGATGCCGTTGTGGACCATCTTCACGAAATGGCCGGCGCCGTTCTCGCCCATCCAGTCGCAGCAGGGCTCGCCGTCCGGCGTGCGGGCGCAGATCGCCTGGAAGATCGGCTTGATGTGCGGCCAGGCCGGGGGGCTGCCGCCGGGCATGAGCGAGGGGCCGTTCAGCGCGCCGTCCTCGCCACCGGAGACACCCGAACCCACGTACAACATGCCGGCCTGTTCGACGCGCGCGGTGCGACGGATGGTGTCGGTGAACAGACTGTTGCCGCCGTCGACGAGGATATCGCCGGGCGACAGCAGCGGCAGGAGCTGTTCGATCAGTTCGTCGACGGGCTTGCCGGCCTTGACCAGCATCACGATCTTGCGCGGTGACTTGAGTGCGGCGATCAACTCCGCCGGACTATGCGCACCGGTGAATTTCCTGCCCTTGGCGCGGCCGGCAAGAAAGGCATCGACGCGGGCAGTCGTGCGGTTGTAGACGGCGACATGAAAGCCGCGGCTTTCCATGTTCAGCGCCAGGTTCTCGCCCATCACGGCCAGTCCGATCAGGCCGACATCTGCCACGGGATTGCTCATTGAAGCCTCGACAAAAAAGCGGTGAACCACCGCATTCTGACGCCGCAGCCTCAACGGTCAACTGATCTCGTCAATGAATGGCACCAAGTTGATCCTGTCATCCCCGCG
>CAYWHG010000214.1:4021-6328 GCA_964457865.1 uncultured Steroidobacter sp.
ATCAATGTATCTGGCTTATCGACCGCCGCCTCCCCCACCACCGCCGCCACCGCCCGACGAACCGCCACCGCCGGAACCGGAGGAACTGCCCGGCGGCGTGGCCGAAGACGCGATCTGGGAACTCAGGCTGCTGCCGATGGCATTGGCGAAGCTGCCGAGGTCGTTCACCCCGCCGCCGCGATACCAGCCGATGTTGTTCGCCGCTACTGCCGCGGCCGCAGCGCCCACGGCAAGTGTGAATTTCTTCGTCCAGGCTTCTTCCACTTCCAGCGCCACCGCATACGGCAGCAGCATTTCGTAGCGCTTCGCATCCAGCTGCGGCGGCGCTTCGGGTCCGCCGACGCGCGCGAGTTCATCGCGTTCGGCAACGCTCAGATACAGCTTGAACCCCTCGACCTCGTCCATCAGCTTGCGACCTTCGATCGTCGGCGCGCGCACCAGGAAGGCAAACACGATCAGCGTCGGAACGCACAGGATGCCGATGGCAATGATGGCGACCATCCCCGCACCGCCCGACACCATCAGCGCAATCAGGAAGGCGGCAACGGCGATCAGGACCGCCTTGCCGACGCTCCAGCCATTCAGCCGGAAGTAGCGCGGCTGCATCGCGCGACGCAGCGCGGCACTGTGCGCCGCGATCACGCGTGACAGCAGGCTCGCGCTCTTGTTGTTCAGATCGACGGCTGGCGTCCCGGCAAACAGCGATTCGATCAGCCCTGCCTCGCTTGGCAGGCGCGGCTTCGCGCCGGCAACGCCGCTGCGCTCGAGCCGCCACTCATCCTTCTTGAGCAGCTTCGGCTCGCGCGAGACGCGCATGAATCCTTCGACAGCGAGATTCAGCACGGCAGCAGAGAAACAGCGCGTGTCGTAACCCATGCGCTGCAGGTAGCGCAGATTCGCCGGCCCCTGGCCTTCGGGCGGCTCGTAGCGCGCGATCACGATGCCCTTGCGCGGATCGCGCCCGACGCGTCGCCATTCATGGATGCAGAACAGCACCAGCAACAGCCAGCCGATCGCGGCGACCAGCACGCCGCCGTTGTCCCGCAGGAACCAGCGGATGCGCTGCGTCGTCGTCGGCGCTGCGATGCTGCCCTTGGGATACGTCAGCACGACGGTAAGGCCTTCGCCGGGCGTCAGCGGCTGCGTCAGTCGCCATCGCGCCGTGCCGGCATCGGGCAGTTCTGCGGCATACGCCTGACCCTTGGCTCCCTGCGGACCCGTGTAGCCTTCGGCGCTCATTCGTTCGACCGGCACCGGTACAGGCAATCGTGCTTCGACGGTCCCGCTCAGGATCGGAAACACCCAGCCGGTGCCGATCGCATTCCAGTACAGCTCGTCATGGTCGCTGAAGAAGCCCAGTTGCCGCGTCGTGCGGTAGCGCAGCGTGAACGTGTGCTGCGCGGGTGCGGGCAGCAAGCTGTCATCGCCCGTGTTGATGCGCACGCCGTTGCTGATGTTCTCGGTGAACCACGGTTCGCGGCTACCGTCGCGTTCCACGCCGAGAACTTCCAGTTCGACGACGACCCGGTTGCCGTAACGGTCGCGATAGCGGGTCGGAAAATCGCGATAGATGCCGCGGCGGATGCGGTTGCCTTCGACATTCACGGTGATGCGTTCGGTGACGTCGAGCGCGCCATCGGCGCGGACTTCGATATCGATGTCGTAGTCGAGAATCTGCTCCTCGGCGCGAACGATGCAGGCGCAGGCCAGCAGCAGCGCCAGGACGAACAGGCGACTCACGGCGCCACCGCAACGCGCACCGCTGCCCGCTCCTCATCGTGTGCCTGGTAGAACTCGGACAGCGTGAAGTTGCCCAGCCGCGCGACCAGCACATCCGGCACCCGCTGCACGGTGTTGTTGTAGTCGCGCACGGCGCCGTTGTAGAAGCGTCGCGCGTACTGCAGATGTTCTTCGACCTCGACCAGGTCGCGCTGCAGTTGCGCGAAATTGTCGCTGGCCTTCAGGTCCGGATACGCCTCCTTGAGCGCGAATACGCGGCTCAGCGCCTGCTCCAGTTCGGACTCCACCTGCGCGAGTTGCGCCGGGCTGCGCAGGCCGACCGCGCGCGAGCGCAGCGTGGCCACGGCCTCGAGCACCGAGCGTTCGTGCGACGCATAACCCTTCACCGCTTCGACGAGCTGCGGCACCAGATCGTGGCGGCGCGTGAGTTGCACGTCGATGTCCGCCCACGCGGTATGCACCTGGTTGCGCAATCGCACCAGCCGGTTGTACGCAATGACGGCCCAGGCCAGCACCAGGATCGCAACGATCGTCCAGAACAAAGTCATGCGCCCCCTCCTCTTCGTG
>CAYWHG010000215.1:0-6298 GCA_964457865.1 uncultured Steroidobacter sp.
TCGCAGCCACCGGCGGCAATGGCCTCGGCATCGTCGGCATTGCCCCGGAAGCACAGGTGCATTCATTGGCGGCGTGCTGGTCGCAGGGGGCCGATCCCACGCGCGCAGTCTGCGACAGCTTTACGCTTGCCGCTGCACTGGCGACGGCCATCGATCTCAAAGCGGATATCGTGAACCTGAGCCTGGGCGGACCGAGCGATCCGCTGCTGCGCCGGCTGGTCGAATACGGCCTGGCCCGCCGCATGATTTTTGTTGCGGCAATGCCGGCCCAAGGCGCCGCCACGGGATTTCCTTCGGAGATTCCCGGCGTCATGGTCGTCGATGCCGTCGGGCACGAACACACCGCGCGCGATGTCCTGCTGGCACCGGGCACCGACGTTCTGACCCTGGCGCCGAACGACGGCTACGACTTCGTGTCGGGCAGCTCGATGGCCGCGGCCAATGTGACCGGCGGCATCGCGCTGCTGCTGTCGCACCGATTGAAAGCCGACGCAGTCCGCGACGTGCTGGTACAGACCATGCCTCGCGGCAACAGCATCAATGTCTGCCTCGCACTCGCCGGCCCGCAGGTGCAGCAGTGTGAAACCAGTGCGTCGCAGGCCGCGCAACATACGGCCTCCGAGGTTCGCGCCGGTTCGTGAGTATCAGAACTCCTGCCAGGTCGAATCGCCGCCGCTCGCTTTCCTGAGCTGCCGCACAGGTACGGCCTGCGGCTTGCGGGCGGTGCGTCGCGGAGCAACGGAACGGACCGTGCTGCGCGCGACGGGTTGCGATTCGACTGCGAGCGGCATTGCCTGCTGCGACATGCCCTCGATCCGGAAGAACGCCACGAGCCGCAGCAGCTCCTGCGCCTGCTGCTGCATCGATTTCGCTGCAGCGGCGGATTCTTCGACCAGCGCGGCGTTCTGCTGGGTCGCGTGATCCATGTTGGTGATGGCGAGATTGATCTGGTCGATGCCCGAGGACTGTTCCGAGGTGGCGGCGGTCATTTCGCCGACGATGTCGGTCACGCGCTTCACGCCGGTGACGATGCTGGTCAGTGTCTCACCGGACTCGCCGACCAGAGCGGCGCCGGCTTCGACCTTCTCGACCGAGTCGCCGATCAGGTCCTTGATCTCCTTCGCGGCGCTGGCGCTGCGCTGTGCGAGGTTGCGCACTTCGGAGGCGACCACGGCGAAGCCGCGGCCCTGCTCGCCCGCGCGCGCCGCTTCGACGGCCGCGTTCAGCGCGAGCAGATTCGTCTGGAAGGCGATCTCGTCGATCACGCTGATGATGTCTTCGATGCGCTTGCTGGCGGAGGTGATCTCCTGCATCGCCGACACCGCCTTCTTCACCACCTGGCCGCCCTGATCCGCCTGCGAGCGCGTGCCGGCGGCGATCTGGTTGGCCTGCTGGGCATTGTCGGCATTCTGTTTCACGGTCGAGGTCATCTCTTCCATGCTCGCCGCGGTCTCTTCGAGCGCTGCCGCCTGTTCCTGCGTGCGCTGGCTGAGGTCGTCGCTGCCCTGCGAAAGCTGCGAGGCGGCGAGGTCCACGGTGACGGCGCTGTTGCGCACGTGTCCCACGGTTTCGACGAGCTTGTCGTCCATGCTCTTGAGCGCGTGCAACAGCCTGGCGATTTCGTCGTTGCCGCGCACTTCGAGCCGATGGCCGAGTTCGCCGCGGCTCACGCGTTCCGCCAGATCTTCGGCCTGCGTCAGGCCGCGCGAGACATGACGCGCGAGCAGCCATGCGGACCAGACCGCGATCGCGAGCGCGAGCAGGAAGCTGATCACCATGACGGTGCGGTTCGCGCTCGCTTCCTTGCGAGCCGCTTCGATGAGCTTGCCGGCGGCCGCAATGCGCAGCTCGATCAGTCGCTGTGTCGTGGCGTCCATGCGATCGATCACCGGCTCGATGCTGTCGATACGCACCCGGGTTGCGGCGTCGTAGTTCTGCGCCAGCAGCGCCTCGATTTCCTGTTTGCCGGCATCGACGATCGAACCGCGCTGTTCCTTGATCTGCTGCGAGAGCTGCCGTTCCTCGGAAGACAGCGGCACCTGCTCGAACTGCTCCATCAATTCATTGATGCGACCGCGGTTGGCCTTCACGCCGTCGTAGTTCTGTTGCGTGAAGGCAGTGTCGCGGTGCACGTAGGCTTCCAGCCGGAACTGCTGGCTTTGCAGGGAGCGCTGGAAGATCTCTCCGGCATGGGCGATCGGCACCAGATTCGCGGTGTAGAGCGACTCCATCCGTTCCGACGAACTGTTGAAGGCACGCAGGCCGACGCTGCAAACGACCACGAGCGCCACGACCAGGATGCCGAGGTTGAGATAGAGCCGAGCCTTGATGCTGAGTCCGGACATGATGAAATCCCTGCCTTTGAACAACTTCACATATCGGCCGGATTGCGGCGGGCTTGCACGCAGGGAATGGCATTTCAGGGAATCTCCTAGGAATCGAGCGGCGGCACGACCTGCGTTCAGCCAAAACCCTACCCGTTCCGGGCAAATTCGCGTACGTTGCGCCGCAATGCGTTTCGACCTGACTGACCTGAAACTGTTTCTGCATGTCGTCGAGGCTGGCAGCATCACTGCCGGCGCCGACCGCATGCACCTGGCGGTGGCCGCAGCCAGCACGCGCATCCGGAACATGGAACTGGAACTGGGCACGCCCCTGCTCAATCGCGAACGCCAGGGAGTCCATCCGACGCCGGCCGGCCGCACGCTGGTGCATCACGCCCGCGTACTGCTGCTGCAGGCCGAACGGATGCGCGGCGATCTCGGCGAGTACGCCGACGGCCTCAAGGGCCACATCCGTCTGCAGTCGAACACCAATGCCCTGACTGAATTCCTGCCCGAGCCGCTGAGCAATTTTCTGGCGTCGCATCCGCAGGTGAACATCGACCTGGAAGAACGGCTCAGCGACGAGATCGTCGCCGCCGTGGCCGACGGCAAGGCGGACATCGGCATCGTCGCCGGCACGGAAGATGTGACGGGGCTGGAAGTGTTTCCTTTCCGCGTCGACCGCTTCGTCCTGGTGACGCCGCAGACTCATCCGCTCGCGAAAGAGCAGACCATCGCCTTCGCCGATGCGCTGGATTTCGATTTCGTCGGTCTCGACCGCGCCAGTTCGCTGCAGCGATTCCTGTCCGACAAGGCCGATCGCATCGGCCGTCGACTGAAACTGCGCGTCCAGCTGCGCAGCTTCGATGCGGTGTGCCGCCTGGTCGACTGCAACGTCGGTATCGGCGTCGTGCCGCAGACCACGGTCGAGCGCAACGCTCACACCATGAAACTGCATCGCATCGAACTCACCGATGACTGGGCGATCCGCCGGCTGACGATCTGCGTGCGACGCCTCCAGGATCTGCCGACTTACGCGCAGGAACTGGTGCGCGATCTGCAGGCACCCTCCGATGCCACTGCCGCCAGCGACTGATCACAAGAAGATTTCACACAGAGATCACGGAGAACACAGAGGCAAGGCAAAGACAAGGAAGAATCTCCACGGGGGACACGGGGAACACTGGGAAGAAAAGATCTTTTCTGTTCCGCGCCCCGTGCTCCCCGTGTCCCCCGTGGAAATTCTTCTTCTCCGATCTCTGTGCTCTGTGTGAACTCGCCCGCTTCACGCACCCTGGGTAACAGAACGCTGCGCGCGCTCCGAACCGGTGACCCACACGCCGGCGATGACGATCAGGCTGCCGAGGATGGCACGCAGCGAGATGGGATCGCCGAGAATGACGATGCCGCTGGCGACGCCGACGACTGGAATCAGGTTGGCGAAGACACCGGCCTGGCTGGCATCGATGTCCTGCAAGGCCAGGTTGTAGAGCATGTACGCGACGCCGGAAGCTCCGGCGCCCAGCACCATGACTTCCAGCCATTCGGTCGGATTCAGGACCGGCAGCGGCTGACCGCGCAGTTCGATCGCGGCGCACGGCAACAGGAACAACGCCCCCGCACCGATGACGCCGGCCGTCAGGATCATGGCATCCACGTGGGCGCAACGCTTCGCGTACGCGGTGTACACGCCCCAGGCAATCACGCTCGCAAAGACCAGCAGGTTGCCGAACAGCGGCGCCGTCGCCGCGTGACCGGCCGAACTGCCCGAGAAAATCACCAGCACACCGGCCACCGACAGGGCGATGCCGAGCATGCGCGAGCGGGTCGCCGGTTCGCCCAGCAGGAGCATGGCCACCAGCGCCGTCATCGCCGGTATCGAACTCTGCACCAGGGCACCCTGCGAGGCCGAGGTGAAAAAGAGACCGAAGTTGAAGACGCCGTAATAGAAGGCGACGCCGATGGCGCCCATCGTCAGCATGTCGCGCCAGGGCAAGGGCGCACGCGGCGCTGGCCGACGTCGCAGCCGGTAGACGGCGAATGGCAGCAACACCAGAAAACCGATGACGACGCGCATGAATGCGAGTGTCAACGGCGGCACGACATCGAGCACGTCCTTCGTCATGACGAAAACGCTGCCCCACAGTGTCATGACACCGATGAGAATCAGGATGGCGCGCCAGCGTTTGTTCATCGTTCGTAGTTGGTGGCTGGATGCAGGTTCGGGGAGTGAGCTATTTTGTCCCAGCGGCATGCTACAAGACAGTTACTTTCGACAGGGCGACGACACATGCACCGAATCCTGCGCATCACGATCCGCATCCTCGCCGGCAGTCTGCTCGCGCTTTCCGCCGCCGCGCAGACGCTCGTTGTGCACAACGCGCGCGTCTACACGCCGGTCGGCAACACGGTACGCGAGTACGTCGGCCTCGTGATCCAGGACGGCAAGGTGCAACGCCTGCTCGAAGCCGGCACGGCCATTCCGACCGGGTCGGACCTGCAACGCATCGATGGCGGCGGCAAGACCCTCCTGCCGGGCCTCATCGATGCGCATGGGCACGTGCTGGGGCTGGGGCAACTCAAGCTCCAGGCCGATCTGCGCGACAGCGCAACGATGACCGACGCAGTCGAACGTGTGCGCCGGTTCGCCCAGGCCAATCCGCACGATCGCTGGATCGTCGGCCACGGCTGGAACCAGGTGTTGTGGCCGGGCAAGCAGTTCCCGACCGCGAAGGATCTCGACGCCATCGAAACCGACCGGCCGATCGTGCTGTCGCGCGTCGACGGCCATGCCGTGTGGGTGAATACGCGCGCCCTGCAAATCGCCGGCATTACGCGCGCGACGCCGGACCCCCAGGGCGGACAGATCGTGCGCGATGCCACGGGCGAGGCCACCGGTGTGCTGGTCGACAATGCCATGCCCCTCGTGGAATCGAAGGTGCCGGCGCCGACGGATCAGGAACTGCAGCGTGCGCTGCATGCCGCGATGACCCAGGTGGCCGCGCTCGGACTCACCGGCGTTCACGACGCCGGCATCTCCACCCGCGACTACCAGGCGTACCGATCGCTGGGCGAGGCAAGGCGGTTGCCGATCCGCATCTACGCGATGCTCGCCGACGGCGACGCGGCGCGCGACACGATCAAGACAGGGCCGAAGCCGGCGGAGTTCGACGACCGTCTGCAGATGCGCGCGGTGAAGGCCTGGGTCGACGGCGCACTCGGCAGCCGCGGCGCGACGATGCTGCAGGATTACAGCGACTCGCCGCATCATCGCGGACTGATGTTGTATACGCCCGAGCAGATTTCAGCCCTGACTGCCCTCACGACGGCCCGCGGCTGGCAACTCAACATCCACGCCATCGGCGATGCCGGCAACCGCCTCACCCTCGATACCTTCGAACACGAAATGACGGCTGCCCAGCGCCAAGCGCTGCGCCCGCGCGTCGAACATGCGCAGGTGATCGCGCTCGATGACATCCCCCGTTTCGCGAAGCTCGGCGTGATCGCCTCGATCCAGCCGACGCACGCCACCTCCGACATGAACATGGCCGAAGACCGTGTCGGCGCCGAACGCATCAAGGGCGCCTACGCGTGGCGGTCGTTGCTCACCGCCGGCGCCCGTCTCGCCGGCGGCAGCGATTTTCCCGTCGAACTGCCGAATCCGTTCCTCGGCCTGTACGCCGCCGTGACCCGCCAGGACCGCGACGGCAAACCGCCCGGCGGCTGGCATGGCGAACAGAAACTCACCCGCGAAGAAGCACTGCGACTGTTCACCATCGACGCCGCCTACGCCGGCTTCATGGAAGAGCGCGTCGGCTCACTCGAACCCGGCAAGTGGGCCGACTTCATCCTCATCGACCGCGACTACTTCAAGGTGCCCGAGAGCGAAATCGACGACATCCAGGTCGTCGCCACGTATGTCGCGGGCGAGCGTGTGGCGGGTCGCGACTGAAAGATAGGGAAATAGCCGCAAA
>CAYWHG010000216.1:0-6276 GCA_964457865.1 uncultured Steroidobacter sp.
GACAGCATCCGTTCGCCCGCGATGTAGCGGCGCAGATTCTCCCTGGTGACGACGACCTGGGCCTCGACGCCGAGGTCGGAGTCATTGGAGACATGCGGCGTGATGATGACGTTCGGCGCATGCCAGAGCGGATGATCCGGCGGCAGCGGCTCGGGATCGGTGACATCGAGGCCTGCGCCGGCGATCTGTTTGTTCTTCAATGCATTCACGAGTGCGGCGGTGTCGACGCTGCCGCCGCGCGCGACATTGATGAAGTACGCGCTCGGTTTCATCCTGGCGAAGAAGGCCGCATTGAAGATGCCGCGTGTCTCGGGCGTCAGCGGCGCCGTGTTGACGACGAAGTCGGCATCGCCTGCCAGTTTCGGCAGTTCGTCCGGCAGGCCGACGTAGCTCACGAAGTCGGGACCGGTGCGACCGGTGGCGCGAGTGGCGATCACCTTCATTTCCAGCGCGTGCGCCCGCTTCGCCACTTCGCTGCCGATGCCGCCAAGTCCGACCACCAGCAGGGTCTTGCCCTTGACGACGGCCATGCGGCCCGGGGGTGTCGCGCGGCGCCATTCGCCTTTCGCCTGCTGCGGGATATAGAGATCGAGGCCGCGCGTGAACGCGAGCGTCATGGCCATCACGTGCTCGGCAATGATGGGGCCGCCGATGCGCTGCATGTTGGTGACGAGAATGTCGCGTTCCTTCACGCCCGGTACGGAGACGCAGTTCTCGACGCCCGCCGTGACGAAGTGGATCCATTGCACCGATTTTCCGGCAGCAATCACTTCGGCGTTGCAGAGGCCGAACAATGCGTCGGCATCCTGCGCCTGCTTCGCTGCAGTGCCCGGCTGCGCCGCGACGAATTCGATGTCGGGATAGGCCGACTGCAGTTCGCCGATCATCCCGGCGACGAAGCCTCCCACCAGGATCTTTTTCGGGCTGCGCCAGCCCGGACGTTCCTTGACCGGCTCGGTGCCCTGTTCGAGCTGGTAGCGTTCGATGACTTCATCGGTCGTACGATCGGCGGCCCAGGCAGAAGACGTCACTGCCGCCGCCAGCAATATCAGCAAACCGCGTGTCGCATGAAACATCGCTTGCCTCCGGGTTCCGAAACTAAGAGAAGCATTTCACACGGAGGGCACGGAGAACACGGAGGTTCAGACCAGAAAAAATCTTCTCTTTCTCCGTGTACTCCGTGATCTCCGTGTGAAATTCCGTTTTCCGGTCCAACTGCCTGTTGCTCAGTTACACCAGCACCCGCTCGATCCCGCCGCTGTTCGCCGCCTTCACGTACGCCGGCATCCACTCCTCGCCGAGGATGTGGCGGGCGATCTCGACGACGATGTAATCCGCCTCGGTCGAGGCATCGTCGTTGTAACGCTTGAGGCCCTGCAGGCAGGACGGGCACGAGGTGAGGATCTTCACCTCGCCCTTGAAGCCATCCGCGCGCAGCTTGTCGGCGCCGGCACGCACTTCCTGTTCCTTGCGGAAGCGGACCTGCGTTGCCACGTCGGGGCGAGTGACGGCGAACGAGCCCGACTCGCCGCAGCAGCGATCGTTCTTCTCGACCTTGCCGTTCACCTGCGAGTTGATCAGCGTGTTCACGACTTTCAGCGGATCATGCTGCTTGATCGGCGTATGGCAGGGGTCGTGATACATGTAGCGCACACCGGTCACGCCTTCGAGTCGCACGCCGCGCTCCATCAGGTATTCGTGGATATCGACGATGCGGCAGCCCGGGAAGATCTCTTCGAATTTGTAGCCCTGCAGCTGGTCATAGCAGGTGCCGCAGCTCACCACCACGGTCTTGATGTCGAGGTAGTTGAGCGTGTTGGCGACGCGATGGAACAGCACGCGGTTGTCCGTGATCATCTTCTCCGCTTTCTCGAAATCGCCCGAGCCGCGCTGCGGATAGCCGCAGCACAGATAACCCGGCGGCAGCACCGTCTGCACGCCGACATGCCACAGCATCGCCTGCGTCGCGAGGCCGACCTGCGAGAACAGCCGCTCCGAACCGCAGCCAGGAAAATAGAACACGGCTTCCGACTCGCTGCTGGTGTTCACCGGATCGCGGATGATCGGCACGTAGTTGCGATCCTCGATGTCCAGCAGCGCGCGTGCCGTCTTCTTCGGCAGGCCGCCCGGCATCTTCTTGTTGATGAAGTGCAGCACCTGCTCCTTCGCGGGCGGCTTGCCCGTCGTCGCCGGCGGACGCTTCGTCTGGCCCGCGGCGAATGCGCCGAGCGTGCGATTCGCGAGGCGCTGCGCCTTGAAGCCCCAGTCGATCATCACCTTGCGGGTCAGCTTGATGGTTTCGGGATTCGTGGCGTTGAGGAACATCATCGTCGCCGCGGTGCCGGGATTGAAACGCTTCTTGCCCATGCGACGCAGCAGGTCGCGCATCGCCATCGAGACATCGCCGAAGTCGATGTTCACCGGGCACGGCGTGACGCACTTGTGACAGACGGTGCAGTGATCGGCGACATCCGAGAACTCGTCGAAATGGCGCAGCGAAATGCCGCGGCGCGTCTGTTCCTCGTACAGGAAGGCTTCGATGAGCAGCGAGGTGGCGAGGATCTTGTTGCGCGGCGAATAGAGCAGATTGGCGCGCGGCACATGCGTGGCGCACACCGGCTTGCACTTGCCGCAGCGCAGGCAGTCCTTGATCGCATCCGAAATCGAGTTGATGTCCGAGTGCTGCATGATCAGCGACTCGTGGCCCATCAGGTTGAAGCTCGGCGTGTAGGCATTGCGCAGATCGCCGCCGGGCAGCAGCTTGCCCTTGTTGAAGCGGCCGTCGGGATCGATGCGATCCTTGTAGCGGCGGAAGTCCGCGGTTTCCTCGTCGGTGAGGAATTCAAGCTTGGTGATGCCGATGCCGTGCTCGCCCGAGATCACGCCATTGAGATTGCGCGCGATGCCCATGATGCGTTCGACGGCGCGATTCGCTTCCTGGAGCATCTCGTAGTCGTCGGAGTTCACCGGGATATTGGTGTGCACATTGCCATCGCCGGCATGCATGTGCAGCGCCACCCAGACGCGGCCGCGCAGCACACGCTTGTGGATCTCCTCGGCCGCCTGCAGCACGGGCAGGAACGCGCCGCCGACGAACAGTCGCCGCAGATGCGAACGCACCTCGGTCTTCCAGGAAGTGCGGATCGAACGGTCCTGTACCAGGTCGAACACGCGCAGGCCAGGTTCGTCTTCCAGGCGCTTCTCGAAATCGCCGCGCATCGGCGCGAAGCCGAGATCGCTCAAGCCGGGCAATGCTTCGCGCAGCGGCGTATCGAGATGATCGAACAGGAACTGCCAGCGGGCGCGCGCCGCGGCCAGCACCTGCTGCGCCTGTTCCTGCCGGTCGCCGATCAGTTCCTGGCGCGAGGCGCGCTCCATGTCCGGATCGTCGACCTTGCCGAGTTCGAGTTCGCCCGCGAAGTAGGTGTCGAGCTGATCGAGCGTCTGCAGCTTGTTCTTGAACGACAGCTCGATGTTGATGCGCTCGATGGCGTCGGTGTAGTCGCCCATGCGATCGAGCGGGATCACGACGTCTTCGTTGATCTTGAAGGCGTTGGTGTGGCGCGCAATCGCCGCGGTACGTGACCGGTCCAGCCAGAACTTCTTGCGCGCATCGGGATTCACGGCCACGAAGCCCTCGCCCGCGCGACCATTGGCGAGCCGTACGACTTCGGACGTGGCACGCGCCACGGCATTTTCGTCGTCACCGACGATATCGCCGATCAGCACCATTTTCGGCAGCGTGCCGCGCTTGGACTTGGTGGCGTAGCCGACGGCACGCAGGTAGCGCTCGTCGAGATGTTCGAGACCCGCGAGCTGCACACCTGTCGTGCGCGCCTCGCCATCGAGAAAGTCCTTGATCTCGACGATGGACGGAATCGCAAAGCGCGCATGGCCGAAGAATTCCATGCACACCGTGCGGATGTGCTTCGGCATGCGATGCAGCACCCAGCGCGCCGACGTGATCAATCCGTCGCAGCCTTCCTTCTGTACACCCGGCAGGCCGCCGAGGAATTTGTCGGTGACGTCCTTGCCGAGGCCGACCTTGCGGAACTTGCGGCCCTCGATATCGATGCGCGCGGTGTTGATGACGCGGGCACGGTCCGGCGTCTCGCGACCGTCCTTCCAGACGAGATCGAACGACGCCACGTCGACTTCATGGATCTTGCCGCGGTTGTGCGCGAGGCGTGTCACTTCGAGCCAGTTGCCTTCCGGATCGACCATGCGCCACCAGGCGAGGTTGTCGACCGCCGTGCCCCACAGCACGGCCTTCTTGCCGCCGGCATTCATGGCGACATTGCCGCCGACGCAGGACGCATCCGCCGAGGTCGGATCGACCGCGAACACGAAGCTGGCCTTCTCCGCCGCATCGGACACGCGCCGCGTCACGACGCCCGCCTCGGTGAAAATCGTTGCGACCTTGTCCGCCACGCCCGGCAGCTCGCTCTGCTCCACGGCATCGAGCCGTTCAAGCTTTTCCGTGTTGATGACGGCGGACATCGAGGTCAGCGGAATCGCGCCGCCGGTGTAGCCAGTGCCGCCGCCGCGCGGAATGACGGTGAGTCCGAGTTCGATGCAGTCGCGCACCAGCGAGGGGATTTCGTTCTCCGAATCCGGCGACAGCACGACGAAAGGAAATTCGATACGCCAGTCGGTGGCGTCGGTCACGTGCGAGACGCGCGCAAAGGCGTCGAAGCGGATGCAGTCGTTGCGCGTGTGGCGCTCGAACAGGCGACGGGCCTTTTTGCGCAGCGTCGTGACGCGCTCGAACTCGGCGGCGAACGATTCCACCGCGGCACGCGCGGCTGTCAGCAACTGACCGACCTTCGCGTCGCGTTCGGCATCGTCGGGTTCGCGACGACGCTCGACTTCGTTGAGACGGTGATGCAGCGCCTCGACCAGCAGCCGGCGACGCTTCGGGTTA
This sequence comes from uncultured Steroidobacter sp., assembly GCA_964457865.1. Taxonomy (GTDB): domain Bacteria; phylum Pseudomonadota; class Gammaproteobacteria; order Steroidobacterales; family Steroidobacteraceae; genus Steroidobacter. The sequence continues at coordinate 4,925 of CAYWHG010000216.1, forward strand.
TCGATCAGGTCGTCCTGCAGATAGGGGTTGCGCTGTACGACCCAGATGTCGCCCAGCACTTCATAGAGCATGCGGGCCGAACGGCCGGTGCGGCGTTCGCCGCGCAGCCCTTCGAGGACATCCCAGGTCTTGGCACCCAGCAGGCGGATGACGATCTCGCGATCCGAAAACGAGGTGTAGTTGTACGGAATTTCGCGCAGGCGCGCGGGCACCTCGGGGACGGGAACGCGTTCCGCCTCGACGGGATCGAGCGGCAGGGACAGGTTCAGCAAAGGAGTCTCTCGCTAGCTGGCGTTGCGATCGGGCGCGGATTGTAAGGGAATCGGGCCGGCAGGAGACAGTTCACCGGGTGGCGGCAACAGCGTCTTTCGCTGCAATTTGTGCGCTCCGTGCAGCGTGCCGGCGCTTGCGCCTATATTGTCCTAACCAAATTGCATAAGGACCGCTTGTGAATATTGAGCTGACCGCCCTGGAAGCCCGTGTCATCGGTTGCCTGATCGAGAAGGCAATCACCGCCCCGGACCAATATCCGCTGTCGCTCAACGCCCTGACCAATGCCTGCAACCAGAAGAGCAATCGCGATCCGATCATGGATCTGGACGAGCGCACGGTGCAGCAGACCCTGGATGCGCTGTCGCGCAAGCACCTGGTGCTGGACAAGTCGGGGTTTGGCAGCCGCGTGCAGAAATATCAGCACCGCTTCTGCAACACGGGTTTTGGCTCGCTGACGTTCAGTCCCCTCGAAACCGCCGTCCTGTGCGAACTGCTGGTGCGCGGCCCGCAGACGCCCGGCGAACTGCGGACCCGGTCGGCACGCATGACGGAAGTGAGCGATGTCAGCGAAGTCGAGACGGCGCTGCTCAATCTCGCGACGCGCGAGGACGGTCCCTTCGTCGCGCAACTGCCGCGGGAGCCAGGCCGGCGCGATTCGCGCTATGCGCATCTGTTCAGCGGCGATGTCGATGTGTCCGAGCTGGCCACCGCCCCGCAAACCCCTCCCTCGCCGGCACGCCAGGCGCCGCAGGCCGAGCGCATCGAAAAGCTCGAAGAACTGGTCGCTGCGCTGCGGCTCGAGCTCGATGAGCTGAAGTCGAAGCTGGAGTGAGGAGTCAGGAAGTTCACACGGAGTTCACGGAGATCACGGGGGCAGAAAACTCTTCCGGAAAGATCCCTGACTTCCTGATCTCCGTGATCTCCGTGTGAAACTCCGGATCCGCATCCTTCCCGTACCGCCCCCAACACCCCATTGACCGCCAGGCATGAATTCTTCGTAAGGAACTGGATTCGGCTCGCGACACCACCAAACTTTCCGCACAACGATGCGTCTGACAGGACAGATCGTCTGGACCTCA
>CAYWHG010000217.1:0-6273 GCA_964457865.1 uncultured Steroidobacter sp.
GGATCGCGCAAACCGCCCCAACGCTTTATGCTTGAACCCTCGTCACTCCCGTCACTTTCGTGACTTTCGTCACTGCATCAGCCATGACCCTCCATCTCGGCGTCAATGTCGATCACGTCGCCACCCTGCGTCAGGCGCGGCGCACGACCTATCCCGATCCGCTCTATGCCGCGCTGATTGCCGAACAGTCGGGCGCCGACAGCATCACGATTCATCTGCGTGAGGACCGGCGCCACATCCAGGATCGCGATGTGTATCTGTGTCAGCAGGCCCTGCAGACGCGGGTGAATTTCGAGATGGCAGCCACTGAAGAGATGGTGCGCATCGCCTGCGAGGTGAAGCCTGCGGATTGCTGCCTGGTGCCGGAGCGCCGCGCCGAGGTGACCACCGAGGGCGGGCTCGATGTCGTCGGGCAGGAAGCCGCGCTCAAGCCGATCTGTGCACAGCTCGCGGCCGCCGGGATTCGCGTGTCGTTGTTCATCGATCCGGAAGTGTCGCAGCTCGATGCCGCCGTGCGCGTCGGAGCGCCCGTCGTCGAACTGCATACGGGCGCCTATGCGGAAGCGAAGGGCGAGCATCAGGCGCGTGAACTGGCGCGCGTCCAGCACGCGGCCAGACATGCGGCGCGCATTGGTCTGCGCGTCCATGCCGGGCACGGGCTCAACTACCACAACGTCGGACCTATCGCCGCGATTCCGGAGATCGTCGAACTCAACATCGGCCATGCGATCGTGGCGCGCGCCGTGATCGACGGCCTGCGTTTCGCCGTCGCCGAAATGAAGCGCCTGATGCTGCAGGCCCGCGGGGAATGATCTACGGCATCGGTACGGACGTGGTTCAGATGGAACGCGTCCAGAAGATCTTCGACCGTCACGGCGAACGCTTCGTCGAGCATCTGCTGATGCCGCAGGAACTCGCGGCGTTTCGCGGTCATCGACGTCCCGTGCGTTTCCTGGCCATGCGCTTTGCCGCCAAGGAAGCCATCGTCAAGGCCATGGGCACCGGCTTTGCGGGAGGCATGTGGATTCGCGACTGCGGGGTCGCGCCGAACGCCCTCGGCAAGCCCGAGATCATCTGGTCCGACCGTGGACGCGATCGCTGCGAACAGCTCGGCATTGGCGAAGGTCACGTCACCCTGACGGACGAAGCCGGGCTGGTGGTGGCGGTTGCCGTGCTGATGAGAAAAGGGGGTAATGATCAGGGGGTAGGGGATAGTAAGATTCCATCCTTCTGACGACCCCCTACCCCCTGATCACTATTCCCCGAACATGGCCGTTTTCGCCTTCGATATTGAAACCATTCCCGACGTCGAACTCGGGCGCCGCGTCTACGAGCTCGACGGCCTGACCGACAAGGAAGTCGGCTACGTGATGCAGGCCAAACGGCGCGAGGCGACCGGCAACGAGTTTCTGTCCTATGAACAGCAGCGCATCGTTGCGATCTCTGTCGCGCTGCGTACCGGCGACAGCTTCAAGATCTGGACGCTGGGCGATCCGAATGCGTCGGAGGCCGAAATCATTCAGCGCTTCTTCGACGGCATCGACAAGTACACGCCGAATCTCGTCTCCTGGAACGGCGGCGGCTTCGATCTGCCGGTGCTGCACTATCGCGCGATGCGTCACGGCATCCAGGCGCCGCGCTACTGGGAGGCGGGCGATTCCGATCAGGCCTTCCGCTGGAACAACTATCTGAACCGTTATCACGCGCGCCATCTCGATCTGATGGACGTGCTGTCGAGCTTCCAGGCGCGCGCGCGCGTCAGCCTGCAGGCCGCGGCGATGCTGCTCGGCCTGCCGGGCAAGCTCGGCATGAGCGGCGACAAGGTCTGGGATGCGTACCTCGCCGGCCAGATCGACGCCGTCCGCAACTACTGCGAGACGGACGTGCTGAACACCTTCCTCATCTATCTGCGCTTCGAGCTGATGCGCGGCATGCTGTCGCGCGAGGAATATCATGCCGAGTGCGAGCGCATCCGCGAGGCGCTGAAGGCGCAATCACGACCGCACTTCGAGGAATTCCTCGCGGCCTGGCAGGAAGTGCAGGTTTGAACGGTCGTTCGCGTTCCCGGGCGCGCGTCCAGTCGGCACCTGAAGTCTCCACGATCGAGGATCTGTCGCACGAGGGCCGCGGCGTCGCGCATCACGACGGCAAGGTCGTGTTCATCGAGGATGCATTGCCGGGCGAACGCGTCGAGTGGCTGCGAACCAAGCGCGGACCCAACTTCGACGAGGCGCGTCTGCTGCAGGTGCTCGAACCGTCGCCGGATCGGGTCGCGCCGCGCTGTGCGCATTTCGGGGTCTGCGGCGGCTGCGCATTGCAGCACGTGGCGCCGCAACGCCAGATCGAGTTCAAGCAACGACAGCTCACGGATGCCCTCGAGCGCATCGGCAAGGTGAGCCCGCAACAGATCCTCGAACCGTTGCAGGCGGACGCATGGAATTACCGGCGTCGCGCACGCCTCGGCGCCCGCTGGGTGCCCAAGAAGGGCCGGGTCGTCGTCGGTTTCAAGGAGCGCGCCACCAGCTACATCGCCGATCTGCAGCGTTGCGAGATCCTGCGTTCGCCCGTCGATGCCCTGATTCCGGCCCTGTCGGCGCTGCTCACCTCGTTGAGTATTCCGAATCGCATCCCGCAGATCGAAGTCACCGTCGCCGACGCAGCGGTCGCCCTCGTGATCCGCGTACTCGAACCCTTGACGGACGCCGACATGGCGCATCTGCAGGCATTCGAACGCGAACACAGCGTGAATATCTATCTGCAGCCCGGCGGCTACGACACCATCGCGTCACTACGCGGCGACGTTCCGCCGCTTACGTACACGCTGCCGCACTTCGACGTGACGCTGCAGTTCCTGCCCACGGATTTCGTGCAGGTGAACGGTGCGCTGAACGAGCGGATGATCGATCGCGTTGTCGAGCTTCTGCAGTTGTCAGCCGAAGACGAAGTGCTGGACCTGTTCTGCGGCCTGGGGAATTTTTCCCTGCCGCTGGCGCGTCACGCGAAACACGTCGTCGGCGTGGAAGGCGAGGCCGGACTGGTGTCGCGTGCGCGGGAAAACGCCGCGCGCAATGGCCTGCACAACACCGAGTTCTTCACCGCCAACCTCGCGGCCGAAGACCTGCACATCGCAGGCTGGGCGAAACGTCGCTACGACAAGGTGCTGCTCGATCCGCCGCGCGCCGGCGCACAGGAAGTCCTGCCCGTCGTCGCCGCCACGCGTGCCGATCGCATCGTCTACGTCTCCTGTCATCCGGGAACACTGGCGCGCGATGCCGGCATCCTCGTGAACCAGCACGGCTATCGGTTGACCGCCGCCGGCGTGATGGACATGTTCCCGCACACGGCCCATGTCGAGTCCGTGGCGGTGTTCGAGCGGAAATAGTAGGAAGAGAACAAGAAATGTTTCCACGGGGGACACGGGGAGCACAGGGACAAGAAATCTTCTGTTCCGAACCCCGTGTTCCCCGTGTCCCCCGTGGAGATTCTCCGATTCTTTGTCTTGATCCCCTCTCATGCCCCTCGAAATCGAACGCAAATTCCTGGTGAAGTCCGACGCCTGGCGTGCGCAGGTCGACAGTCGTGAATTGATGCGGCAGGGCTACCTCAGCTCGGGCGCCGGCTGTTCGATTCGCGTGCGGATCGCAGGCGAACGGGCGTGGTTGAATCTCAAGGCGAAGCGTTCGGGAATGACGCGACTGGAGTTCGAGTACGCCATCCCGCGCGCCGACGCCGATCAGATCCTCGGTGAACTGTGTACGGGCCCGCTGGTGGAGAAGTACCGTCATCGCATTCCCATGGGTAATCTGGTCTGGGAGATCGACGAGTTCCTCGGCGCCAATGCCGGCCTGATCGTCGCCGAGATCGAATTGCCGACGGAAGAGACCGGGTTCGACAGGCCGCAGTGGCTCGGTGAGGAAGTCACCGAGGACGAGCGGTACTACAATTTCAACCTGGCGCAGAAGCCGTATCGGGAGTGGAGATGACACAAGCAGGGCGACTGGCCACTGGCGACTGGCAACTGGCCAGACCGCGCGCCGGATGGGGCGTCATTCCGTTCCTCCTCTGGCCAGCCGCCAACAGCCAGCCGCCAGTGGCCTCCGCATGACCCTCGGCCCCCTCATGATCGACGTCGCCGGCACCGAGCTGACGGCCGAGGACCGGAACCTGCTGGCGCATCCGCTGGTCGGCGGCTGCATCCTGTTTACCCGCAATTTCGGCAGCATCGAGCAGCTCGAAGCCCTGGTGGCCGCGATCCGCGCGGTGCGGACGCCGCCGCTGCTGGTGGCCGTGGATCACGAGGGCGGGCGGGTGCAGCGTTTCCGCCGGGATTTCACCGTCCTGCCGCCGATGCGGACCATCGGCCGGCAGTACGACATCGACCCGGCCGAAGGCCGGCGCCTTGCCCGGCAGTGCGGCTGGCTGCTGGCAGCCGAACTGCTGGCGGTCGGGATCGACATGAGCTTCGCCCCCTGCGTGGATCTCGACTACGGCGTCAGTTCGGTGATCGGCGACCGGGCCTTCCATCGCGATGCGCGCATCGTCGCCGAGCTGGCGATCGCCTTCGCCAACGGCATGCGGGACGCCGGTATGTCCGCGACGGCAAAGCATTTTCCGGGGCACGGGGCGGTCGTCCCGGACTCCCACGTGGCCATGCCGGTCGACCGCCGGCCGCTGGTCGACATGGACGAGGACATCTATCCCTACCAGCGCCTGATCGACAACGGGCTGGCCTCGATCATGGCCGCGCATGTGGTCTTTGCTGAAGTCGACCCGCTGCCCGCAGGGTTTTCCCGCAGGTGGCTGCAGGATGAGCTGCGCGACCGGCTGCGTTTCAGCGGCGCCATCTTCTCCGATGATCTATCAATGGCCGGCGCCGGCGTCGTCGGCGACATGCCCGAGCGCGTGCGAGCCGCGCTGGCCGCGGGCTGCGACATCGTTCCCATCTGCAACAATCGCCAAGGTGTGCTCCAGGTCATCGATTCTTTGCGGGGAAGCGGGGATCCTTTGAGCCATATTCGATTGGCGCGCCTGCACGGCAAGCTCGGCACGGACCGGATCGCATTGCGCGGATCGGCGGACTGGCAGAGCTGCGAGCAGGCAATCAAGGGCAGCATGGAGCGACCGGAATTGCGCCTGGACGCCTAGGAGATTCCGTCGCCCCCGCGCAGGCGGGGGCCCATCCCGCGGAACGGATGGATTCCCGCCTTCGCGGGAATGACGCATTGGAACTCTTGGCATCCGGGGACCGGGTCGCCGGTGATGGGTGAGATGAGCACGGTAGATCCGAATCTTTTCAGAACGATGGTCGAATCCTCGCCGGAGGCGGTGACGCTGTGCGAGGCCGCATCCGGCCACTGGAACGTGACCTATGTGAACCCTGCGATGGAGCAGCTCACGGGCTACGCGGCCGAATCGATCCTCGGCCGCAATCTGCGTTTCCTGCAGGGCGATGACCATGACCAGGATGGTCTGACGCGTATTCGCGAGGCCCTGCGCGACGGCGTCGCCTGTCGCACCACTGTCCGCAACTATCGCAGCGACGGCACCCAGTTCATGAACGAGATCATGTTGGCGCCGTTACGCAGCCCGGAAGGGCAGATCACGCACTTCGCGAGCTTTCATCGCGAGAGCGGTACCCGCCCGGAACTGCGCTCGGAACCGCGGGATCCGACAATGAATACCCAGACGATGCTCGCCTACCTGCGCGATGACAAGCTGACGGGCCTGTTGCGGCGACCGTACTTCGAAGAACTGATCAAGCGCGACTGGGGCCTCGCCCAGCGCGAATCGCGCCGGCTGAGCTTCCTGGTGTTCGATCTCGATCACTATTCCAACTATCGCGACGTGTTCGGCCGGCAGGGCTCGGACCAGTCGTTCCGCCGCATCGCGCGCGTCGTCGGCGGCTGCTTCCGTCGCGCCAGCGACCTGTGCGGGCGTTTCGACGAAGACCAGATCGCGGCGCTGACCACGGGACTCGACCTCACGCAGGCATCGAAACTGGCCGAAGCCGTGCTGGCGCGGGTCCGCGATCTCGCCATCCATCATCCCCGTTCGGCGGTCTCGCGCTACGTGACGATCAGCGCTGGCGTTGTTTCGCTGGTCCCCTCGCACGACGCACCGCCGGCGCGCATCTATGCGGCCGCGTTGCAGGCGCTGAAGGATGCGAAGGACCTGGGAAGGAACCGGGTGGTGAGCAGGGAAGCGGAATAGTTCCTGTCATTCCCGCGCAGGCGGGAATCCATGTCTTTCGATGGATGGATCCCCGCCTGCGCG
>CAYWHG010000218.1:0-6243 GCA_964457865.1 uncultured Steroidobacter sp.
GCGGCGCCAACGATCCGCGCTGCAAGATCTACATCCTGATGGGCAAGACCAATCCCGAGGCCGGCAAGCATCAGCAGCAGTCGATGATCCTCGTGCCCGCGGACTCGCCGGGCGTCGATGTGCTGCGCTATCTGCCGGTGTTCGGCTATGACGATGCGCCGCATGGGCATGCCGAAGTCGATCTGAAGAACGTGCGTGTGCCGGCCGCGAACATCCTGCTCGGCGAAGGTCGCGGTTTCGAGATCGCGCAGGGCCGTCTTGGCCCCGGCCGCATCCATCACTGCATGCGTTCCATCGGTGTCGCCGAGCGCGCGCTCGAACTCATGTGCAAGCGCCTCAATGCGCGTGTCGCCTTCGGCAAGCCGCTGTCGGCGCAGTCGATATGGCACGAGCGCATCGCCGAATCGCGCTGCCGGATCGATCAGGCACGGCTCATGGTGCTCAAGGCCGCGTACATGATGGACACGGTCGGCAACAAGGTGGCGAAGAAGGAAATTGCCATGATCAAGGTGATCGTGCCGAGCATGGCACTGAAGGTCATCGACTGGGCGATCCAGGCGCACGGCGGCGCCGGTGTGAGCGACCAGTTTCCGCTGGCGAAGCTCTGGGCCGGTCAGCGCACGCTTCGTTTCGCCGATGGCCCCGACGAAGTGCATCGCAGTGCCATCGCGAAGCTGGAACTCGCGCAGCATCTGAACCGGTCGCAGGACGCGGTGGAGATGCCGGTGACGCGCGGCAGCTGAGCCAGCGCATGCGGCACGTCGTCTTCCTGGCACCGGGCCGGCTCGAATGGCGTGACACACCGGACGCCCTTCTGCAGGGACCCGATGAGGCCATCGTCCGGCCGATCGTGATCGGCCGCTGCGATCTCGACCGGCTCTATCTCGCCGGCCACGTGCCACTGGCCTCGGGCGAACCCATCGGCCACGAAATCATCGGCGAGATCGTCGACCTGGGCGAACGCGCGGGCCGGCAGTTCGCGATCGGACAGCGTGTCATCGTTGCGGCACAGATCTCCTGTGGCGCCTGCCCACCCTGCCGTCGCGGTGCGACCGGCCGCTGCAGTTCGGTGCCCTTCGGTGCAAGCTATGGCATGGGCCGCGCCGGCAACTTCGGCGGCGCTCTCGCAGAGCGCATTCGCGTGCCTTATGCGTCCGCGATGATGGTGCCGTTGCCTGACGGCGCAGATCCGACGCAGTTCATTGGCATTGCAGACATGGCCACCGATGCCTGGCGTGCCGTGGGACCGCAGCTGTCCTCCCGACCGGAGGCGCACGTGCTGGTGACTTCGGGTCCGTGCCCCGTGATCTGCCTCTATGCGGCGGGCCTGGCGGTCTCGCTCGGTGCTGCGCAGGTCGATTATGTCGATGCGGACGAAGCACGGCGCACGATCGCGAGAGACTATGGCGCCAACGCGTTTGGCAGCGTCGCCGAGGCGGGCGGCCTCTATGACATCGTCGTCGACGGCGCTTTCGATGCAGCGACGTTCGTCGACTCGGTCGATCTGTGCGCACCCGATGCGCTCATCACCAGCATCGCGCCACCGCTCACGCCGCCAGCGCTGCCGATGCAGAGCCTGTATCACAAGGGAATCACCTGGCGAATCACACGCCCGGACTGTCGCGCCGGTCACGCCGGCGCGCTCGACGCATGCGTGAAGCATGGTTTCAGGCCCGCACGGGTCGGGCCCCGGATATACCGGTTCAGCGAGACGATCGACGCCTGGCTGGACCCGGTGCTTTACGTCGCCGTCGCGACGTAGTCTCAAGTCAGGAGTATCGGGCCAGTCGCGCGGCCCGATATTCATCCGGCCGGAAACCGATGAGCAGGTGACCTGCGCCTTCGAGGACGGGCCGCTTGATCATCGAAGGCTGTTCGAGCATGAGGTCGATGGCCTTCGACTCGGTCAGGTCGACGCGCGCTGCATCAGGCAGCTTGCGGAACGTCGTTCCGGCGCGATTGAGTACCGTTTCCCATCCCTTCGCCTTGCACCAGCGCGCCAGCGAAGCGCGATCGATGCCGCTGGCCTTGTAGTCATGAAAGGCATAGTCGACCCCGTGCTCATCCAGCCAGGCCCTGGCTTTCTTCATGGTGTCGCAGTTCCTGATGCCGTAGAGCGTGAGAACCAAGACGGATCCTCCGATGAAATCCGGCGGGATCATACGGGATTTGTCTGTCATTCCCGCGCAGGCGGGAATCCATTCGGGCAGCGGGGATGGATCCCCGCCTTCGCGGGGATGACGTGAAGGACCCGTCAGCCACCCGTCGCAGGCATCACGAACCCGAACAGGTACTTCATGACGTCGCCGATCGTGCTCTCCCACACCGCCCAGGTGTGGCCGCCGTCGACGATACGCAGTTCGGCGGGCTGCTTGTTACGGCGCAGGAGCGAATAGAACTCCACCGCCGACTCTTCGATATAGAACCGATCGTCGTCGCCGGAGTTGATGTACATCGGCACTGGCAGGTTCTTCTTCAGGTACGCGTCCCAGAGCACCGTGTAGTTGAGGCTGTGCCAGACCTGCGGATCGAACTGCGGCGAGCCGAACACGCCCACGCGCCGGGCAGAGGAATTCCCGGGTGGCTCGTCGGCATAGATGGCCGGCGACAGCAGGCCGGCCGCTGCGAATGTCTCCGGGTACTTGAACGCAAATCGTGCAGCCCCGAATCCACCCATCGACAGGCCGGCGATCACCCTGCCCTCACGTTTGTCGATGGTGCGGAACTGCCGCTGGATTTCCGGCAGCAGGTCCTGCATCACTGCCGTCTCCATGCGCTCCTTGCGATCGACATACCAGGTCGTGCCCGCTTCGGGCATGACGATGATGGCCGGCGGCATCTCGCCGCTGGCGATGAGCCGGTCGGCGGTCTGCTGGATGTGCCCGGAGGACACCCAGTCGTAGGCCTTCTGTCCGTTGCCGTGCAGGAGGTAGAGCACCGGATAGCGTGTTTCGGATCGATCGTAGTCCGTCGGCAGGTACGCGACGTAGGTCCACTTGCGTTGCAAGGCGGATGAGTCGAATTCGCGTGTGGTGACCGTGCTGGCAGAGGCCGCCGTGCACAGAGCCAACGAACCCATGACAAGGACTGCAGCGAATTTCTTCATGCCTACCAGTGACTGCTATGTAGTGTCGGACGTCGCCGGGGCGTTTTCAGGACCGTCAAAAACATGGATGTTTTTGCGGAGCCTCCAGGGACGGATTCACGGCGATCCTGAAAACGCCCCGGCGACGTCCGGCACGGCAGGAGAACCACCTCCCCTCCCTGATCCTCCCCCGCTTCGCGGAGGAGGGAACCAGAAGCGCGGCCTAGGGGCCAGTTTGCTTTGCCGCAGCCGCCTCGGCCTTCTCCTTCTCGCGCTCGGCCGCAAGAATTCCCGGCAGCGAGTAGTTTCCTTCGTGACAGGCATACTCGTAAATGTTCACGTCCATCTTCAGGAACGGCAGCTCGCCCGTGAACTCTGCGGCGAATGCATTCGGATCCCTGATCGTGAAGCTGTAGAGAACCTGGTCGTCGGCCACCCGCGTGAAGCGTTCCGTCACGACCATGTCCTGCGACGAGCCGCGGAAATTCTGATCGGAGCGGAAGTTCGTCGTCTCGACGACCAGCGTGTCGCCGTCCCAGCGGCCGATCGAATCGCCCATCCACTTGCGCACATGCTGCGGCGGATGCTTGCCGCCGATGCGGACCATGCGCACGTCGTGCACCATTTCCACCAGGATCATGACGACGTCCTTCGACTGCACGATCTGGTAGTAGCTGTTGTACATGGTCGGCAGCATCGGTGGGCCTGCCGACGAACCGAACGACAGCAGGCACCGCTCGCCCAGCGGGCGTTGCTCCGGGCCGTCCGCCATCGATTCTCCCCGCATGCGTGCCGCAGCCAGCCGCTGATTTGCACTGTTCGCCCGCACGGGAATCCGGCCGTCCGGCGGATCGATGATGATGGAGCTGCGATACTCGCCGCCGATCTCCGCCGCCGTCATGCCGCGGTCCGTCCAGAACAGGTTGTAGTTGCCGACAGGCGGCAACGCGCCCGCCTCGATCTTGCTGTCGGGATCGCTCGGCAGCGCATCCGCCGCCACGGCGCCGCGCGCCTTGTTCTCGATGGCCTCGGCCTCGTCCTTCGTCAGCGCACGGCGTGTCCCAAGTTCTGCAGGGCGCTCCAGCGGCGTCTGCGTGGCATTGGTCCACACACCTTGAAGGTCGGGCGTGCCGTCGTCCAGTCGCGGCACTTTGTAGTCAGCGGCCACCGCGCTCGATACGGCGAAGGCCGTCAGCGTTACCAGCACGCAGGATTTCATCGATGTCCCCCATAGTCCTCTGCCGCGCGCGAGTGTACGACGCAACCGGCTCGCCGATGACGGCAGAAAAGGCCTGAATTACAAACCTTTGCATTGCCCCCCTCCTTTCCGGGCCGGCGTTGAGGCAGGCTTGCCGCATTGCCAACACAACACGGTTCGGGGGTTTCTGCATGTCGTACCTGCGCACGCGAATTTCGTTTTCGCTGGCTGCGTTGACTCTTTCATCCGCTGCGTTCGCATTGCAGCCCGGCGATGTCGTCGACAATTTCCGCCTCACCGACCACAAGGGCGTGTCGCACGAGTTCTACTACCTCTCCGACATGAAGGCCGTCGTGCTCATGACCCAGGGCAACGGCTGCGATGCATCGCGCACGTCGGCCGCCACGCTCGAATCCCTGCGCGGCAAGTACTCAAACGTCGAGTTCCTGCTGCTGAATGCGAACCCCGGCGACTCGCGCGAGGCGATCGTGAAGGAAGCCGCGGCCAGCAACCTCTCGATGCCGGTATTGATCGACGAAACCCAGATCATCACCGAGTCATTGGGCGCCACACGCAACGGTGAAGTGTTCGTCGTCAATCCTCGCGGCTGGAAGGTTGCCTATCGCGGTAGTGCGGCTGGCGCGGCTGCGGCCATCGAGGCCGTCAGCGCGGGCAGCGCCGTGTCACAGCCGACCACGACCGTGACCGGCTGCGACATCAGGATGCCGGAACGCGATCGCGCGCACGCGAACATCTCCTACGAGAAGACGATCGTGCCGATCCTGGAGGACAAGTGCGTCGCCTGTCATCGCGAAGGCGGCATCGGTCCGTGGCAGATGAGCAGCTATGAAATGGTGCGCGGCTTCTCGCCGATGATCCGCGAAGTCGTGCGCACCCAGCGCATGCCACCGTGGCACGCCGATCGTCACTACGGCCATTTCAGCAACGACCGTGGCCTGAGCGAGGAACAGGCAAAGACCCTCGTCCACTGGATCGAAGCCGGCGCGCCGCGCGGTACCGGGGAGGATCCGCTGAAGGCGCAGAAGAAGGACTGGCCGAAATGGCCGCTCGGCGAACCTGACCTGATCATCGAGACGCCGGCCTTCACCACGCCGGCCACCGGTGTGATTCCCTACCAGATGGTGCAGGTGAAGAATCCGCTCGATCACGATGTCTGGGTCCGCGCGATCGACTACCTGCCCGGCCAGCGCACCGTGCTCCATCACATCATCGCCTCGGCTGGCGGCGAACGTCGCGGCGCGACGAGTCTCTACAACTACGTTCCCGGCGCGGAGCCGCTGGAGATTCCGGCGGACAACGGCATCCTGCTGAAGGCCGGCACGACCATTCACTTCCAGATGCACTTCACGCCGAACGGACAGGAACTCACCGACGTCACCAGGCTCGGCCTGTATTTCATGAAGGACCCGCCGAAGTTCAGCTACCGCAGCATGATCTTCGCGCAGCCGCGCCTGAAGATTCCGCCCAACACGAAGGTACACACGGAGACCGCCGAACAGACATTCAAGGAAGACGCGGTGATCTACAGCCTGCATCCGCACGCGCACTTCCGCGGCAAATCGGCGAGCTTCCTCGCGAAGTATCCGGATGGCCGCGAAGAGATGCTGCTCAATGTGCCGAACTACGACTTCAACTGGCAGTCGACCTACGATCTCGTCAAGCCGCTGCCGGTGCCGGCCGGCACGAAGGTCGTCTACACGCAGGTGTTCGACAACTCCAGCCAGAACAAGGCGAACCCCGACCCGAACCGCACGGTCACCTGGGGCGAACAGACCTGGGATGAAATGGTGTTCGGCGTGATCCGCTACCGCAACGTGGAGGAGGACGGCTCGCCGGAGAAGCCGACGGGACCGTCGCAGGAGGAGTTGTTCAGCGAGCGGCAGTAAGAGATTTCACACAGAGAGCACAGAGAGCACAGAGTTCACAGAGTCCGGCAGAA
>CAYWHG010000219.1:0-6203 GCA_964457865.1 uncultured Steroidobacter sp.
GACGGAAAGTAACCGAACGAGCCGACGGCCCAGTGCACGTCCTGCAGGCAGCCTTCCGCGTCGTTGGAGGGGCGCACGCCGAGGCGGTCCTCGATGCGACTGTTCCAGACTTCCGGCACGTCCTTCACGCGCAGCTCGCCCTTGAGGATCTCGGTTTCGAGTTCGTAGCGCAGCAGGATATGAACGGGATAGGTCACTTCGTCCGCATCGACCCGGACCAGGCTGCGTCGTACACGGGTCAGCAATCGATACAGGTTTTCGACTTCCCATTCCGGCCCGGATACGCCGAAGGCCTTCTCCAGCAGCGGCTTCAGGTAGTGCAGGAACGGCCGGTTGCGGCAGATCAGCATTTCCAGCAGCAGCGACTGGCTTTCCTGCATCGCCATGCCGCGATCGCGGCCGATCGGCTGGCCGCGCCAGGCCTCCGGCAGGCCGATGTCGTACATGGCGTGACCGGTCTCGTGCAGCACGCCCATCAGACCGGTCAGCGGGTCGGTCGGACTGAAATGGGTGGTGATGCGGATGTCGCCCGGCGCACCGCCGGTGAACGGATGCTCGCTTTCGTCGAGGCGACCGCGATCGAACGAGAATCCCATGGCCTTCATCAGTTCGACGGCCAGGGCGCGCTGCTTGGAAGCGGCGAAGCGACCGGTGATTTCCAGCGTGGGCCGGCGTTCCTGATGGTCGATCACTTCATGGATGAGCCCGGGCAGGCGGCGGCCCAGGGCAGTGAAGATCGCCTCGATTTCCTCGCTGCGCAGTCCGGGGCTGAACTCATCGGCCAGCGCATCGTAGGGGTCGAGGTTCAGTGCCTTGCCCAGCAATGAGGCCTTGTCGCGCAGCAGGCTCACGACTTCTTCGAGATGCGGCGCGAAGATCGAGAAATCGCTCTTCTGCTTGGCCTCGAGCCATTTCACCTCGGCTTTCGAGGTGGCCTTGGCGAGGCGCGAGACCAGCGAGCGCGGCGTGGCAATGGAGTGATCGCGCTCGCGGCGCATCTCCTGCAGGTTGGCGATCTGCCAGTCCTCCAGCATCTGGGCGTTGGCGTCGGCCCGCTCGATCAGGCGCGAAACGCGCGGCGATACCAGCAGCGCATGACTTTCGGTTTCCAGCGCCGCGAGCTGTTCGCCCCGCAGGTCCGAGCTGCCGCGCGGCATCATGACGGCGGAATCCCAACGCAGGATGCCGGCGGCACTGCGAAAGGCATGCAGGCGACGAAACTCCTGCTCGAGCTGCTGGTAGGGCGTCAGGGCCATGGGGTCGATACTCGCTCAACGGGCCGCTGCCGCGTCGACGAACGAAGGTTCGGACGTATCCTGGCACGCAGCGGGAACGGGCCGGATTCTAGCAAGCCCCTTGAGCGGCACCGGATGCGGGGTTTCCCCGTCTTTATTCAGATATTCCTAATGATCAGTACCGAAACGCGGGTGATTGTCTTACACAACATTTCAGAGAATTAATGTGGGAAGCCATGGAACCAGTCGCCGGCAGTGCAGTCTGAAATGACGTCCTCCTGCGAGTGCCTTCGGGCGCTTTGGACACCCCCTTAAGGCCGATGACAATGTCACCGGCCTTTTTTTATTCGGGCGTCCCGGATCCGGACGGCGCCGGCTGCACCTTGCCGCGCAGACGCTCGATCAGGCGACTGACATGCTCTGGCGACTGCGTGCGACGCGCGATCAGTGCATAAACGGTTGGCACCACGTAGAGCGTCAGCAGCAACGAGAACGCGACACCGTAGACCACGACCGCGCCGATGGCCCGGCGGCTCTCGGCGCCCGCACCGGTCGCAATCATCAGCGGCACCGCGCCGAACAGGGTACACAGGCTGGTCATCAGCACCGGCCGCAGGCGGATCGCCGACGCCTCGATGATCGACTCGATGAACTCGACACCCCGGTCCCGCAGCTGGTTGGCGAACTCCACGATCAGGATGCCGTTCTTGGCGGCGAGGCCGATCAGCATGATGCAGCCGATCTGGCTGAACACATTGATCGTGCCGTTCTGCACCCACAGGCCGATCAGCGCTCCCGTGATCGCCAGCGGCACGGTGACCATGATGATCAGCGGATGCCGGAAGCTCTCGAACTGCGCCGCCAGGACCAGGAAGACGATGGTCAGCGACAGCAGGAAGGTCACGTACAGCGCCGACCCGGAACGCTGGAACTCGCGCGACTCACCGTCCCAGTTGACCTGGGCCTCGGGCGGCAGATCCTCGCGAACCACCTTCTGCAGGTACTCCACGGCTTCACCGAGCGAATAATCCGGCGCGAGGCTGGCGGAAATCGTCACGGCACGCAGGCGATCGAAGCGCTTGTAGTCGATCGGCCCGGCGGTCTCGGTCAGCTTCACCAGGTTGGACAGGGGAATCATCGCGCCCGTGGTCAGCGAGCGAACGTAGATGTTCTCCAGATCGCCCGGCGTCGCGCGATCGCTGTCGCGGGCCTGCAGGATCACGCGGTATTCCTCGCCGCGTTCCAGATACGTGGTGACGACGCGCGATCCCATCATGGTTTCGAGCGAACGACCGACGGCCTCGAGCGAAACACCGAGGTCGGCGGCGCGATTGCGATCGATCGCCACATCGAGCTGCGGCTTGCGCTCGTAGTAGTCCGAATCCAGATTCACCAGCCCGGGATTTTCCGCGGCGCGCGCCAGCACGATGTCGCGCCACTTCGCCAGCTCCTCGTAGTTGGAGCCGCCGAGCACGAGCCGGATCGGCGAGCCGGGCCCACGCACGCCCAGACCGCCCGGCTGTACGACGATCACGCGGACCCCGGGAAAATCCCCCACCTTCGCCCGCAGCCGCTGCACGATCTGGGACGCGGATTCCTCGCGATCCTCCCACGGCGCCAGCGGCAGCACGATCCGCCCCACGTTCACATCGCCGCCGCCGCCCCAGTTGCCCGTGCGCGTCAGTACGCGCCGCGCATTGCCGCGAGTGACCTCCTCCGCCGCCACTGCTTCGACCTGCCGCAGGTAGCGATCCAGGTACGCGAGGCTCGATCCCTCGGGTGCGGTGATGACGATCTGGAGATTGGCGCGGTCTTCCGCCGGCGCGTATTCCGTCGGCAGGATCTTGTAGAGCAGCATGCCCAGCGCGATCGCACCCGCCGCCATGCCGAGACCGATGGCGGGACGACCGATGGTCGAGCGCAGCGACTGTTCGTAGCGCGCCGACAGCCAGTGGAAGAACCGTTCGACGACCAGCGTCGTGCGGCTGCGCACGGCGCCGCGCGCGAAGAACTTCGAGGCCATCATCGGCACGAGCGTCAGCGAGATCAGTGCCGAGAAGGCCACCGCCGCCGCAATGGCAATGCCGAATTCGCCGAACAGACGGCCGAGATTGCCGGGCAGGTAGGAGATCGGCAGGAACACGGCGATCAATACCAGCGTCGTCGCAACCACGGCGAAGCCGATTTCGCGGCTGCCATCCACCGAGGCCAGCAGTGCCGGCTCGCCCTCCTCGATGCGCCGCATGATGTTTTCCAGCACGACGATGGCATCGTCGACCACGAGACCGATGGCGAGCACCGCGCCGAGCAGCGTCAGCACATTGATCGAGAATCCCGCCATGACCATGACGATGGCGGCGGCAATGATCGATACCGGAATCGTGACGGCGGGAATCAACGTTGCGCGCCAGGTACCGAGGAAGGCGTAGATCACGACCAGCACGAGAATCAGCGCGACCACCAGCGCATGGACCACTTCGTTGATCGAGGCGTGCACGAACAGCGAGTTGTCCACGTTGACTTCCATGCGGATGTCGTCCGGCAGCGTCTCGCGGATGCGTGCCATTTCCTGCTGCACGCCGCGCGTGACATCGAGCACGTTGGCGGTCGACGTCGGCACGATGGCGAAGCTGATGCCGGTGACGCCGTCGGAGCGGGAGATCGACCGCAGATCCTCGGCGTCGCGCTTGACCTCGGCGACTTCGCCCAGGCGCACGAACGAGCCGTCGTCGCCGCGACCGATGACGAGCTGGCGGAAATCCTCTTCGGTGTTGAAGCCGGTATCGGTGCGCAGCGAGAACTCGCGGTTGAGCGATTCGATGCGACCGGCGGGAAGCTGCATGTTTTCGCGACGCAGCGCGGTCTCGACGTCCTGCACGGTCAGCGCACGCCCCGCAAGCGCCTGGCGATTCAGCCAGATGCGCATCGCGTAACGACGCTCGCCGTTGATGCGCGCCATCGCCACGCCATCGACGATCGAGAACCGGTCCAGCAGGTAGCGATCGGCGTAGTCATTGAGTTCGAGCACGGAGCGGCGATCGCTCGACACGTCGATGTGCATCACGGGATCGGAGTTGGAATCGACCTTGGTGATCTCGGGCGGATCCGCTTCGTCCGGCAGACTGCCCTGCACGCGCGAAATGCGGTCGCGCACGTCATTGGCCGCGGACTCGATATCGCGTCCCAGGCCGAACTCGATGGTGATGCGCGAGCGTTCCTCCGAACTCGACGAGGTGATCTTCTCGACACCTTCGAGACCGGCGACCTGCGATTCGATGATCTGGGTGATCTTCGATTCGACGACTTCCGCGGTCGCGCCGCGATAGCGCGTACCGACACTGACTATCGGCGCGCTGATGTCGGGATATTCGCGCACCGGCAGGCGATTGGCCGCCATGAGACCGATGATCGTGAGCAACAGGCTCACGACCATCGCGAACACGGGTCGCCGGACCGACAGCTCCGACAGGATCATGCGCGTTCCCGCCGCCGCACCGGCTCCAGCGCCGCGCCCTGCACCGCCGCGTCGACTACGGGACTCACGGCAGTGCCTTCGCGGACTTTCTGGGTGCCCTCGACGATCACCACATCGCCATCGCCGAGCCCATCGATGATTTCCACCTCGCCCGGACGGCGTCGGCCGGTCTGCACCTTCATGCGCACGGCCTTGCCGTCGCGGACCGCGAACACGTACTGCTCGTTGCCTTCGGGGACCAGCGCCTGTTCGGGAATCAGCAATGCCGGCGTCTCGGCACGCATCAGGGCGACCGTCATGAGCATGCCGGGTTTCAGTCGCCCATCGCGATTGTCGATACGCGCACGAACCAGCACGGCGCGACTTACCGGATCGAGGCGGTTGTCGATGCTCGACACCTTGCCCCTGAACGCCTCGCCCGCATAAGCGGTCGTGCGACTGCTGATCTCGAGTCCTTCCCTGACCTGCGCCAGAAAGACTTCGGGCACGGAGAAATCGAGCTTGATGACGCTGGTATCGTCGAGCGTCGTAATGACCGTGCCGGGAGTGACGAAGCTGCCGACGCTGACATTGCGCAGGCCGACCCGACCGGCGAACGGCGCGCGGATGATGGTGTCGTTGAGCTGCGAACGCGCGCCGGCCACGCGTGCCTCGTTCATGCTCAGGGTTGCCTGCAGCTGATCGAGCTGCGCCTCCGAGAGCGCCCGGGTGGCGAACAGTTCGCGGCTGCGATTGAACTGGCTGCGACTGTCGCGCAGCGCGGCCTCCGCTTCGGCGAGACTGGCGCGGACCTGTTCGCTGTCGAACTCGACCAGCACGTCGCCGGCCCGCACGATCTGCCCTTCGCGAAAGGCGATCGCCGTGACGCGATTGGACACCTTGGCAGTGACATCGACCGCCTCGTTGGCGCGCGCCGTACCGATGGCTTCCAGGTCCTGCGCGAATGGCGCATAGCCCACGGTCTCCACAATGACGTTGACGGGCTTGCCGGCGCCGAAAGCCGGGCGCGACGCAATTGGTGCCTGCGGGCCGCCGCTCGACTTCGCATACCAGCCGATACCTGCCACCGCGACGAGCAACGCCGCTCCAACCACTATGTTGCGCACACCTGGACTCATGTAACTACAGACCGAGTAGACCGCCGCTTTCGGACCGGACAGAAATAAAGATCGGGTACCCGCCGGACGGCAGGAACCGCGTGACTATGACCGACCTTCAGGAAACTTCAGTGGAGAAAGTTCAGTGAACCTGAACTCCGACACGATGACGACCGAACAGTTCGAGATTCGTCATGTGCTGCCCCGCTGGAGACGCAAAGAATCGTAAATTCAATACTATCCATGCGGCCGCAGACTGCGGATAAGGCAAACACTCAATCGTTCAGACCGCACAAAAACAGCGCAAAGAACTTCCAGCGGGACGCATGGCGGCGCAAGAAATTCTTCGCAAAAAAGATCCGCGGCAGCAAATGCGAAGAGGATTCTTCCTGTGGG
>CAYWHG010000220.1:0-1357 GCA_964457865.1 uncultured Steroidobacter sp.
TCACCTTGCCGATCTCGCGCAGCGCGCCCTGGCGCAGGCCGGCGAGTTCCATGCTGACGAACCACTGCGCGGTGGCGCGGAAAATCACCGGCGACTTGTGACGCCAGCAATGCGGATAGCTGTGACGCAGCGACTCGTCGTGCAGCAGCGCACCGCGCTCCTTCAGCACTTCGATGACATGCTTGTTCGCGTCGAAGACTTTCTCGCCTTCGAAGAACTGCGTGCCGGCGACGAAGCGGCCGTCGCTACCGACCGGGTTGTCGACCTTGAGCTTGTATTTGACGCCGACGACATAGTCTTCCTGACCATGACCCGGCGCGGTGTGCACGGCGCCTGTACCGGCATCGAGCGTGACGTGATCGCCGAGGATCACCGGCACGGTGCGTTCGTAGAATGGATGCGCAAGCTGCAAACCTTCGAGCGCCGACCCCGGCACTTCGGCGAGCTTCTGCGACTCGGCCACTTCCGCGCGCTGCAGCACGCTCGCCGCCAGTTCGCTGGCGAGGATGAGCAGTTCGGTGCCGGCATCGATCAGCGAGTACTTGATCTCGGGGCCGAGCGCGACCGCCTGGTTGGCCGGCAGCGTCCACGGGGTGGTCGTCCAGATCACGACGCTGGCGCGCTGCGAAGGCGCCGACTTCAATCCGAATCGCTGCGCCAGATCTGCCGCGTCCTTCACCGTGAACCGCACATCGATGGCCGGCGAGGTCTTGTCCTCGTATTCGACTTCGGCTTCAGCCAGTGCCGAGCGACAGTCGAGACACCAGTGCACCGGCTTCAGGCCCTTGTAGACGTGGCCGTTGCGGATGATCTTCGCGAACGCACGCAGCTGCTCGGCTTCATAGCGCGGCTGCATGGTCATGTAGGGACGATCCCAGTCGCCCATCACGCCGAGACGCTTGAAGTCCTCGCGCTGGATGTTCACCTGCTCCATCGCGTATTCGCGGCAGGCCTGGCGGAAGGCGCGCGGTTCCAGCGATTTCACTTCCTTGCCGCGGGTCTTTTCGATCTGGTGTTCGATGGGCAGACCGTGACAGTCCCAGCCCGGCACGTACGGCGCGTCGAAGCCGTCGATGGTGCGCGACTTGACGACGATGTCCTTCAATACCTTGTTGATCGAATGACCAAGGTGGATCGCGCCGTTCGCATACGGCGGGCCGTCGGCGAGGATGAACGTCGGACGGCCGCGCGCGATCTCGCGCAGCTGCGCGTAAATCGAATTCTCTTCCCACCACTTGAGCATGGCGGGCTCGCGCCGGGCCAGATCGGCCTTCATCGGAAAGGCGGTCTGGGGAAGGTTGATCGTGTCTTTGTACTCGGCCATTCGTGTTGACGGTTGACGGTTGACGGTTGACGG
>CAYWHG010000220.1:1457-6195 GCA_964457865.1 uncultured Steroidobacter sp.
GTTGACGGTTGACGGTTGACGGTTGACGGCCGGAGACACCGGCCATCGCATTACTTTACAAGCTCACATCGGCGACAACGTCGCCACTCTGACTGTCAACGGTCAACCGTCAACCGTCAACGGCTAGCCAGGGTTTCCCTGGCTAGCTTCGCGTCCTTGTGCATCTGCGCTACCAGCGCATCCAGATCCGGAAACCACAGCTCATCGCGCAGGCGGGCAATGAAATCCACATGCACGTAGCGGCGATACAGATCGCCGCTGAAATCGAACACATGCGCTTCGAGCAGCAATTCCTTGCCGCTCACGACGGGCCGCGTTCCGAGGCTCGCCACGCCGGGGGCGCCGTCCAGCCCGCACCCTGACACACGCACGGCGAAAATGCCCGCCAGCGGCGTCGCCCGCCGGTGCAACCGCAGGTTGGCCGTCGGGAAGCCGAGCTTGCGCCCGAGCTTCTGACCTTCGATCACCTTGCCGGTGATGCGATACGGCCGACCGAGAAAGCGTTCGGCGCGTGCCATGTCGCCCACATCGAGCGCCTGCCGGATCAGCGAGCTGCTCACGCGTTCGCCATCGATCTCGAACGGCGGCACTTCCGTCACGCCGAATCCGGACCGCGGCCCCGCTTCCAGCAGCGTTTCGACGCTGCCTTCGTGCTGGCGCGCGAAGCGGAAGTCGTGACCGACCACCAGGTGCCTGACACCGAGTCCTTCCACCAGCACCCGCTCGATGAACTCGCCGCGACCCATGGCGCGGACCCGTTCGTTGAATGCCAGACAGACGAACCGGTCGAGCCCGTAGCGTTCGAATGCCGCGAAGCGTTCGCGAAATCGCGTCAGCCGCGCCGGCGGCGTGCCCTTCGCAAAGTATTCTCGGGGCGTTGGCTCGAACGACAAGGCCACGGCCGGTACGCCGGCTTCGGCAGCGCGCTCGCGCACGATACGGATCATCTCCTGGTGGCCGCGGTGGACCCCGTCGAAGGCGCCGATCGTCAGCACGCAGCCCCGATGCCGGGGACGCAGATTGTGCAGGCCCCGGATCAATTCCATCGCGGCCTCATGAACTCCAGATCTTCACGGAAGGGGGCGGATTATAGGGGCCGCGGCCCGCCCGCTCATGCCCATTTGCCGGCTCAATCCGCCATCTGCAGCCGGAACTGCCTGGGCCGCACGCCCAGCACCGCCAGCACCGCGAAATAGAGGACCGCACCGCCCACGACAATGGCGGCCAGCCAACCAATCCGCCGCGTCGTGGATGCCGCCAGCCACTGCGCCACGTCGCCGCCGAACCACCACAGAAACACGGCCATTGCCGCCGTTGCAGCCACGACCTGCAGCAGGAATTTCCGACGCCCGGGTTGCGGCACCAACGCGCCATTGCGGATCAGTCCGAAATAGAGCCAACCCGCATTGAAGATCGCACCGACGCCATTGCTCAGCGCCAGCAGCGCATGCATGCCGGGATCGTCCAGTCGACCCGTACTCCACAGGACCGCGACCACCAGCAGGTTCAGCACGATCGTCAGGAGCAGCGCGCGCATGGCCACTTTCACGGGGCCTTTGGTGTCCTGGCGCGCGTAGTAGCCCGGTGCGAGCACCTTGATCAGGCTCCAGCCCAGCAAGGCGAACGAGAACGCCATGAGCGCGAGCCGCGTCATTTCCACGTCGTACGCCGTGAACTCGCGGCGGTGATAGATCGCCACGGTCAGCGGCCCGGCCAGCACGAACAGCGCCACCGACGCGGGGATGACGATCAGGCACACGAGGCGAATGGCCCAGTCGAGCGTGGTCGCGAAATCCTGCGTGGACTGCTTCGCATGCTGCGCCGACAGACTCGGCAGGATCACGGTGGCCAGCGCAATGCTGAAGACACCGAGCGGAAACTCCACCAGCCGATCGGCGAAATACAGCCACGTCATGCTGCCATCGGCGAGCAGCGAGGCGATGCCGCTGCTGATCATCACGCTCAACTGCCCCATCGACGAGCCGAGAATCGCCGGGCCCATCAGCTTCGCGATGCGCTTCACCGCTTCGTGCTGCCGGTTCCAGCGCGGCAGACGCAGCAGTTTCATGCGGATCAGCGGCGGAAACAGCAGCGCACACTGCATCACGCCGCCCACGAACACGCCCACCGCCAACGCAATGACCGGCTGCTCGAAATACGGCGACAGCCAGGCCGCGAAGACGATCATCACCAGATTGAGCACCACCGAACTGAACGCCGGCAGCGCGAACTTCTGATAGCTGTTCAGCACGCCGCCGGCGAGCGCGGTCAGCGACACGAACAGCAGGTACGGGAACGTCCAGCGCAGCATTTCCACGGCAAGTCCGAACTGGCCCGCGTCCTTGGTGCGAAAACCCGGCGCACAGATCAGCACGATCAACGGCGCGATCACCACACCGATGATCGACAGCACCAGCAGGAGCAGTCCCATCGTGCCGGCGACGGAATCCACCAGCCCGCGTACCTCGTCGGTCGAGCGCTTCGCCCGATACTCGGCCACCACCGGCACGAATGCCTGCGAGAACGCGCCTTCGGCAAACAACCGGCGCAGCAGATTCGGGATCTGATTGGCCAGCACGAAAGCTTCGAGCGCGACGGCCGGGATCATCGAGGCATAGACCACGTCGCGCACCAGCCCGGTGATGCGGGACAGAAGCGTGGTGACCCCCACGACGGCCGTACTGCGGAAAAAGGCGCGGCTCATGCGTGAGGGCGCCTGGAGCATTCGTGGTCGAAATTCATGGGGCGGGAATGGTACAGGGCGAACAAGGCCTGAGGCTTCTTCCCCGCCTGCGCGGGAACGTCAGGGAGCGCACGCCACCGCAGTCATCTCCAGCCTGATTCGCGTTCCGGGACACAATCGCTGACTTTTCCCTTGCCTTGGCGGGATCACATCGGCAGAATTCGCGCCTCTTTTTCCCGAGTCGACCGTCCGTGGCCAATATCAAGTCAGCTGAAAAGCGCGCCGAGCAAACCGTCAAGCGCCGTGCCCGCAACATGGCGGCCCGCTCGAAGCTGCGCACCGCCATCAAGGGTGTCGTGAGCGCCGTGGAAACAGGCGACAAGACCGCCGCCACTGCCCAGCTGAAGGCGGCTACCCCGATCATCGATTCGATGGTCAGCAAGGGCATCATCCATCGCAACAAGGCATCGCGGCACAAGAGCGCGCTGAATGCCCGCGTGAAGGAAATGGCCACCGCGTAAGCGGCCAAGCCAGGTCGATAGCAATGAAAAAGCCGGGTTCGACCCGGCTTTTTTATGCGCAGTCAGATCCGCAACTAACTGATTATCATCAAGTTAATCCGCCTGCGCCGCGGCCGCCATCTCTTCGATGTGCACCATCACGGCCTGACACAACGCTTCAGTCCCCTGCTTCGACAATCCCGAGATCCGGAACACCGGACCTTTCCAGCGCAGTCGTCGGACGATGTCCTTGCACACCTTGTCCGCCTCGTCCGGCGGCATCAGGTCGATCTTGTTGAGGACCAGCCAGCGATCCTTCTTCACCAGATCGGCGCTGAACTTCTTGAGTTCGGCGGCGATCGCGCGGACATCCTTCACCGGATCGGCGTCCGGGTCGGGAGGGGAAATATCCACCAGGTGCAGCAGCACCCGGGTGCGCTGCAGGTGCTTCAGGAACTGGATTCCCAATCCGGCGCCATCGGCCGCCCCCTCGATCAGCCCGGGAATGTCCGCCATCACGAAGCTGCGCAGATCGCCGACGCGTACCACGCCCAGATTGGGGTACAGCGTCGTGAACGGATAGTCGGCAACTTTCGGCTTCGCCGCGGAAACAGCACGGATCAGCGTCGATTTGCCGGCATTCGGCAGCCCGAGCAATCCGACGTCCGCCATCACCTTCAGTTCCAGCCGCAGCTCGCGCTTCTCGCCTTCCAGGCCCGGCATGGCCTTGCGGGGCGTGCGGTTGGTGCTCGTCTTGAAGCGGGCGTTGCCCCAACCACCCTTGCCGCCCTTGGCCACCAGCAGCCGCTGACCCGCCGCGGTCACGTCGCCCAGCTGCTCTTCGGTGTCGACATCGACAACCACGGTACCGATCGGCACCGGCACGACCAGATCCTCGCCGCCGGCGCCGGTGCAATCTGCGCTGCCGCCCGGCTCACCGTTCGGACCGCGAAAGGCCCGCCTGAACCGAAAATCAGCCAGCGTGTTGATGCCTTCCACGCCTTCCAGCCAGATGTCGGCACCCTTGCCGCCGTCACCGCCGTCAGGACCGCCGAACGGAATGAATTTCTCGCGACGGAAACCCACCGCGCCGCGGCCGCCGTGGCCGGCACTGACTTTGATGGTTGCTTCGTCGACGAAACGCATAGGGTGTGAAGGCTAACTGGTCAACGGGTCAACTGGTCAACTGGCAAGGAAGCAGTACTGCGCCCCATGCGACCAACAAAAAGCCCCGGTCTGGCCGGGGCTTTTCATATAAACAGCGGCGACGCCTGCCGTTATTCGGGAATCACGCTCACGAACGTCTTCTGCTCGACGCCCTTCTTGCGGAAATGGACGCGGCCTTCGGCCGTCGCGAACAGGGTGTAATCGGTGCCCGTGCCCACGTTGTCGCCTGCACGATAAACAGTGCCGCGCTGACGGACGATGATGTTGCCCGCGATCACGCGCTCACCGCCGAACTTCTTGAGACCAAGTCGCTTCGACTCGGAATCGCGACCGTTCTTGGTACTACCGCCTGCCTTTTTATGTGCCATGACTGAACTCTCTCAATGAA
>CAYWHG010000221.1:0-6132 GCA_964457865.1 uncultured Steroidobacter sp.
CACAGGAAGGCCGCGGTATTGCCCACATCTTCAGGCGTCACATTGCGGCGGATCGGCGCGATGGAGGCCACATGCTTCAGCATGTTCCTGAAGCCGCCGATGCCTGCGGCCGCCAGCGTCTTTATGGGGCCGGCGGAGATGCCGTTGACCCGAATGCCGTTCGGCCCCAGATCCGCGGCCAGAAACCGTACGCTGGCTTCCAGGCTGGCCTTGGCCAGGCCCATGACGTTGTAGCTGGGCAGGGAGCGAACGGCTCCCAGATAGCTGAGCGTCAGCAGGGCGCCATTGCGGCCCTGCATCATCGGCTGCGTCGCCTTGGCGAGGGCGGTCAGGCTGTAACTCGAAATATCGTGGGCGATGCGGAAGTTTTCGCGGTTCGTGGATTCCGTGAAGCCGCCGCGGATGGCATCCGAGGGGGCAAAGGCCACGGCGTGGATCACGATGTCGAGGCTGTCCCAGGTCTTGCCGAGGGTGGCAATGCCGGCCTGGATGCTGTCGTCGCTGGCAACGTCGATTTCAAACACGCTGCGGGAGCCGAATTCGGCCGCCATGCCTTCCACGCGATCCTTGAAGCGCTCCTGATAGCTGAAGGCCAGTTCGGCGCCTTCGCGCTTCATCGCAGTGGCGATGCCGTGGGCAATGGAACGCTCGGTGGCGAGGCCGACGATCAGGGCGCGCTTGCCCGCAAGAAATCCCATACGTTGTCTCCGGTCAGCAGATTGAATCGGAGACCTATTGTGCCTGAACGGCCCGGAGGCCGTTCAGTGCGGGACGCAGCCGGGCTCAGATGCCGGCGCGATTGCTGCTCCCATACATCACCAGCCGCTGGCCGGGCTTGATGATCGAGGACGTGTTCAGGCTGTTCCAGCCCAGCAGATCGGCCATGTTGATGCGGAACTTGCTGGCGATGCGCGACAGCGTGTCGCCGTGGCGGACCACGTACGTGGTCTTGTCAGAGGCGATGGCGCCGGCGTCGGTCGACGCGAGCCTTGCCGTGCCCGGAATGGCCAGCACCTGGCCCACGGCGAGCGTGCTGTCGCGCCGCAGACCGTTGGTGCTCGCGAGGCTGTCCATCGTGATGCTATTGGCACGGGCGATGCTCCAGAGCGTGTCTCCACGACGCACGACGTGCTTGCCAGACTTGCTGCGACGGGCGCTGGGGGCCGGATCGTCGTTGAAGGCCACACGGGTATCCATGCCGCGCGGTGCGGCAGTGATCAGCAGATCCTGGCCGGGATGGATCGTCGTGCCGTGGAGCTTGTTGGAGGCTTTCAGCGCAGCGACGGAGACGCCGTACTTGTGTGCGATCTCGCCCAGCGTGTCGCCGGAGCGCACGCGGTGATAGACGACGCGAACCCGCTTTTCGGGCGGAAGTGCCGCCACGGCTTCCGTGAGCTGGGTCTCATGCGATACCGGGACCAGCAGGTGGTGGGGACCTTCCGGATCCGTGACCCAGTGATTGAAGGCCGGATTCAGCGCCAGCATTTCTTCCTTCGACAGGTTGACCAGCTCTGCAGCGACCTGCAGGTCCATCTGGCCGCCGATGTCGACCTTGGCGAAGTAGGGTTGGTTCGGAATCGGTGCGAACGCCAGGCCCTGGCTCGCGGGGTCGGCGACGAGGCGGCGCATCGCCATCAGCTTCGGCACGTAGGCACGGGTTTCCTTCGGCAGCTTGAGGCTGAAGAAGTCCGTCGGCTTGCCGGCGGCCGCATTGCGCGCTATCGCACGGGCGACGGCGTTCTCGCCGCAGTTGTAGGCCGCAACGGCGAGGAGCCAGTCGCCGTCGAATTCTTTCGCCAGGAACTGCAGGTAGTCCATGGCGGCCGTGGTGGCGGCCATGACGTCGCGGCGACCGTCGTAGTACCAGTTCTGCTTCAGACCGAAGCGGCGGCCGGTCGCCGGAATGAACTGCCACAGTCCGGAGGCGCGGGCCCGCGAATAGGCGACGGGATTGAATGCGCTCTCGACGACCGGCAGCAGGGCCAGTTCGAGCGGCATCTGGCGCGCTTCGAGTTCGTTGACGATGTAGTAGAGGTAACGCTCGCCGCGTTTGAAGGTCCGGTCGAGGTAGGCGGGATGTTTAGCGTACCAGGCCAGTTCGCGATCGATTTCGTCACGGTCGATGTCGGTGAGCATGAAGCCGTTGCGGATGCGTGCGAACAGATCGCCGCTGGCGGCCTCTGCGCCGCCCACGGTGACGAGCGACTGGCCGCCGGCCTGGGCATCGAGGGTCTCGATGGCATCTTCGATCTGGGAGGGGCCGGCAATGCCGATGTCGGCTTCATCGACCTTGATGGGTCCGGCAGCGTCGGCGACCAGTTCCGGATCTTCATCCGAAGGGACGGTGGCCACGTGGCTGCAACCGGCGGTGAACAGGGCGAATGTCGCAAGAAGAGCTGCGAACAGCGCCGCCTGATTGCTACGGACCATAACCATCAATCCTCCACGTCGGGGGTCTTGCCGCCCGAATCTGTGGGCCGAGTCGGCCCGTCAATGCCTTGATCTTCACCTCGCCCACTCACTCGGCAGGCGTGTAAGTACGAACGATCGTTCAGCTTCTGAAGCCGTCCTTCCATTCACGGATGACGGCGAAAACTTCAACCGGATTCAACTCGCGACCGGCCCGGGCTTCCGCGGCTTGTTTCACAGAATGTCGATGGCACCGCAGGAACGGATTCACATTCCTCTCACGCCTGATGTCCGAGGGAACCGTTGCCTCATGCCGCGCGCGTTTTTGACTGCATTCCGCGAGGTATCGTGCCGATTCTTCGTTGTCCGGCTCGACCGCCAGGGCGAACCGGAGGTTGTTCACGGTGTACTCATGGCCGCAGTAGACCCGGGTCTCCTCCGGCAGCGCCGCGAATTTGGCCAGCGAATCGACCATTTGTTCCGCCGTCCCCTCGAACAGCCGCCCGCAGCCGGCGCTGAACATCGTGTCGCCGCAGAAGAGGGCACCATGTCCCCAGTAGGCGACGTGCCCCGCCGTGTGGCCCGGGACGTCGAGAACCTCGAACTGCAGGCCGAGGGAATCGAACGCTGCTTGTTCACCGCCGCGTACCCGCGTCGGGTTGCCCGGCACCGATTCATTGGCCGGGCCGAATACAGTCACGGATGACTGACGTAGCAGGTCCACGACACCCCCCACATGATCGCGGTGATGGTGCGTCAGCAGAATGCCCGAAAGCTGGAGACCCTGATCGGCCAAAGCCTGATGCACGGGGGCGGCATCACCGGGGTCGACCGCCACCACCTGTCGCGGATCGCGAGGCGAATGAATCAGCCAGATATAGTTATCTGTGAATGCCTGTACCGGGGTGACCTGCAGCATCGGTCGATTCTGGCTTTTCGCTGTCCGGCAAGTTGCGCAAGCCGTATTTAACCTGCGGATTTCCGCAGCGGCAAGCGTTGTGATGAACATGGGTGTCGATGTCATTCCCGCTGCGGCGGAATGACACGCATGAGTGGGTCCACAGTACCGCGCGTCATCCGCTATTCTCAGCGTCATGCACGGCGCTTCGAATCCACAGACTTGGCTGCGCTCGCCGCTCGGCGAGCGGCTCTACGCGCTCGAGCGCAAGCTGACGAGCGAGGCGCTTGCGCAGGTATTCGGCTGGCAGCTGCTGCAGATCGGCCTGTGGGGCGAAGACGATGGACTCATCGCGGACGCGCGCACGCAGCGCAAGTCCGTGCTCGGCTGGCATGGTCCGCGCACTGCGAATGCCGAGACACAGTCGGCCATGATCCGTTCGCGCACGGACGCGTTGGCCGTGGCGTCGGACTCGGTTGACGCCGTCCTGCTGCCGCACACGCTTGAATACGAACCAGACCCGCACGAGATCCTGCGCGAGACCGGCCGCATCCTGTCCGCCGAAGGTCATCTCATCGTGCTGGGCTTTCGTCCGTTGTCGAGTTGGGGCATGCGACATCTGTTCGCGCGTCACGGATTCCCGCCCGGCACCGAGCGACTGATCAGCGAACGGCGCCTGCGCGACTGGCTGAAGCTGCTGGGATTCGAAATCGTCGACGCGCGTCGCTACCTGTTTGCGCTGCCCTGGGGGGCGATGGCCTCGCCCGAAGGATTCTTCGAACGGGCCGGCGAACGCATATGGCCGCTCTTCGCCAGCGGCTACATGATCAAGGCGCGCAAGCGCGTCTATGCCCTGACGCCGATCCGTCCGCGCTGGCGGTTGCGCCCGAAGGTCGTCGGCGGACTGATCGAACCGACGACGCGGATGAATCCCGGATCGCGGTTCGACCTCGGCGGCGCAGATCGCGCGCCGTGACCGCGGTCCTCAGGCCTGCGCTATGATCGCGGCCGGTATCGCCACCCCATTGCCTCGAGCGCGAGCATGAACTTCATCGATCTCAAGACCCAGTATCAGCTCATCCGCGAACCGGTGAACGCACGCATCCAGGCCGTGCTCGATCACGGTCAGTACGTGCTCGGTCCCGAGACGCTCGAACTCGAACAGCGTCTGGCGCAATACGTCGGCGTCAAGCACTGCATCGGTGCCTCCAGCGGCACGGACACGCTGCTCATCGCGCTGATGGCGCTCGGCATCGGACCGGGCGACGAGGTCATCACGTCGCCGTTCACGTTCATTGCCACAGGCGAAATGATCGCGCTGGCCGGCGCGACGCCGGTGTTCGTGGATATCGACCGGCATACCTATAACATCGATCCGGCACTCATCGAAAAGGCGATCACGCCGCGCACCAGGGCCATCATGCCGGTCTCGCTGTATGGCCAGTGCGCAGACTTCGATGCCATCAATGCCATCGCCGCGAAACACAATCTCACTGTCATCGAAGATGCGGCGCAGAGTTTCGGTGCGCGCTACCAGGGCAAGCTGTCGTGCGCCGTCTCGAAGATCGGGTCGACGTCGTTCTTCCCGTCCAAACCGCTGGGCTGCTACGGCGATGGCGGCGCGCTGTTCACCGATGACGATGCGCTTGCCAAGGTGATGAAGGAAATTCGCGTGCACGGCCAGGACCGGCGCTATCACCATCCGCGACTCGGCATCAACGGCCGTCTCGACACGCTGCAGGCCGCGATCCTGCTGAGCAAGCTCGATATCTTCGAAGAGGAAGTCGAGGCGCGCGGACGGATCGGGGCGCGCTATACGGAAATGATCGATGCGGCATTCGGCGGCAGCGATGCTGTGACCACGCCGACGCTCGCACCCGGCTGCACCAGTATCTATGCGCAATACACCGTCGAGGTGTCGAATCGCGCCAGGGTGGAGGAGGGCATGAAGGCCCGTAGCATCCCGACGGCGGTGCACTATCCGGTGCCGCTGCATCTGCAGCCGGTGTTCTCGAATCTCGGTCAGGGCAGGGGTGCCTTCCCGCTCGCCGAAGCGGCGGGAGATCGGGTCATCAGTCTGCCCATGCATCCGTACCTGACGGACGACCAGCAGGCGCGCGTCGTGCAGGCATTGAAAGAATCCGTGAGCGCGGCCTGATGCGACAGATCGTCCTCGATACCGAAACCACCGGCCTGGAGCCCGAGCAGGGCCATCGCATCATCGAAATCGGCTGTGTCGAAGTCATCAAGCGACGCAAGACCGGTCGAACATTTCACCGCTACATCCGCCCCGATCGCGAAGTCGACCGCGGCGCGATGCAGGTTCACGGCATTACCAACGAATTCCTGGTGCAGCAGCCGCGGTTTGCGGAGATCGCCGATGAATTGCTGGAATTCATCAGCGGTGCCGAACTCATCATCCACAACGCCGCCTTCGACGTCGCCTTTCTCAATGCCGAACTGAATCGCCTGCCGGTGCGACGCAAGGTCGCGGACCTTTGCAGCGTGCTCGATACGCTGCCCATGGCGCGGCAGATGCACCCCGGGCAGCGCAACAGCCTGGACGCCCTGTGCAAGCGCTACGGCGTGGACAATTCCCATCGCGAGCTGCACGGCGCGCTGCTCGACGCGCAGATCCTGCTCGATGTCTACCTGGCGATGACGGGCGGCCAGACGGCGCTCATTCTCGATGAGGTGAAAGAGGTTCAGGAGACGGTCGTCGTCGAGCACGAGATCGTCGTGCGCCCGATGGGCGAGTTGCTGGTGATCAGCGCCTCGGACGAGGAACTCGCGGCGCACGAGCGTCTGCTTGCTGCAGTCGACAA
>CAYWHG010000222.1:0-2832 GCA_964457865.1 uncultured Steroidobacter sp.
CCGGCTTCGACCATTCCCTTGGGAAAGTCCCAGTGATTGAAGGCGCGCAACAGCAGCAGGCGCCAGCCTTCGGGGGTTTCGCGCGCAACCACCACACCCGCCGACAGTCTCGTGGTTCGGGACATGCGGCCAAGTATATATAGGGGCTGCTGGCTGCTGGCTACTGGCGGTCGGCCAGAGTCAATCATGCGTGGATTTCGATAGCCTAGGTCTATGGGTGCGCCCGTGGCATCATGAGTCGTCACTTTCCGGCCAGCAGCCAGCGGCCAGTATCCAGCAAGCCTGCCTATGAACCTGCGCGATCTTCGTTACTTCGTGGCCCTGGCCGATACCCGTCATTTCGGCAAGGCGGCCGAACGGTCATTCGTCAGTCAGCCGACGCTCTCGGCCCAGATCAAGAAGCTCGAGAACTATCTCGGCGTGCAATTGATCGAACGTCAGCCGCGCAAGGTGACGTTGACCGAGACGGGCATGAAGATCCTGCCGATCGCGCGCAGCATCCTGCAGGAGAGCGACGCGATCGTGTCGCTGGCGCGCAATGAGCACGATCCGCTGTCGGGCAAGCTGAAATTGGCGCTGATCCCCACCATTGGTCCGTACCTGCTGCCGCTGGTGGCGCGCAAGCTGCGCAAGCAGCTGCCGCAGCTCAAGGTCATGCTGTACGAATATCAGACCCAGCCGCTGCTTGATCGTCTGCGCGACGGCGAGATCGAACTCGGCATTCTCGCCCTGCCCGTTCCCCACGACGGACTCGAAACGCGCGATCTCTACGAGGAGCCGTTCACTGTCGCGGTCCCCAACCAGCATCCGCTGGCGAAGAAGTTGAACGTGAAGCTCGATGACCTCACCGGCGAAAACCTGTTGCTGCTGGAAGACGGCCATTGCCTGCGCGATCAGGCGCTCGACGTCTGCAGCCACATCGACGTGAAGGAGAACGACGACTATCGCGCGACCAGCCTGGAAACGCTGCGACAGATGGTGGCAGCCGGCCTTGGCATCACGCTGCTGCCGGAACTGGCGACGCAGGGTCCGTTCGGCTCCGGCCACGGACTGACGGTCAAGAGTTTCGCGCGTCCCGTGCCGACACGAACGGTCGGCGCAGTGTGGCGCAAGAGCAGCGCACGATCCGAGGCCATCGATGCGATCTGCGAAGTCATCCGCACGACACTGAAGGGATGAAACCATGACGCTTCGCCGATCGTTGCTGGTGGCGGCCCTCGCCGTCGTCGCGCTCAGCGCCTGCGGTCGATCGCAGACTCCGACGGTGAGTGTGCGCGATGCCTGGTCGCCCGCGGCGCCACCGGGCGCGACGGTGGTGGCGATCTACGGCGAGCTGGTCGCAAACCGCGACGATGTCCTGGTGCGCATCGCGACACCCGTGGCGGACAAGGCGGAACTGCATGCAACGAGCGAAGAGAACGGCATGATGAAAATGCGCCCCGTCGAGCGCCTGGAACTGAAGGCGCAAACGCCGGTGCAACTCGCGCCGGGCGGCATGCACATCATGCTGGTGGGCATGCGCGAATCCTTCGCCGCCGGCGCGCAGATTCCCGTGACGTTCGAGTTCGAGCATGCGGGCACGATCGCGGTGAATGCGCAGGTGAAGTAGCGCGCCGCCATGACTGCGCCCGCACCCGACATCAGCGCCCTGCAAGACGAACAGATCGTCGGCCTGCTGCGCAGCGGCGCGCACGCGGCGCTGCTCGGCGCCTACTTCGGCGATATGGCCTATCGCGAACTCAGCCATCTGGCGCGATTGGCAGCCATACGTCGCGACGAACGCGGCCAGCGCGTGTTCATTCTTCCCGGCATCATGGGATCGCGCCTCGCCGATGTCGGCACGACGCCCGTGGGGCTCGTGTGGCTGCATCCGGGTGCGATCGGTGCCGGTTCGCTGTCGAGCCTGGCGCTGCCGGGACCGCCCTCGATGCGCGCCGTCGGCATCATGCTTCCGGGCTACCTGAAGCTGAAGCTGTCGCTGGAAATCGCCGGTTTCCGGCCCGTGTTTCATCCCTTCGACTGGCGTCGCGACCTCACTGACCTCGGCCGCGAGTTCCTGCAGGTCATCGAGCAGTGCGGCGATCGCAAGGTGCTGGTCGTCGCGCACAGCATGGGCGGACTGATCGCGCGCGCCGCGATGGCACAGGATCCGTCGAGCCGCATCGAGCGGCTGGTGCAGCTCGGCGCGCCCAACCAGGGATCGTATGCACCGCTGCTCGCACTGCGCGCCGTCTATCCGACCGTGCGCAAGATCGCCGCGCTCGATCTGCATCACACCGCGGAAGAACTGGCGCGCGATGTGTTCCGTACCCTGCCCGGCCTGTATGAGCTGCTGCCCGAACCGCTGTTCGATCCGGCCGCGTGGCCGCGCGACGAACTCGCGCCGCCGGCTGCACTGCTGTCGCGCTCGCGGCAGTCGCGTTCGCATCTCGCCGCCGCCGACGATCGATGTCTGCTGATCGCCGGCACCGGCCAGGAAACCGTCGTTGCCGCCGACGTGCGCAACGATGAATTCGCCTACACCGTGCAGCGTGATGGCGATGGCACGGTGCCGCTGCCGCTCGCCCGCTGGCGCGGCGCGAAAACCTGGTTCGTCGCCGAGAGTCACGGCGCGCTGACCCGGAACAACTCGGTGCTCGCCGCCGTCGATGAACTGCTGCGACACGGCGACACACAACGACTGTCCGATCGCGCACCGGCGACGCATCCCGCTGGCGGGCGCCGCATCCTGGAAAGCGATCTGCGCCGGGAAGCCGTGCACAAGGTGCGCTGGGACGAGCTGTCGCTCGACAGCCGGCGCCGGATTCTCGATCCGGTGCTGACGCCGGAATT
>CAYWHG010000222.1:2932-6114 GCA_964457865.1 uncultured Steroidobacter sp.
AGCTGTCGCTCGACAGCCGGCGCCGGATTCTCGATCCGGTGCTGACGCCGGAATTTCTCGCCGTCAAAGAGAAGACGGACGTTACATAAAGCCATGGTCGTCGTTCCCGCGCAGGCGGGAACCCATGCCTTCGTGAACGGGCCCACTGCCCACTCCTCAAGCCCCTCTCCTTCCGGACGATATCTGTCCTGAAGGCAACGCGCTGCGCGTGTGCCGCGTCATTCATTCCCATCCGAGGAGCGAGCGGTGTCCGTGTCGTCGCGACTGTTACGACTGCCTGCCGGCACGATCGCCGTCACGTTGCTGCTCAGCAGCTGCGGCGGTGGTGGTGGCGACAGTAACGCGCCCGCAAGTCCGGCGCAGATAACGCCGCGGGCCATCGCGCAGTCGGATCTGCAGATCGCGCAGCTGCTGTACGCCGGCACGCCGCGGACACCGGCGGGATTCCACGAAGAGGGCAAACCATCCGGCCAGGATCACGTCGCGACCATGCATCTGAAGAACACGGATGTCGATCCGTCGCTGGGCACGCCGTCACCGCAGCACGAGCTGTGCACCGATGACTGGAACGTCGCGCTCGACTGGTCCGAAGCCAGCGCGCAGCAGGCCTCGCAGTATGCCGATCTCGTCGCGACCGACGACGCAGCCCGCTACTACGAATTCGCACGCACGCGCTCAGGCGAGCCCGAGTTCTACGTGCGCGAGCGCGTATTCAAGTGTGCGTACCTGGATCGCGCAAGCGCGGACCTGCGTGCTCCCGCAGGCTCCGCCGGGCAATTGAACCTGCGACCGCTCGTCGCGGACGAGCTGCGCACGCTGTCCGAATACCTGTGGCAGTTCACGAGCTACAACAACTTCGGCCATGCCGTGCTCAGGAGCAGCGGCACGAGCGCCGCGGCGGCGCTGACGCATACCCTGATCATCGCGAATCTGGAACGCGGCGGAACGTCCGCGAGCTGCGATCGCATCGACGTGGTTGCCTGGCGTCACACCGCCGATCCGGCCTCCGGCGTGCTGCAGCTCGATGTGGAAACGCTGTGGAGTTTCGGCGCCCGCGAGAGTGCGGGTGGCGGCGAGCTGTGTCACTGAGAGAGAAGAGGTTTCACACGGAGGTCACGGAGAACACGGAGCAAGAAACGGACTGATTTCTGTTCTTCGAACTCCGTGCTCTCCGTGACCTCCGTGTGAAACATTCTTCTCCTACCGACGCAGGATGCGGTTCTCGCGCAGCGGCGAGCGCACCATGAAGCCTTCGCCCGGAGTTTCGCCGAACTGGGTCTTGCCGAGCGCCACCGGGCCGGTCGGTGCCGTCGGGCAAGTGCCGTTTGCGTGGTACTGCAGCGCCGCTGCCAGGCGCGCTTCGCTGACATCGCCGAGGGCGTGATCGAAATCGTCGCGCACCGAGCAGCCCGGAATTTTTTCGCCTGCGCTGCCCACGACATTCGTCGGCGAGAAGCCGTCGCTGTAATCGCCGAAGCTCTTGGCATTCACGCCCTTGAACTGGATCGTGAAGTACGTGGTGCCGCAGTTGGGCGTCGCATAGAAGCCATAGGGCTTGCCGCAGGTCGTGCCGCCGATCTGGATCACGTCGACATCGACGCCGCGCAGGCCGTTGATGATGGATTCGCTGGCCGAGCAGGTGCCCGATCCGGTCAGCACATAGACGCGACCGAGATTGAGCGTCGGTAGTGCCGTACCGCTGCTGGTCGAGAAACCCTGCGTCCTCGTGTGGAAGGGAATCGGCGTGAGCGTCTCGCCGGTGACGGCGTCGGTGTTCGGATACTTGTCGTTGAACGCAAGCCGCTCGAAGGCCTTGCCGTTGGTGCGGCTCGGCCCGGCGATCATGTAGGCGAGTTCGCTGGCGATATCCAGGTAACCGCCGCCGTTGTAGCGGAGGTCGAGCACCAGCGCCGTCGCGCCGGCGGCGCTCAGCATATTGATGGCGCTGATGAGCTGCGATTCGGCCGTGGCGATGTGATCGTTGAACAGCAGGTAGCCGATCCGATCGGTGGTCGGGTTGATCACGTATGCATTCTGCACCGGCACCGACGTGATGCTGGCGGAAGTCATCGACACGGTGCGCTGCGTACCCGCAACCGAACGCAGTTCGAACTGGTGCGTCTCGCCGGTAGCCGCAGGGAACAATCCGTCGTTCAGGGTATCGACATCGTTGCCCGATACCAGATCGGCGCCATCGACCCGCAACACCGTATCGCCACGTTGCACGCCCTGCGCCGCGGCCGGCGAATTGGGCTCGACATAGGCGACACGGACTTCGCGCGGCGGCGTGCCCGAGATAACAAACCACTCCGCGCCGTAGCCCGCCGACACACCGGACTGCGACAGCGCCTCCCAGACGGCGGTGGGATAAGTGAAGTGGAACTTGTCGTTCGAAGTCTTCAGCAGATCGAAATAATCTTCGGTGTTGGTGTAGCTGCGCGGATCGAGATCCGGCACTTCGCGATACCAGAGATACGTGTCGTTGGTCCACGAGCGCAGCCAGCTGTTCTCGGCAGCGATCGAGCCGGGCTTGTCCGGATAGGCCCGTCCCGTCACGGGGCTGCTGCCCGAACGCGGCGCGGCGCAGAGATTCGCGAGGCCCTTGTAATCGGGATAGACACCGGGGTTGTAGGACACGCCGCTTGAACCGCTGCCGCGGTCCACCGGACCGGAGTCGCTGCTGCCGCTCCCGCACCCCGTCAGCATCAGCAATGCGGCGCACAACGCACCGGCTGGGATCATGGATGAAGGAACGAAGTTGCTGCCCGCGGCCATGCCGTCCTCCTGACGGTGTCTTTCTGATCGTCGCGGCAATGTAATACACAACCCGACCTGCAACACGGGGGCGCGACGCGGCGAAGCGCGATCCAGTTCACAGGATCGCCGTTCAGGATTGCGGCAGCCGCTAGGGCCAATGGCACTTGCTTAAGCGTCGCAGTGGCATCAGCGAAGAAGAATCGAAGATTTCCACGGGGTACACGGGGTGGAAGAATGCTTTTTTGCGATCTTTTCTCGCCCCGTGTCACCCCGTGTTCCCCGTGGAGATTCTTACTCTTTGGATCGGGGGGACTAACACACGCTAAGTAAGTGCCATTGACGCTAGGGCGGTGCCGAGGCGACGGTGAAACCGATCGTGGTCACACCGTTGTCGCTGGAGGCGAACACGGCGCCGCCATGCATGG
>CAYWHG010000223.1:0-6053 GCA_964457865.1 uncultured Steroidobacter sp.
AGGTGATGAGGTGATGAGGTGATGAGGTGATGAGGTGATGAGGTGATGAGGTGATGAGCCTCGGCGGGCGGTCGATTGATGTCAAGCGTACGAAGCGTGGCGGCAAGATTCTTGCGCTATCACCTCATCACCTTCTCACCGCATCACTCCCTCTCAACACTTCATCTGCCTCCGCAAGTAATTCAGCACATCCGACCGCGTGATCAGCCCGAGGAACCGGTCGCCGTCCATGACGGCGGCCGATGAACGCACTTCGAGCATCGCGACGAGATTGTTTACCGAGGTGCCCTTGTCGACGCGCAGGAAGGCCTTGGTCATGGCGTGGCGCACCGGCTCGTTGAAGCATTCCGGGCGGCCGAAGGCGAAACGCAGGATGTCGTCTTCGGTGACGACGCCGATCAGCTTGTCGTCCTCCATGACCGGCAATTGCGAGAAGCCGGCATTGCGCAGACGATTGTGCGCGGTGGTCAGCGCATCGTCGGGCCCGACCGTGATCGTGGCGCGCTGGCCGTGCGGGCGACCGATCAGGTCGCGCAGATCGCCGAATTTCTCGCGCTGCGTGAAGCCCTGGTCGTCCATCCAGAAATCATTGAACAGTTTCGAGAGATAGCGCGAACCGGTATCGCAGGCCAGCGTGACGACACGCTTCGGCTCCTTCTGTTCGCGGCAGTAGCGCAGCGCGGCGGCGAGCAGCGTGCCGGTCGACGAACCGGCGAGTACACCTTCCTTCTGCAGCAGCGCGCGCGCGATCGAGAACGACTCGCCGTCGGGAATGCTGTAGGCACGGCGCGTCAGCGAGAAATCGCAGATCGACGGAATGAAATCCTCGCCGATGCCTTCGACCAGCCACGACCCCTTCTGGGTCATCTTCCCGGTATCGATGTACTCCTTGAGGATGGACCCCTGCGGATCGGCGAGCACCAGCTCGACCTGCGGCGCGTGCTTCTTGAAGTACGCGGCAAGCCCCGCGATCGTGCCGCTGGAACCGACACCGACGACCACGGCATCGAGCCGGTGCTGCATCTGTTCCCAGATTTCCGGCGCGGTGGTTTCCTCGTGCGCCTTGGGATTGTCGGGATTCGCGAACTGATTGATGAAGTACGCGCCCATCTTCTGCGCGATGGCCGCGCCCAGATCCTGGTAGTACTCGGGATGTCCCTTGCCGACGTCCGATCGCGTCAGCACGACTTCCGCACCCATCGCGCGCAGGTTGAAGATTTTTTCCTGGCTCATCTTGTCGGGCAGCACCAGGATCATGCGATAGCCCTTCTGCGCCGCGACCAGCGCGAGACCCAATCCCGTGTTGCCGGCCGTGGCTTCGACGATCGTGTCGCCCGGCTTCAACTGCCCGCGCTTCTCCGCTTCCTCGATCATCGACAGGCCGATGCGATCCTTGATCGAACCGCCGGGATTGAGCATTTCGAGCTTGAGGTACAGCTCGCACGGACCGGTGTCGAAGCGGCTGAGCTTGAGCATCGGCGTGCGGCCGATCATTTCGAGCGCATTGGAATAGACATGCATGGAATGGCTCCGGAGATGGGCTGCTGGCTACCAGTGAGGCTCTGAATTTGTCTCCTTCGTCATTCTCGCGAAGGCGGGAATCCATCGGGTCAGCAAGATGGCCCCCCGCCTTCGCGGGGGTGACGAAGCAAAATCAGACCTTCCTTGGCAGCCGGCCAGAGCGCGACCGTGTCGCGCGGATCGGATAATGTGCGCGAATTGTACGTGACCTGCCGATACTCATGCCCGCTGTAGATTCATCACAGACCGTCTCCGATGCGCTGCATACCGCGACCACGATGCTGTCGCGCGTTTCCTCCTCGCCGCGACTCGATGCCGAATTGTTGCTCGAACATGTAACGGGCCTGTCGCGCACGGCTTTTCGCAGCGCGCCGGAAAGCGAGCTGCCGCCCAAGGCCGGCTGGGCGTACCAGCAGCTCGTTAAACGCCGCATGCAGGGCGAGCCCATTGCATACATCCGCGGCCACCAGGAATTCTGGTCGCTGCTGTTCGAAGTGAGTCCCGCGGTGCTGATCCCGCGACCCGAGACCGAACTGCTGGTCGAGCGCGCGCTCGAACACATCGGCAAGGACTCGATGGCGCGCATCGCGGATCTCGGTACCGGCAGCGGCGCAATCGCGCTGGCCATCGCCAATGAGCGTCCGCAGGCGCAGGTGGTTGCCGTCGATGCATCGAACACGGCGCTGGAGATGGCAACGCGCAATGCCGCACGCCTGCAGATCGCGAATGTGAAGTTGCTGCACGGCAGCTGGTTCGCGCCGCTCGCGGGACAGCGCTTCGATCTGATCGTGTCGAATCCGCCCTACATCGCCTCGGAGGATCGCGACCTCGATCCGGCGGTGCGGCGCTTCGAACCGCACATGGCGCTCATCAGCGGCCGCAGCGGACTCGAAGCCATCGAGCAGATTGTTGCGGGCGCACCCGCACATCTCGCGCCGGCTGGCTGGCTCGCCCTGGAACACGGCTGGAAACAGGCCGCTGCGGTTCGGGATCTGCTTGTGCGTGCCGGCTTCACTCGCGTACGCTCCCACGCCGATCTGGCCGGCCACGAGCGCGTGACGGAAGGAAGTTTCGGCGCGTAGGCCTCTTCGCTCCGTCACCCCCGCGAAGGCGGGGGCCCATCTTGCACAAGACCTGGATCCCCGCCTTCGCGGGGATGACGACCACAAAGCCTGCTTTTTTACCTGAGTGACACCCATGCTCGAATTCAAAACCTCCAAAGGCACCTTCACCGTCCAGCTCTTCGACAAGCAGGCGCCCGTCAGCAGCGAAAATTTCCGCAAGTACGCCGAGGACGGCTACTTCGACGGCACGGTGTTCCATCGCGTGATTCCGGGATTCATGGTCCAGGGCGGCGGCATGACCGAGGATCTGCGCCCCAAGGCCGGCCAGCGCGCGGCAATCCAGAACGAAGCCACCAACGGCCTGAAGAACAAGCGCGGCACGCTCTCGATGGCTCGCACCAGCGACATCAACAGCGCCACCTCGCAGTTCTTCGTCAACCTGGTCGACAACGACTTCCTGGATCACAAGGGCCAGCACAACTTCGGCTACGCCGTGTTCGGCCGCGTCGATTCCGGCATGGAAGTGATCGATGCCATCGCCGCGGTGAAGACCGGCAGCAAGGGCGGCCACCAGGACGTGCCGACCGAGGCGGTCACGATCGAGTCGGTGACGGTGGTGCCGGATAAAGACGGTTGACGGTTGACGGTTGACGGTTGACGGCCAGAGTAGGAACGGTTTCTGTTCTGACAGTCAACCGTCAACGGTCAACCGCCAACCCTTCTCCTCCACGGCCTTGCGTTCCCTCCTCGCTCGTCTGTTGCGCCTCGTTGGCTGGCTGTTGCTGAGCTGGTTCGCAGTCACGATCCTCGTCGTACTGCTCTTCCGCTGGGTCGACCCGCCGACTTCCGCCTTCATCCTGCGCGAACGCGTGATCGCCACGACGGCGAATCCTTCCTACCCGGTGAAGCAGCGCTGGGTGGGCTGGCAACAGATCTCGCCGCAGATGAAGGTCGCCGTGATCGCCTCGGAAGACCAGACCTTTCCCGACCACTACGGCTTCGATTTCAAATCGATCGACAAGGCGCTGGATGAACGCGAACGCGGCCGGCGCGTGCGGGGTGCGAGCACGATCTCGCAGCAGGTCGCGAAGAACCTGTTCCTCTGGTCCGGCAAGAGCTGGGTGCGCAAGGGACTCGAAGCCTGGTTCACGCTGTTGATCGAAACGCTGTGGCCGAAGCAGCGCATTCTCGAGACGTATCTGAACATCGCGGAATTCGGCACGGGCGTGTTCGGCGTCGGCGTCGCCAGCGAGGCATATTTCAAAAGGCCGGCGGCGACATTGAATGCCTACGATGCGGCGCTGCTGGCGGCGGTATTGCCGAATCCGAAACGCCTGCGCGCGAACGCACCATCAGATTACGTGCGTTCGCGACAGCAGTGGATCATCGGACAGATGCGCGGGCTCGGCGGCACAGCGGTGCTGCAGCGGCTGGACTGACCTGGAGAATGAAGAGGCGCAAAAGACCGCATAAAAGAAGGAATTCTTCTTGCGGAAATTCTTTTATGCGGTCTTTCGATCCAACGCAGTGCACCGGCTGGAAATGAGAAGTGTCCCCATTTCTTTTGAGGAGGGGTCAAGGCGGACACGGTATCGGAGCCGACGGCGAGAAAGTGTCCCCAAGGCCCTCTGACCCGGTTGGTGGCTCGGCGAACCGGGCGCGAGCGATGCTACCCAACGCCTGCGCGATGAACCCGGCATCATTGCCGCTGCCACGCATCACGCAAACGGATCGACTACCGTCAATCCAATATTTGCGAAGTGATCGGCATTGCGCGTAACCAGTTCGAGTCCGTGCGTCAGCGCCGTGGCGGCAATCTGCTTGTCCAGTGCATTCTCCGGATGCGGCACGCGTAGTCGTCCCCACACCTGGGCTTCTTCGGAGCCGAATTCGAGAATATGGTCCTCGTATTCGTCCAGTATGTTCTGCAGCCATGATTCCAGGCGCTTTGCCTGCTGCAGATCCTTGCGATGGCGAATGATCTCAACGCCCCGCCGCAGTTCGCCAATGGTGACGACGCTCAAGTACAGGGCATGATCGTGCTTGTCTGCATCTGAAAAGAAACGCAGAACTTTCTCGTTGGTCTTCGCACCCTTTCGCAGCTCGCTGACAACGTCCGTGTCGATCAGGTACATGGCGTCAGTCCTCGACGCGCTCGAAATCCGCATCTTTGCCGACGGACGGAATGCTGGCCAGTACCTGGGCGAACGACTTCTTCCTTGGTTTGCGCAACGCCTGCGCCAGAATGCGCCGATGCTCGGCCTCGGCGCTGGTGCCACGCTTGCCGGCACGCGCTTTGAGCGCTTCCACTACCGCATCGTCAACATTTCGAACCATGAGATTGGCCATTGTTCCTGTCCCGATCATCCAACATCGCAGCGATGCTAGCATTGCTAGCACGACCGGGCAATGCCGCCATAACTGCCCGGGAAGACTGCGCGCGCTCACGGAAGCGTGCCAGCCAGCCGAAGCGAAGAAGCTGAGCGCGTCTCCGCTCGGCTTGCAACGGATTCGTCATCCAGCAACCGGGACGCAGCGCCAGCGTGCAAGTCGAGTTTGCATGGTAGTTGCGCCCGGCGATGCGCAATCTCAGCGCACGCAGCCCGGAGCTGCGGGCGTTTCGGGTGAACCAGTTTCAACCTGCGGCGGAACGTACGAAATCCCGCAGCCCCCCAGCCCGCAATAGCCCTTCGGATTCTTCGCCAGGTACTGCTGGTGATACTCCTCGGCGTAATAGAACGTCGGCGCGTCGAGAATCTCGGTCGTGATCGGCGCGGTGTGTCCCGCCTTGCTCAGTGCTTCGCCGTACGCTTTGCGGCTCGCTTCGGCGGCGGCCTGCTGTTCGGCATCGAACGTGTAGATGCCGGAGCGATACTGCGTGCCGATGTCGCCGCCCTGGCGCATGCCCTGCGTCGGATCGTGACTCTCCCAGAAGACCTTGAGCAGGTCGGCGTAGTCCACATCGCGCGGGTCGTAGACGATGAGTACGACTTCGTTGTGGCCGGTGAAGCCGCTGCACACCTCTTCATAGGTGGGATTCGGTGTCGTGCCCGCGGCATAGCCGACGGCGGTGCTGTAGACACCGGGCAGCTGCCAGAACTTGCGCTCCGCGCCCCAGAAACAGCCGAGCCCGAACAATGCCTGCTTCATGCCTTCGGGGAACGGCGGCACGATGCGGTTGCCATTGACGTAATGCTTGACCGGCACAGGGATGGGCGTGGCGCGACCGGGCAGGAGATCCGCCGGATCGGGCATCTGGGCTTTCTTGCGGAACGAATACATGGCGACCTCGCGGGAGAAGAACCGGCCGGGCGTCAGACTACGAAGATGCTTCCGTGCGGGCAACTGAGCGCACTGCGGGCCGGCTGCTGGAGGTCTGGAGATGGGGCCGGTCGGTGTCTTTTCCAGGAGGCATGGATCCCCGCCTGCGCGCACTACTGTCCGGGGAAAGTTCATGCAAACAAGGCC
>CAYWHG010000224.1:0-6045 GCA_964457865.1 uncultured Steroidobacter sp.
CGACGAACCCGGCGGCAACGTGAAGGCGAGCGTCGACAGCAACGACGGCTATCACTTCAGCACCTACGGCCGCGGCGCGCTGGGGAATCACAAGTTCGTCGCCTACGCATCGCAGGACAAAGGCGACGGCTATCGCCAGTTCGACATCTACCAGCCGAGCGCCACCGATCGCGACCGCAGCTACGACGTGACGAATGTCGGCGTGAAATACGGCTATGACTTCGGCGACCGCGCGCGTTTCGACCTGCTGTGGCATCACACCGATGCGATGCTGGACAACAACTCCGCCGCACGCACCAGGCGCAGCTACAACCATCGCAACGAAGACATCGCCTCGGCGAAGTTCGCGTTCAAGG
The DNA here is from genome assembly GCA_964457865.1 of uncultured Steroidobacter sp. Lineage (GTDB taxonomy): Bacteria > Pseudomonadota > Gammaproteobacteria > Steroidobacterales > Steroidobacteraceae > Steroidobacter. The sequence goes on from CAYWHG010000224.1 coordinate 357, forward strand.
CGAACGATGCCGTCGAACTGCTGGTCAAGGCGTACCTGCACGACTGGGATACGAGCTACGCCAACATCCGCAACAACCCCGTCACGTTCGAAGAGGAAGTGCTGTTTCCGCCCGGCACCTACTGGGGCTTCAAGGACTACGGCGGCACCGCGCTCGCCAAACTCACGCCGGGCGGCAAGCTCGAATACCACCTGGGCTACGACTATCAGAACTACACGGCGCGCGACGAGGTCTATCCGATCGCCGGCGAAACCGAGACGGTCAATGCGTTCTTCGGCGACATCCGCACTGCCGAGAATGCCTTCGACAACCTCAACGTCGCCGCCGGCGTGCGCTACAACCGCGGCAGCAGCGGCAAGGAGGCGACGGTATGGAACGTCAGCAGCCGCTACGAAATAACCGACGCGCTGTACCTGCAGGGCGTGGTCGGCACGGCATTCCTGCTGCCGAGCGCGGAGCAGCTCTACTACATGGGCATTCCGGGCGAGGACGAATATGCCGGCAACCCCGATCTCAAGCCGGAGGACAGCCGCAACCTCAACCTGTCGATCGGCGGCGAGATTGCGCTGGCGACGCAGACGCTCGGCTGGAAGCTGACCGGCTTCGCGCGCGACATCGACAACCTCATCGACATCGGCTACGACGATCCGGCCTACCCCGACGGACGCTACGAGAACGTCGCCGGCACCGTGGAAGTCCGCGGCGCGGAAGCCTCGCTCATCGCGCGACTCGGCGATACCTTCCGGGTCGACGCGAGCTACACCTACACGCAATCGCGCGATGAAGGCTCCGACGATCAGCGGCCGCGCACACCGCAGAGCTTCGCCAAGGCCGGCCTGACGTATGCGCCCGCCGGCAGCCGTATCGAAGCCGGCGCCTCCGTGTACTGGGTCGGCGACGTCTACTGGGAGCTCAGCTCCTTTGGTCGCCAGAACTTCGGCAACTACACCACGCTGAACCTGTCGAGCCGGTTCTTCGTCGATCAGGCACGCCATCACCGCATCGGCGCGAGCATCGAGAACGTGTTCGACGAGGAATACGCCACCCGCCTGCAGCAGGTGCCCGCCGACAATGGCAGCGGCCCGGTGATGGTGCAGCGCCTCGGCGTGCCGCAGACCTTTACGCTCGACTACACCTACAGCTTCTGACCGCCTTGCCGGTCCCGATTCCCCCTGCGCACTCAGTTACCCCCGTAGCGGCGCAGGGAAGTCGGGACCGGCGACCTTTCGGAGAATCGAAGTGGAGTAACCGCAAAGAACGCATAGAACGCAAAGTCGAACGGACAAAGAAAATGGCCGCATGAAGCGCAAAAGTCGCAAAGGTCAGAAAAGAGTCTCCTGCCTTTCCGGATTCTTCCTTCGGGCTTTGCGCCTTTTGCGCCTCCTGCGGCCATTCCTTTTCTTCTTCTCCAACTTTGCGTTCTATGCGTTCTTTGCGGTTACTCCTTCCTCTCCGCTGACAACCTCACCGATGAACATCAATCAGACACTCTGGCGCTGGCTCGTCGTCGGTCATCGATGGCTGGGCATCGTCACGTGCCTGCTGTTCGCGATGTGGTTCGCGTCGGGGCTGGTGATGATGTACGTCGGCTATCCGCAGCTGACAACGACGGAACGGCTTGCGCGGCTCGAACCGATCGACTGGAGTCGCGTGCTCATCGAACCGCAGGCCGTGCTCGACGGGCTGTCGCTGCCGCAGTATCCGCGCAGTTTCCGGCTGGTAATGGTGAACGGCGAGCCGGTGTACCAGATCACGGGGATCGGCTGGCCGGTGCGCGCGGTGTCCGCGGTGGACGGACATGCGATCGAGAACATCGAACCAGGCGATGCGCTCGCCATCGCGCGGCGTGCGGCGCCGGGCAGCGAACCGACGAAGACACTTACGATCGAACGCGATCAATGGTCGGTCGCGGGAACCTTCAATCCGCACCGCCCCCTGCATCTCATCGCACTGAACGATGCGGCCGGCACCGAGCTGTATGTGTCCTCGCGCACGGGTGAGATCGTGCTGGACACGACGCGGCACGAGCGCGGCTGGAACTGGGTCGGCGCCGTGCTGCACTGGCTGTACTTTCGTGATCTCCGAGCCAACGGACCGCTGTGGAGCCAGGTCGTCCTGTGGACCTCGGGCGTCGGCATCGTCGTGGCGATCACGGGGCTGTGGCTCGGCATCGATCGCCTGCGCATCCGGCGCCGCAATCGCGACGCCTCCATCACACCTTTTCGCGGCTGGATGGCATGGCATCACCTCGCCGGCGTGATCGGCGGTGTCTTCCTGCTCACCTGGATTTTCAGCGGCTGGCTGTCGATGGGCCCGCCGGTGCCGTGGGAACGTCCGTTCGATGCGCAGCGCATGCGGGCTGGCGTCAGCGCCTACAGCGGCAATGCCGACGCACGATTCCCGGCGACGACCGATGCATTGCAGGCACTCGGCAGTTACCGCGCCGTCGAAGCGACGTTCGACTGGGCACTCGGCCAGCCGCGCATCGAACTGAAGGACGCCAATGCGCACTCGACCATCGTCGATGCCCGCAGCGGCGTGGTCGCCGCTCTCGACGAGGCGGCGCTGATCGCCGCCTCCCCGCGACTCCTCGCCGACGCGAACCTCATCGACTCGCAACGGCTGGAACGCGAAGACGCCTACTGGTATTCGCGCCGCACGGAGCGTGCCCTGCCCGTGCTGCGCTTCGTCTTCGACGACGTCGACCGGACCTGGGTCCATGTCGATCCGCGCACCGGCAAGGTCGTCGGCTGGATGCGCCACAGCGATCGCATCCATCGCTGGCTGTTCAACGCCCTGCACAGCTTCGACTTCCGCTGGCTGCTAGCCTCGCGTCCGTCGTGGGATGTCCTCCTGTGGCTGCTGTCGCTCGCGGGACTGGTCATTTCGGTGAGCGGCGTAACGATCGGCTGGCGGCATCTGACGCGGCGACGCTCGTAGACCACACTCCAGCGCCTGCTGCGCCTGCTGTAGATCTGGCCTGCCGCCGCTGCATGATGCAATCTGCAGCGCGCGAACGTGTGAGGAGGCAGAGACATGGCTAGGCTCGTATTCGGAATGAACCAGTCCCTGGACGGCTACGTCGATCACATGGCGTTTGCACCGGACCCCACGCTCTTCCGCCATTTCATCGACGAAGCCCAGGCGCAGGCCGGCAGCCTCTACGGCCGCCAGATGTATGAAGTCATGCGTTACTGGGACGACGAACATCCCGAATGGGATGCAGCGGAGCGCGACTTCGCCACAGCCTGGCGGCGCCAGCCGAAATGGGTCGTGTCCCGCACGCTGAAGTCCGTCGGCCCCAACGCCACGCTCATCGCCAATGATCTCGAACACACGATCCGCAAACTGAAAGCCACGCACGACGGAGAGATCGAAGTGGCCGGCCCGGCGCTGGCGCAAAGCCTCACCGAGCTTGGACTGATCGATGAGTATCGGATCTATCTGCACCCCGTCGTGCTCGGTCACGGCAAGCCCTTTTTCGCCGGGCCGCGGCCGCCGCTGCGCCTCGTGGCTCATGACCGGATTGGTGAGGATGTGATCAGGTTGAGATATGTGCCGGCCTGATCCGATGGCGCCGTACTCTGCTACGGAAACGTGATGAGGATCAGTACACGGCGGATGAAGGAGGCATCAAGTTCGCGAGCTATAATCATCCGAGGACTTGTTGCTAGGGGGGCGCGCACGGTGACCGACGTTAAGAACCGGATCGGTGATGTACACGGAAGAAAAGGGCGCTTTGATTTATGAGTCAGTTGCGCTCGATCGACATGTTACTGCTCGATTCTGTGTTCGTGATGGGCAGTGGCTACGTTCTTAACTTTTCTGACAAGTCGATGGCAGCGTTCTTCGCCAACGACCTAAATATCGATATAGATGACGCGCGATATCGCGATGATGGGAGCTCGAAAGCGAAGCGGCTGCGATGTTTTCTGAGGAAGAGCGATGATACGACCGTCGTGCGTGTACTGAACGCCCTCTACCAGTATCGTTCGGCGTTGCTTGCAACGGGGTACCAAATTGATACGCCACCGAATGCCGAAGGGCGTTTCCTCGAGCTCATCGCGCGTCTAGGTGGAAAACCCGTCACAACGCCGGGTCGTGGCGCTGCGCCTGCCCCCGCATTTTTGCAGCGTGAACGCTTCGTCATACTTCGCGACGAACTGGTTCAAGTCGCCGCGCTGGCCCCCCAGCAGCGTGGCTACGCGTTCGAGAAGTTTCTGAACACGCTGTTCACTGCTTTTGAGCTGGCGCCGCACGGTCCGTTTCGACTGCGTGGCGAGCAGATTGATGGCAGCTTTCTTTTGTCGAATGAAACCTACTTGCTTGAAGCGAAATGGGAAAACCCGCTAACGCCTGCGGCGGATTTGTACGCGTTCCATGGAAAGATTGAGCAAAAGTCACATTGGGCGCGAGGCTTGTTCATCAGCCACAGCGGCTTTAGTGAAGACGGCTTGCATGCCTTCGGACGCGCCAAACGCATCGTACTCATGGATGGTCTTGACCTGTACGAGTTGCTGAATCGAGAGATCCCGCTGCCGAATGTACTTGCCGCAAAGGAGCGGCGCGCCGCCGAATCGGGAGCGCCGTTCGTGCGGCTGCGCGAATTATTTCCGTAACGACTATTGTTAACTAGCGGAAAACGCTGATGTGACTTCGTAACGCAAACGAGCGAATCAGGCAGCTCAGCGAGACACTGCCCAGAATTGTGTGTAGGAGACGAGTCTTGCGCTGATCGCTAGCCTGCTCAGTACACAACCCTGCCTTAGAAATGCAGTAGTTGGATCTCCTCCAACCGAATGGCCATGGCTTCACCCGAGACTCGAACGGTGCCGGGCCGGGAAAGCGGGATAACGCCGCATCATTCCGGTCAGCTCAGAAAAATTTTCCCGGTTTCCCGGACCGGCACCCAAGTGGGCACAACCCTGGAGCCGGTGTTCGGGATCATCAAATCGGTGACCTCGGCTTCCCAACTGACAACCTCAGTCCGACAGGCTGCTAGGTACTAGCCTTTCGGTTTCCAACCCTCGTGCGGAATGGTGTTGACCATCCAAGGCACGCCGAACTTATCGACCAGGCCGCCGAAACCCGGGGACCAGAACGTTTCTCCGAAAGGCATGTTGGCCTTGCCGCCTGCGGACAGCTGATCGAACCAGCGGCGCGCCTCCTCGATGGATGTGCTGTGAAGCGTGACATCGAATCCGTTCTTCGGTTTATCGATGTTTGGGGCCCAACCGACATCCATGTCCGCGCCCATTATTGCTTGGTCACCGACCTCGAGCCAGCAATGCATCAGCCAAGTCCTGTATTTCGGATCGCTGACCGGCATGCCGGGTGGTGTGTCGTCGTAGGGAATGGCGGCGGTAATTTTTCCTCCGAGCACTTTCGCATAGAACGCGAAAGCCTCGGCGCATTGCCCCCGAAAGCTCAAGCTGGTGACGATTTTCATGGTTGCAGTTCCCGTTACGTTTGTATGATCGATGATTGCGAGCCGTTCGCAGCAAACGCAATCTCGACACTGCAAGGACGAACCTGCGGCTCGGGAACCGACATTGGGTGCCGAATGATGGAGATTGCTTGGCAACAAACCTGTGTTTCAGGCCGGGTCCGATAGGACACCAGCCTAAAATGCGTTTAAGGAATCTCTGATTTATTCCTGATCGCGCCTAGAATCGTGTGATCGCAATGA
>CAYWHG010000225.1:0-5995 GCA_964457865.1 uncultured Steroidobacter sp.
CGATCTGATCGATTGCGCAGCGCCGTATGCAGGACAGCGCGATCTTCCGTCGTATTGATCTTCTCACCGGCAAACATCGCGTCGATGCGAGACCGCAAGCCTCTCGCTTCGGCGAGATCCCGCAACAGACGGAGCGTTTCTTCCGTGACGCGCTGTCGTGAGAAATCGAACAGCAGGTTGATCTCGCACCGCGAGAACTTTTCGAATCGATCAGCGTCGGCGGCGAACAGGTCGCGCAGATGTGTCGAGCGGATTTTTCCGGCATGCGCCTGGAGCGCTTGCCACTGCGGCAGGCTTGCGAGTGGGGCCATCGACATCACGCTGCGGGCGAGAAAATCCCAGAGATTTTCACCATACGCGATTTGTGACGACCGGGGCAACGCCCGTGATGGAGTCCGTTCGATTCAGGCGTTCACGAGCCGGCAGACGCCGTTTTCCAGGACGTATCGATCCCGCGTATGCGGACAGGTGGCTTCAGCATTGCCGGTGAGCGGCAATGACAGACGCTCGCCGAAGCGGCTCATCCAACCGATCTGTTTCGCAGGGACGCCCACCATGAGGGCGAACGCCGGAACGTCGCGGTTGATCACGCTGCCTGCGCCTACGAAGGCATTCTCGCCCACGACGACGCCACAAACGATCGTGCAGTTCGCCCCCAGCGTCGCGCCGCGCTTGATCAGGGTGTTGCGATACTCGTCCTTTCTCGTGACCGCGGAGCGTGGGTTGTACACATTCGTGAACACCATGCTGGGACCGCAGAACACGTCGTCTTCCAGGGTAACGTTGTCGTAAACGGACACGTTGTTCTGGATCTTGACGTTGTCGCCGATGTTGACGCGATTGCCCACGTAGACGTTCTGGCCGAGCGAACAACCCTTGCCGATCTTCGCCTGGGCGCTGACGTGCACCCAGTGCCAGATGCGAGTGCCGTCGCCGACGCTGGCGCCCTCGTCGACGATCGCGGTCGAATGCACTTGCGTAGCCATGGTCAGAACTCGAGCGGCAGCGCCACACGACGGCCATCGCGCGCTGACAGGTAACTGGCGATCAGCAATTCCAGCGAACGCAGTCCTTCGCGACCATCCGTCTCCGGATCGGCTTCGCCGCGCAGCACCTTGATGACATTGTTGTAGTACAGCGGATGCCCGAACCCGTAGACCGACGTGGTCTCGTAGTTGGCGGACTTGATGGCCTCGTCCTCCGGCTGTTTGTCTTCGAACTCCCACGTCTGGATCTCGTTCACTGCCACGCCGCCGACCCGGACGGTGCCCTTCTCGCCGATGATGGTGATCGAGCCTTCGAGATTGCGCGGATACGTCAGCATCGTGACGTTGACTGAGCCCAGCGCGCCGGAGCGCCAGCGCACGCCCACGGTGGCGGTGTCTTCGACCTGAATGTCGCGCGCGAGTGTGGCGACGTAGGCCTGAACGCTTTCCACCGGCCCGATCAGCCAGTCGACCAGGTCGATATAGTGGCTCGCCTGGTTCATCAGTGCGCCGCCGTCGAATTCATACGTGCCGCGCCACTTCGCCGTGTCGTAGTACGACTGCGGACGCGTCCAGAACACGTTGATGGTGACCATGTAGACGCGACCGAAACGCCGCTTCTCCATCGCCGTCTTCAGCAGGCGCAGCGTCGCATTTCGGCGATTTTGTTTGACGACGAACAGTCGCACGCCGGCTTCATCGCATTCGCGCACCATTCGCAGGCCATCAGTCCAGCGGGTCGCCATCGGCTTCTCGGTCATTACATGCTTGCCCGCACGCGCCACCTGTATGGCCTGGGCCGGGTGCATGCCGCTCGGCGTGCACAGCACCACTAGATCGGCATCCGACCCGTGCAGCAAATCATCCAGCGAATCGAAGCCCGTGACCTGGTACTTGCTCTCCGCCGCTCGCAGCACCTGCGGGTCGGTATCGCAGACAGCCACGAGCTGCAGCTGATCCTTCTGGGCTTCAATGGAATTGAAGTGATTGAGGGAAATGCGCCCGCACCCCACCACGGCGATGCGGATGCGACGATTGGTGACGAGTTCTCTTCTGCGGGCCATGCTAGGAGACCTTGTAGTAATCGACGTACCAACGCACGAATTTTTCGACTCCGGCCTCGACCGATGTGGAGGGCCGGTAGCCCACATCGCGCACCAGGTCGTCGATATCGGCGAACGTATCGGGCACATCGCCCGGCTGCAACGGCAGCAGATTCTTCTGCGCCTTCTTGCCGAGGCATTGCTCGATCAACTCGATGTAGCGCATCAGTTCGACCGGCTCGTTGTTGCCGATGTTGTAGAGGCGATACGGCCCCTTGCTGGTGGCCGGATCGGGCTCATCGCTGTTCCAGTCTGGATTGCCCGTCGCCACGCGGTCCATCGACCGTACGACCCCTTGCGCGATGTCGTCGATGAACGTGAAGTCGCGCCGGTGTTTTCCGTAGTTGAATACGTCGATCGGTCGGCCTTCCAGAATGTTCTTGGTGAACATGAACAGCGCCATGTCCGGTCGGCCCCACGGGCCATAGACCGTAAAGAAGCGCAGCCCGGTCACCGGCAACGCATACAGATGCGCGTAGGTATGTGCCATCAACTCATTGGCCTTCTTCGTTGCGGCGTAGAACGACAGCGGATGATCCACGTTCTGATGCACGGAGAAAGGCATCGCAGTGTTCGCACCGTAGACCGAACTGGTGGACGCATACACCAGATGTTCGACCCCGTTGTGCCGGCAGCCCTCCAGCACGTTGGCGAAGCCGACGACGTTGCTGTCGATATAAGCGAGCGGATTCTTGATCGAATAACGCACACCCGCCTGCGCGGCCAGGTTGATGACGCGGTGAAACTTCTCGCGCTCGAACAGCGCGGCCATGCCGGAGCGATCGGCCAGGTCGAGCTTGACGAAACGGAAACGCGGATAGCCATTCAGGATGTCGAGACGCGCCTGCTTGAGTGAGACATCGTAGTAATCATTGAGATTGTCGAGACCGACGACCTCATCGCCGCGATCCAGGAGGATCTGCGCTGCGTGGAAACCGATGAACCCGGCAGCGCCGGTAACTAGAATTTTCATGAAGAATCAGCGATTGGCAAAAACAAAAAAGGAACGTAGCAATTTCCGTCATGGCATCCGACGGCTTACAGCCTGCCATCCACCGCCTTGGTCTCGAAGACATACTTGATGTCGTACAGGATATGCGGCTTCTTGGCGAAGCCACGAATGGCGGCAGCCCCCATTTCCTTGAATTCATTGTGCGCCACGGCAAGCACAATGGCGTCGTAGACGCCCTTCCCGGGCTTGCGCACCGGCTTGATTCCGTACTCGTGCATCGCTTCCTTTGAATCGATCCACGGATCGTACACATCCACTTTGGCGCCGTACTTCTTCAGCTCCTTGATGACGTCGACGACCTTCGAGTTGCGCAGGTCGGGACAGTTCTCCTTGAACGTGAGCCCCATGACCAGGATGCGCGAACCCTTCACATGGATTCGCTTGCGGATCATGAGCTGCGCGACACGCTCCGCTACGTAGGTCGCCATGTTGTCGTTGAGCCGGCGGCCCGCCAGGATCATCTCCGGGTGGTAGCCGACTTCCTGCGCCTTGTGCGTCAGATAGTACGGGTCCACACCGATGCAGTGGCCACCGACCAGGCCAGGGCGGAAAGGCAGGAAATTCCACTTCGTTCCGGCAGCCAGCAGCACCTCTTCGGTGTCGATGCCCAGACGATTGAAGATCAGGGCAAGTTCGTTGATCAGGGCGATGTTGACGTCGCGCTGCGTGTTCTCGATGACTTTCGCCGCCTCGGCAACGCGAATGCTCGACGCCTTGTGCGTGCCTGCAGTGATGATGCTGGCATAGAGACTGTCGACGAAGTCGGCCACTTCGGGCGTCGAGCCCGACGTGATTTTCTTGATCGTGGGCAGGCGATGCTGTTTGTCGCCTGGATTGATGCGCTCGGGACTGTAACCCGCGAAGAAATCGACATTGAATTTCAGTCCGGACTCGCGCTCCAGAATCGGCACCCCGATTTCTTCCGTACACCCCGGATACACCGTGGACTCGAAAATCACGATATCGCCCTTCTTCAGAACCTGGGCGATCAGGTGGCTGGCGCCTTCGATGGGACGCAGGTCCGGACGCTTGTAGTCATCGATCGGTGTCGGCACCGTCACGATGAATACCTTGCAGGCGCGCAGATCCTTGATGCTGGTGGAGTAGCGCAGGTGCTTCGCGGTACGCAACTCGGCCGGTTCAACCTCCAGCGTACTGTCCTTTCCTTTCTTCAACTCCGCGACGCGCGCGGCCTTGATGTCGAACCCGACCGTCTTGTAGTGCTTGCCGAACTCAACGGCCAGCGGCAATCCGACATAGCCCAGACCGACGACGGCCAGCTTGCATTCGCGAAGACTGAATTGAGACATGAACGTGGAAAGCGGATGCCACACAGGCTGATCTGACGAACTGGCACGAGCGCCCGTCCGCTGAGTGTGTGACCGCTGTACTCCTTGTCAAAGGTTGTTGTTGAAGCCGGCAGCCCCGCGCCACCCGCTGTCGGGGCCGGAAGAATGCCACAGACGGATTGCAAAAATAGCGACGCGAATCACTGGAAGACCTGCCCAAAAGGGCGATCACAGCAGGAATATGACCGCCAGCAGCCCCGTCAAACTCATCGACACCGTATACGGCAGCGCCATCCAGCACATCCGGCCATAGGACAGGCGGATCAATGGCGCCAGCGCCGACGTCAGCAGGAACAGGAACGCCGCCTGGCCGTTGGGCGTGGCCACGCTGGGAATATTGGTACCGGTGTTGATGGCGACCGCCAGATCGTTGAATTGCGCTGGGGTGATCACGCCCTGGAGCAGCGCAGCTTTCACCTCGGTGATGTAGATCGTCGCAACGAACACGTTGTCGCTGATGGCCGAGAGCAGGCCATTGGCGATGTAGAACAGCGCTACCTGGGTCTTGCCTTCGTGGGCCAGGGCCAGGGAGATCAGCGGCTCGAACAGATGCTGGTCGTGCAGCACGGCAACGACCGCAAAGAAAACGACCAGCAGCGCCGTGAAAGGCAAGGCCGCCTCGAAGGCCCGGCCGAGACGATGTTCATCGGTGATGCCGTTGAACGCCGTCGTGAGCACGATGATCAGCAGGCCGATGAGTCCGACCTCGGCCACATGCAGGGCGAGCGCACAGACCAGCAGGATTGCCGCCACCGCCTGCACGACCAGCACGGCGCGGTCGCGAGCGGTACGTGCCGCGGATGCACGGCGATCGTGCTCTTCCAGAACCTGCCGCACGCTGGCCGGCAATGCCGTTCCATAGCCGAACCATCGAAACTTCTCGACACAGACACACGTAAGCAGGCCGACCGCGAGCACCGGCATCGATACTGGCGAAACGAAGTGGAAGAAATCCTCGAAGTTCCAGCCCGCCTGTTCGGCAATCAGCAGGTTCTGCGGCTCGCCGACCATCGTGGTCACACCGCCCAGCGCGGTACCGACGCTGGCATGCATCATGAGCCCGCGCAGAAATGCACGGAATGCGTCCAGGTCGCCGCGATACAGCTCCGGCTCCACGCCATCGGCCGCCTCCTCTCCGGTCGCGAAGCGATGAAATACGGCATAGAACCCCGCGCCGACCGTGATGACGACGGCCACCACCGTCAGTGCATCGAGAAACGCCGACAGCAGCGCCGTGGTCATGCACATCATCAGCGACAACCCCACCCGTGAACGGATGCCGAGCAGGATTTTCGTGAACGAGAACAGCAGCAGCTCGCGCAGGAAGTAGATGCCCGCCACCATGAAGATCAACAGCAGGATGACCGGGAAGGCCCGAACCGTCTCTGCGTACACCGATTCGGCAGACGCCAGGCCGATGGCGATGGCCTCGATCACCAGCAAACCACCGGGCTGCAGCGGATAGCATTTCAATGCCATCACCAGCGTGAAAATGAACTCGACAAGCAACAACCAGCCGGCGATGGCGGGTCCGTGCGTACCGCC
>CAYWHG010000226.1:0-5911 GCA_964457865.1 uncultured Steroidobacter sp.
GATTGCCGACGAGGCCGGCCATGGCGCCCGCGGCGGCGGGAATCGTGATCAGCGATTCCAGTCGCTGCGCCGCCGATGCCACTTCCTCGATGGCCGATTCCTCGGCAGCCTGTCGTTGCGCAACGAGCTTCGCGCGCATGTCGGCAAACTCGCGCTTGTCGAAGCGCGGATCGATGGCCTTGAGGCGATCTTCGAGCGCCGGATGCGTCGCGAAGAATCGCGACACACCGGGCGCGAACAGCATATGCGCGACTTCCTCGGCCTCCGGATTGCCGATGCGCGAGCCCGACTCGCCAGCGCCGATCTTCACCAGCGCGCCGCGCAATCCCAGCGGATCGCGCGTGAATTGCACCGCCGAGGCATCCGCCAGCGATTCGCGGCTGCGCGACACCGCCGCCTGGATCAGACGGCCGAAGAACAGACCGACATAACCGACCACCAGCACGACGCCCGCCGCGATCAGGATGAAGGCCACGCCGCCGCCCTTCTTGCTGCTGCGGCCGCGCGGCGCGAAGCGCAGGACGGTGCGCGCAATCAGCGCAATCACCAGCAGCCCGAAAATCAATCCCATCAGGCGCACGTTCAGCCGCATGTCGCCATTGAGGATGTGGCTGAACTCGTGTGCGATCACGCCCTGCAGCTCGGCGCGATTCAGGGTGGTGAGCGTGCCGTGCGTCACGGCGATCGCGGCATTCGCCGCGTTGTGTCCGGCCGCAAAGGCATTGATGCCGGACTCCTGTTCCAGCAGGTACACCTCCGGCATCGGCACGCCCGCCGCAATCGACATTTCTTCCACGACATTCAGCAGCCGTCGCTGCAGCGGATCGGTGGTGTCAGGCGAGACGCGCACACCGCCCAGCGATCGTGCAACGACACCGCCGCCGCCATTCAGCGTCACGGTCTTGTAGAGGCTCGACAGGCCGATGACGCCGATCACGCTCAGCGTCGTGACGAACACGATGCCCGGATGCGCGCGCAGCCACTGCGCATTCACAAACGTGAGCCCTTCCGCGCCCGGCTGCACCGACGCCAGCACCGTGAACAGCACGAAATCCACGGCGACGACCACCGCCACGATCGCCAGCACGAACAGCGCGACGAGCCGCCGCGACAGGCGCCGGGCTTCGGTCTGACGTTGAAAGAAGTTCATGAGAAGGCCCTAGGGACTAGGCACCAGGGACTAGTCGGAAAAGAACCGGAACCCTTGCACATCACATTGCAGGCTAGCACCTAGCGCCTAGCGCCTAGCGCCTTCAGGTAAACGTCACCTTCGGCACCGCGCGCTTCTCGGGTGCTTCGATTTCCAGCAGTTGCGCCGGCCAGAAGGCGAACATGCCGGCGATGACGGTGTTGGGGAACACTTCGCGCGTGTTGTTGTAGCCCATCACTGCGTCGTTGAACGCCTGGCGCGCGAACGCGACTTTGTTTTCGGTGCTGGTGAGCTCTTCCGAGAGCTGCATCATGTTCTGGTTCGCTTTGAGATCCGGGTAGGCTTCGGCCAGCGCGAACAGGCGCCCGAGTGCGCCGGTCAGCGCATTCTCGGCACCGGCGAGCTGCTGCACGGCGGCAGGATTTCCCGGATTGGCAGCCGCGCTCTTCAGGCCGCTCATCGCCGCGTTGCGCGCCGTGATCACCGCTTCGAGCGTCTCGCGCTCGTGCTTCATGTAGCCCTTGGCGGTTTCGACCAGGTTGGGAATCAGGTCGTAGCGACGCGTGAGCTGCACGTCGATCTGCGCGAACGCATTCTTGTAGCCATTGCGGGCCGTCACCAGCCGGTTGTAGATCGAGACGAAGAAGAGCAGCACGCCCACGACGACGATCAAGATGATCCAGCCCATGCGCAGAACCTCCCGGTGAATTCCAGTGACAGCGAAATCTCAGATTGCCAGCGTCGCAAGGATACCGGAGTCGCGGCGCGTCCCAAGGGCCCGCCGGTCAACGGCGACCCCGGCACCGGCCAACCGCGGCGGCGCGCCGGTCATTGCAGCGATCCGGACAACGCCGCTTCCAGTCGCCGCTGCACGGCACCTGCAGCGATTTCGCCGCCGAGCCACTGATTGACCCGCGCCACGAACGGAGCGTCCTGGGGCAGCAGAATGGCCTTGTCGCTTTTCGTGAAGGTCGACGGCGTAGCGCGACACAGCACGCCCGGACGCTTGCGTGCCTGCAGCTCGACCTCGACATCATCGGTGACCATGACATCCGCACGGCCGGCCGCGATCTCCTCGAAGATGCTGCGGTTGTCGGGATGAATCGTGATCTGTGCGTGATTCAGACGTTCGCGCACGAACTGCTGGTTGGTGCCGCCGGGATTCACCACCACCCGCACGCCGGCGCGGTCGATTTCCTCGACGGTGTCGAAATCCGCCTGCCGGCCGCAGCGGACGATGGGCGTCTTGCCGCCGTGCTGATAGGGCAGCGAGAACGCCGCCACCGCGGCGCGCTCCGGCGTGATGCTGATACCGCTCAGCGCCAGATCGAACTTTCCCGCGCGCAGATCCGGTATCAGCGTCGACCAGGTCGTGTGCACGAACACCGGCCGCAATCCCATCGCCTTCGCGAGATCGACAGCCATCGACACATCGGCACCGGCCAGCTGGCCGCCCGCATCGCTGCTGAAGGGAGCGTAGTCGCCCGTCATGCCGATCCGCAGCACGCCGCTGGCCTGCAGGCGCGGCAACGTCGGGCCGGCCGTGCGCCGCAGGCCGCCGAGTGCCTGTACGAGCTGAGCTGCCTGCGCTTCGCTCACATACGGCACAAGACGGCCGGCAAGATCGCGATTGCGCGCGGCGAAGTCGGCGCGTTCGAACTCCGGCAGCGCGAGATGGATCTGCAGCAGCAGACGCGAACCCAGCGCATCGAGCGCGGGACGCAGATCGCTGCCGAGGTCACGCAGCGGTGCCGGCGGCGACGCGCCGCGCTTCCAGTCCTCGATCAAGCGGGACTGAACATCGCGGGCGAGCTCGATCTGTAACGCAAACAGGGCACGGGCCGATGCAGATTCGATACCGAGTGCCGCAGCGCGCTCGACCGTGGCATCGAGCACGACGGCTTCGCGGGCGGGATCGGCGATCGGCAGGGTCTTCGCGTGCTTCCAGGCCGCGACGAACTGCATCAGTTCCAGCCGCTGCGCCATGAGATCGACGACCTCGCGGGCATCGTGCTGCGGATCGGCGAAATGCAGATCGTCGGCACGCGCACAGACGGCGAGCGGGAGCAGCAGCAGAAGGCGAAGGGCACGGAGCATCGCGCAACGATGCCCGTGATCACGCCACCGATTCAAGTGTGTGGGGCCGGCTTCAGCCGGCCGCGAACTACTTGCCGATGGGCGCGACCATCTCCAGCAGACGGCTGAACAGCGAGGGCTTCAGGCCTTCCACTTCGAGTGTCGCGCGCTGGCGCGGAATGTCGTTGAGATTCAGTTTGAACTCGTCCTCGACGTCCGAGGACACGAACGCATACATGGGAGCCGAACGCGCGGCAGCGCGCGGAGCAGCCTGCTGCGGCGCCGGAGCGCGCGCTGCACTGGCAGCACCCTGACGAACCTGCGAACCGGCGGCGCTCATCGAATTCTCCCTGCGTTCATTGAGTACGATCGACGCGGCCAGCGTAGAGGATTGCCTCGACGCACCGCGTGAGCTGAGTCACGTTCGCGCGGCGCAGCCACTGGTCACATCGTCGTCGACTGTGGCATGGTCGTTCAGGCGCACAACAATTGCCCAGAACGGACAAATTATGTTCAGCCCGCGTCGCCATACGCAGACTTCGATCGCTCTCTCCCAGGCAGTTCACGCAGGATGCGCGCTGCTGCTCGCCGTCGGCCTGCTCGCCGGTTGTTCGAAGCGCGAACCGCCCGCGACACAGGACGACTGGTCGCTCGATCCCGCCAATACGCTGCGTGCGCACGTGAAAGCCGGCGGCGTGGACACCACTTACACGGCGCACTTCGACGGCACACAGATCAAGCGCATCGCCGAAGCACGCAAGCCCGATGCCGCGCGCACGGTGCAGGGAGAGTACGAATTCAGCGGCGCGCGCCTGCTGCACTACCGCGGCGGCGCGCTGCTCGGCGATACGCAGATCGAACTGCGCTTCGACATGCAGGGCGTGCTGCTCGAATCGACGGGAGCGAGCGAGGCGGAAGTGGCCGCGATCCGCGATCGTGCCTCGCTGCTGCGCAGCCTGGCGCTCACGCGCCGCACGACGCAGTCACACGGCGGCTGAAACTTCCAGCGGCAGCGAGATCGTCACGCTCAGCCCGCCACCGGGCCGGTTGCGGGCGCGCACCTTGCCGCCGTAGAGATCGATGATGCGCGAGGAAATGGCGAGGCCGAGACCGGTGCCGCCGGAATCGCGGTCGCGCGATTCGGCCACACGGAAGAACGGCTCGAACACGCGTTCGAGATCGGGCTCGGGAATGCCCGGACCGTGATCGTCGATGTCGATATGGATGTCGCTGCCGGCGCCCGCCATCGAGACTTCCACCGCCGTGCCGCGCCCCGTGAACCGCACCGCATTGCGCAGGACGTTTTCGATGGCGCTGCGTATCAGGTCGTGATCGGCGTCGATGCCCACCGGCGGGCCCGCCTGCCATTCGACGCGCTTGTCGGCGGCGCTCGCCTCCAGCCGTGCATCCTCGACCACTTCACTGATCAGGCCGGTGAGATCCAGCGGCTGACGCGGCAGACTGTGTTCGACGACGCGCAACTGCGACAGCTGCAGCATCTGGCCGATGATGGTGTCGAGGCGTTCGGCTTCGAGTTCGATGCGATCGAACTGGCGCACCAGGTCGGCACCGTCGCGACGCGCCAGCCCGAGGGCCACGCGCAGGCGTGCGAGCGGCGAGCGCAGCTCGTGCGACATCGCGCGCAGCAGCGTTTCCTTCGAAGCGATCAGCACGCGCAGGTGATCCGCCATCGTGTCGAAGTCGCGCGCCAGCACGCCCAGTTCATCGCGGCGCCGCGAGAAATCCTCGCCGACATGCGTATCCAGATTGCCGGCCGCCAGCGAGCGCGCGCTGGCCTGCAGCCGCACCACGGGCTTGCTCACATAGCGCGCCAGCCACCAGCACACCAGTCCGCTCACCACCAGCGCAAACGCCAGCAGCAGCAGGCGCACGTCGGTATCGCGCAGCGCCGAGACCGGCCAGTCGGCCGTATCGATCATCACGGTGTAGACGGAACCGTCGCGGTCGGTGAACAGCGGCGTCAGCAGCAGCGGATCGTTGCGCCGGCTCGGCACGACGCCGACGCCGAAGAAACCCGCTTCGCGCATGCGGCGCGCATAGCCGCTCAGCGCCCGCGGCATTGCGCGATCGAGAATGTCCTCGCCGTCCTGGCCCACGACATAGATGCCGCGGCCGGGGTAGCGCCGCTGCACTTCGGCCAGCCAGCGCTGCATGGCCGGCACGCCGCCGGCGTACAGCGCCGCTTCGGCATCCTCGCCGAGCTTGCGGATACTGATGTTCTGCACCTGGCTCAGCCGGTACCACGCGATACCGGCCGTCGACAGCAGCACGAGCAGCATCGCCGCCCAGAAGGACAGGAAGATCCGCAGGAACAGCGTTCTCACGACGCCTGCTCGGTGCGCGCCTCGTTCGAGGAAATCAACACGTAACCGGCGCCGCGGATGCTGCGGATCTCCGGCAGACCGTTCTCACCGAGTCCGAGCTTGCGCCGCAGGTTGCTGACGTGGGTGTCGATGCTGCGGTCGTACGGTGTCAGCCGCCGTCCGAGCACGCGTTCGGTGAGCGATTCGCGCGACTGCACCTGGCCGACGGCACGCATCAGCACTTCGAGCAGCCGCAGCTCCGTGCCGGTGAGACGGATCGACTGGCCGGAAAGCGTGACATCGAACGTTGCCGGATCGAGCCGGATCGGCCCGACGCTGACCGGATGATTCGGCGTATCCG
>CAYWHG010000227.1:0-5826 GCA_964457865.1 uncultured Steroidobacter sp.
TGACGAAGTCCGCCACCGGCACGACGATCCTCGCCGGCAACAACAGCTATGCGGGTACCACCACGATCAGCGCGGGCACGCTGCAGATCGGCAATGGCGGCACGAGCGGCACGCTCGGCAGCGGCGACATCACCAACAATGCGACGCTGACCTTCCAGCGCTCCGGCACGCTGAATGTCGCGAACACGATCACCGGGACGGGAACGCTCAATCAGTCCGGTACCGGCACGACGCAGCTGGGCGGCGCCGTCGCCGCGAATGCGACCAATGTGACTGCCGGAACGCTGCAGGTGACCGGTTCGCTCACGACGCCGGTACTTGCGCTCGGCTCGATCCTCGATGTGCAGGGGACCGTGAGCGCCGCGGCCGCGGCTCCCACGACGATCACCGGCAGCGCGGATGCGAACACACTGATCGTCGGCAGCACGGGCCTGTTGCGGGCGACAGGCAATCTCGGTGCCGGCAGCGATGTGCTCGATCTCGCGGGCACGCTCAACACCGGCGCGGGTACGCTCGATCTGGGCGCAGACGACGACACCCTCATCCTGCGCGAGGGCGCCAGCATCGTCGGCAGCGTGTCGGGCGGCAGCGGCATCAATATCTTGCAGATGGATGTGTCAACGGTGGCCAGCCTCGCCGCCATCAGCTCGTTCCAGCAACTCGACAAGCTCGGCACGGGCAACCTGACAATCAGCAACACGGTCACCGGTTTCACCAGTATCGATGTCGACGACGGCACGCTCGAGATCACGGCGACAGGCAACGTGAGCGGCGTGACGGCGGCGTCTGTCGCCAGCGGCGCGACCCTGCGCGTGGACGGCAGCTTCAGCGGCAGCGCGGGAGACGATGCCTGGGATATCGCGGGTACGGTGTCCGGCAGCGGCGCGATCGATCTGGCCGGCGGCGACGATGTGCTGACGCTGCACGAGGGTGCCGTGCTCGATGCGCCGGTCAACGGTGGTTCGCAGACGCTGGCCGATACGCTGATCATCGACAATACCAATGCCTTTACGCTGGCCGGCACGGCAATTACCGGCTTCGAACGCCTGATCAAGTCGGGCGCGGGCACGGCCGATCTGACCGGCGCGCACACCTACGCCATGGACACGAGCATCGCGGCCGGCACGCTCGTGGTTGCCGGTTCGCTCGCAACGCCGTCGATCGCCTTGGCTGATGCGACGACACTCGACGTGCGCGGGACCGTTGCCTCCACCGTCATCGGCGGCAGTGCCGGCAGCAACAGTATCGTCGTCGGCAGTGCCGCGATCCTGAGCGCCAGCGGCGATCTCGGCGACGGCGCGGATCTGCTGGATGTCGAGGGCACGCTCGATACCGGTGCCGGTGTGCTGAGTCTGGGCGATGGCGACGACACGTTCATCATTCACGACGGCACGACGATCCTCGGCACCGTCGCCGGCGGCGGCGGCAACAACACGTTCAACACGGCGATTGCCGGCGTTGCCGATCTCGGCGCCGTCACGGGCTTTCAGTCGCTGGTCAAGACGGGTTCCGGCACGCTCAACATCAATGGTCCCGCGGCGTCCGATTTCGCGAGCGTAGCGGCGAGTGAGGGAACGCTCCATGTCACTGCGGCCGGCCGCGTCGATGCCGTTACCAGCACGACCGTCGCCAGCGGCGCCACGCTGCGGGTCGATGGCAGCTATCGCGGCAGTGCCGGCTCGGATGCAGTCGAAGTGGCGGGAACGGTTGCCGGACTGGGCACCATCGATCTCGCCGACGGCGACGATGTGCTGACGCTGCGCGATGGCGCCGTGCTCGAGGCAACGGTGAATGGCGGCTCGCAGACGCTGGCCGATACGCTGGTCATAGACAACACGAATGCGTTCGCGCTGGGCGGCCCGGCGATTGCCGGCTTCGAGCGCCTGGTCAAGTCGGGCGCAGGCGTTGCCGAACTCACGGGCGCACATATATATGCGCTGGAGACGAACCTCGCCGCGGGCACGCTTGCGGTGGCCGGCTCGCTCATCACGCCGACGATTGCCCTGGCCGACGCAACGACGCTCGATGTGCGCGGCACCGTGGCTCCCACCGTCATCAATGGCAGCGCCGGCAGCAACAGCATCGTCATCGGCAGTGCCGCGACCCTGAATGCGAGTGGCGATCTTGGCGACGGCGCGGACCTGCTCGACGTTGCCGGCACGCTCGACACGGGCGCCGGCGTATTCAGTCTCGGCGATGGCGACGACACGCTGATCCTCCACGACGGCTCGCGCATCGAGGGCACGGTTGCCGGCGGCGCAGGCAACAACACGCTGAATACCGACATCGCCGGCCGCGCCGATCTCGGCGCGGTCACGGGATTCCA
Organism: uncultured Steroidobacter sp.; assembly: GCA_964457865.1. Classification (GTDB taxonomy): domain Bacteria; phylum Pseudomonadota; class Gammaproteobacteria; order Steroidobacterales; family Steroidobacteraceae; genus Steroidobacter. The sequence continues at coordinate 2,327 of CAYWHG010000227.1, forward strand.
GTCGCTGGTGAAATCCGGCGTCGGCACCTTGCATATCAACGGCGCCGCGACGTCCATATTCGATTCGGTGACAGTGGCTGCGGGAACGCTGCACGTGGCGGGCACGGCCACGGTGGATCCCGCGGCGACAGCAGTTGCGGCCGGCGCCACGTTGCAGGTCGACGGCAGCTATTTCGGCACCGCCGGCAACGACACGATGATGCTCTCCGGCACCGTGTCCGGTGCGGGCCTCATCGACCTCGGCGCCGGGGACGACACGCTGACGCTGAACGATGGCTTCGCGATTACGGGCCGCATCGGCGGCGGCCTCGGCAGTGGTGACACCATCGTCATCAACAATGCAGCGGCGCTCTCGTTCGACGGCGTGGGCACGTACGACTTCGAGGTGCTGGAGAAGCGCAATGCCGGTGTCGCGACGCTGCTCGGCGCGCAGTCCTTCTCCGCGGTCACCGTCGGCGGCGGCACACTGATCGTTAACGATTCGCTGCAGTCCTCGATGCTGGCGCTCGGCGATGACACAAGCCTGACGATTGCCGGCAACGCGATCGCGACCGCGCTGACCGGCAGCGCCGGCAGCAACCGCATCCGTATCGACGCGGGTGCCACGCTGAACGCCGGCGGCACGCTCGGCGCCGGCGCCGATCTGCTCGATGTCGCGGGCACGCTGTCGACCGGCGGTCTCGATCTCGGCGATGGTGACGACACGCTCACGGTTCGCGACGGTGCGCGCATCGATGGCGCAGTGTCGGGCGGCGCAGGCGCCAATACCCTGAATACGGATCTCGCGGTCGCGGCCGATCTCGGCGCCGTGACCGGCTTCCAGTCGCTGCTGAAGCGCGGCGTGGGTGTGCTGAATCTGAATGGACCGGAGGCGTCGAGCTTCGATCATGTCGGCGTCGTCGCCGGCACGTTCGACATTGCCGCGACCGGCCGCGTGATCGGCGTGCGTTCGACGGGTGTGGCGCAGGGCGCGACCCTGAACGTGCAGGGAAGTTACTTCGGCAGCAGCGGCGCCGACTCGCTGCTGTTGCTCGGCACGCTGTCCGGGACGGGCACGATCAACCTGGGCGCAGGCAACGATCTGTTCACGCTGCGCGATGGCGCCGTGCTCGATGCCCGCGTCGATGGCGGCGATGCGCAGGGGTCCGGCGATACGCTCCAGATCGACAATGCCGCCGCCATGACGTTCGATCCGCAGCGTGTCACCGGCTTCGAGAATCTGCTGAAGCGCAACAGCGGCACGCTGACGCTGTCCGGCCCCGCCGCGTTCGCCACCGGCGTCGACATCGGTGCCGGCACGCTGGTCAGCAGCGAGCGCCTGACGGCGGAGCGCATCGACATCGCGGCGGGCGCGACGCTGCGCGCGAGCGGTACGCTCGTCGGCAACGTCAGCAATGCGGGCACGCTGACGCTCGGCGCGTCAGCCTTCGACCGGCTCGTGATTCGCGGCGACTATCTCGGCGTCGACGGCCTGCTCGAACTGCGGGTTGCGCTGGGCGCCGATGACTCGGCGTCGGATCGTCTGGCGATCGACGGCGGCGCGGTCTCAGGCAGCACGCGCGTGCGCGTGCTCAATCAGGAGGGGCTTGGCGCGCGCACCACCGGCAGCGGCATTCAGGTCATCGAAACCAGCAACAGCGCAACCACGACCGACGACGCCTTCCGTCTCGATGCGCCGGTGCTGGCCGGCGCCTATCGCTACGACCTGTTCCACGGCGGCAGCGACGATGCCGATCCGCAGGGCTGGTATCTGCGCTCGCTCGCGCCGGTGCGCGACAACGCGTCGCTCACCACCGCACTCGTGCCGGTCTTCCAGCACTACGGGCTGGGACTCGTGAGCACGCTGCAGGATCGCGAAGGCGCCCGGCTGCAGGCGGACTGCGATGGCGCCACGGCTGGCGGCTGCCAGTGGGCACGCGTGTGGCATCGCTCGGGCGAGCAGAACGCCGGCAATGGCGGCGCGGTCTTCGACTACGACACCACCGGCTTGCAGATGGGCACCGACATCCATGTAGACACCCGTCGCAATCGCGAAGATCGCGGCGGCCTGTGGCTGAATATCGGCTTCCTCGGCGCCGATCCGCAGCGCCACGACGGCCTGAGCGCCGGCGAAGTGCAGGCGCGCGCCTACAGCATCGGCACCTACCTGACACATCGCGACACGCAACGCTGGTACCTCGACTCGTCGCTGATCGCGACATACTTCGACGGGCTGCAGCTCGAACCGCGCGAAGATGCCCGCATGACCACCAATGCATGGTCGTTGGCCGCGTCCATCGAAGGCGGCCGCCGCTTCACCCTCGGATCGCGCTTCTCCGTCGAACCGCAGTTGCAGGTGATTGCCCAGCACATCAAGCAGTCCGACGCGCAGACCGTCGGCGCCGACATCGCCTTCGAGAGCAGCGATACGGTGGTCGGCCGCGCCGGCCTGTCATTCGTGGCCGACATCGATCCGGCGAGATGGAATCTCTGGCTGCGCGCGAACTACTGGAGCGGGCTGGACGGCGATGCGCAGACCACCATCCGCGCCGACAGCGGTGCAGCGACCGTGTTCCACAGCGAGTTCGACGAGAGCTGGCTGGAGGTCGCTGCCGGTGTCACGGCGCGATTCGCCCGTCGGGGTCGCATGCACTTCAGCATCGGCAATGCCCGCGGACTCGGGGACAGCGAAAGCGAGTCGCTGCAGGGGAATCTGGGCTTCCAGTTCCAGTGGTGATTCGCGTCGGCTTCCTCGGCTGCACCGGTCCATCTTCTGCACGGCAGGCAGGCTCGCGTATGATCGCTCCGGGCCTCGTTGGCCAGCTACGGAAGATCGCCCATGATTTCAGCCCAGGAGGCTCTCGACCGGTTGCGTGAGGGCAATCGCCGCTTCGTGTCCGAGGACTGGAGCACGCAGACCATGCCGAGCCAGACGCGCCGGCGCCAGGTAGCCGTGGCGCAGGCACCCTTTGCGATCATTCTCGGCTGTTCGGATTCGCGCGTCCCCGCGGAGATGGTGTTCGATCAGGGGCTCGGCGATCTCTTCGTCATCCGCGTCGCCGGCAACATCGTCGCGCCTTCGCAGATCGGCAGCGTCGAGTTCGCCGTCGAGCGCTATCAGACGCGCCTCGTGATCGTGCTCGGCCATTCGATGTGCGGCGCCATTCAGGCCACGCTCGAGGAACTGGAGCGCCCTTCGGACAACCGCTCGCCGAACCTGCGTTCCATCGTCGATCGGGTGCGCCCGGCGGTGGAAGAACTGCTCGAAACCGATCTGCGCCACGACCACCAGGCGCTCACGCACCATGCCGTGCGCGCCAACATCCGCGCTTCCGCCGCCCATCTGCGGCACGGCTCACAGACCATCGAAAACATGATCGAAAAAGAAGGCCTGCGCGTCGTCGGCGCCGAATACTCGCTCGACACGGGCGTCGTCGACTTCTTCGACGACTGGAATATCGAAGTACGGTCGGAGTTCAGGTAACAGGATTTCCCGGAAGAAGAATTTTCCACGGGGAACA
>CAYWHG010000228.1:0-5825 GCA_964457865.1 uncultured Steroidobacter sp.
CTACTGCTGGCGCTTCTTCCTCGCCTGCTTCGCATGCCGCGAGCGTTCGATACCGGCAAGCTGCTTGATGCGCGCTGCTTCGATGGCAGCGCTCAGGGCGCGTTCTCCCCACACCTTCAATTGCTCGGGATCATTCACGATCTCGTCCGGCACCTGGTGGTGGTCGGTCGTGAGGTTGTAGGCGTTGGGATACGGCTTGAACTGGCGGCAGCCGCGCGACAGATAGTCGTCGCGATTGGACGGGCCGGTGTGCAGGTACAGCACATCGTCCGCGACGATACCCAGTAGCCGCTCGTCGATGAAAATCCCGATCGCGCTGAAAATCACGCGATTCGAGATCGAGCCGAGAAACGACAGTTGCTCGGTGACGTGACTGGCAAGGCTCGATTGAATCCGCATATCGAGCAGCACTCCGGCATTCGCTCATGCGCACTGCGCATGAATGCGCACTCTTGTGATACCGGCACGCTGACAGCTCCTCGTCCGGTGCGCCGCTCCCCTCTCGCGACGCCGGCGAAAGTGTACCGCGCACAGCCCGAGTGTAAACACGCACGTCCGGCTAGCCAGGCGTGAAGACGTACTCCAGCTTGATGCCGTCGGGATCGGCAAAGAACACGGCGAAGTAGCCCGGCGCGTAGTTCGGATATTCCGCCGGCGCATCCAGGATCGTCGCGCCGCCGAGTCGCAGCGCCTCGTACAGATGCACGACGGCATCGTGATCGGGTGCTTCGAACGCCAGATGATGAATGCCCGGCGTGTAGCGATCGTGCGCGGGCGCTGCTGTCCTCGCCTGCTGCAGTCCCAGTTCGAACTTCTGCCCCCGCCACAGCGGCCCGTCCGCGCAATCGGCGATCCGGCGCAAGCCCATCATCGGCAGCCAGCGATCGTAGAACGCCGTGGATCGTTGCAGATCGGTGACAGTGAGATCCAGATGATGCAGGGCACCCGGCGCCGAGCGCGCGAGTTCGCGCTCCTGCAGCAGCGCCTGCACGTGATGGCGAATCCCGTCGCGCAGTTCGCCATGCTCCCCGGCGTCGAACAGCGGTGCCTGCGACCAGTCGTACACCCACGGATTGCCGGTCCGCATCGCCTCCGGCTCATCGATGAAGCGCGGATGCACGTGTGCATGCAGCGCCGGTTCGAGGTTGCCGAACAGCGCGTAGTTGATCCGCAGCGCGCCCGTCGCCTGCAGCACCGCCTCGCCGAGCGTGGACACATCCGTCATGAACTGCTCGCGCGCAGCCGCTGCGAAGGCATTGAGATGCGGCACGACCGGATCGGGCAGCAGCAGGCAGTAACCGCGCAGCACCTGCCGCTGTCCCATCACCGCCCAGCCGGAGGTCATGCGCGTGATGACCGACGGATCGCCGCCGCGGCGACAGGCGTCGACCAGTCGATGAATGGCGGTCGTCATGACATCACTTGCGGAACATGAAATAGACGGCGCCGAGCATACACAGCGATGCCCAGAGATAGTCCAGCTTCAGCGGCTGACGCATGTAGATCAGAACGAACGGCACGAACACCGTCAGCGTGATGACCTCCTGCAGGATCTTGAGCTGCGGCAGCGTCATGACGGTGTAGCCGATCCGGTTCGCCGGCACCTGCAGCAGGTATTCGAACAATGCGATGCCCCAGCTCGCCAGCGCCGCGATGATCCACGGCTTCTGGCCGAGATTCTTGAGGTGCGCATACCAGGCGAAGGTCATGAAGACATTCGAGAGCGTCAGCAGCAGGAGGGTGCGCAGGACGGGGTTCATCGAGAACTCGCAGATCAGGCTGGGATGGCTTTGAGAAAGGGTGCGGGTGACGACGGCTGCAGTTGCAGGACGAAATCGAAAGCGTCGACCCGGGTGCACAACTCGAAATCGCGCTCGGGGGCCCAGGTCGCCACGGGATCGAAGAACTTGACCGCGCTGCTGGCGGATCGCAATCGCTCGCGCACGCCGGCGACGTCGGGCTCGCGGCCGGCAAGCCGCTCGTACAGGATCTCGGCACACAGATCGTCCTCGGCGCAACGCTCGCGCGCCTCGTGCCCCATGCGGACGATCGTGACCGTCTCAGGCTGCCGCGCGCGGATGTGGCGCACGATGGCCGCCGCGTTGACCAGCGCACCCGTGATGACTTCCTGCGCCTGCTGTGCGCCGGTCAGTCCCTGCGTGCCGGAGTGCGTCGTGTGGATGAGCGTGCGGCCGCGCAGATCGAGTTGCTCGACCTCGGTGGGCGAATTGCCTCCATCGAATCCGGGCAACGGCCGGGCGTGGCGCTCACCGATGAGCAACGAACCGGGAATGCTTTCCCGCAGCGCACGGGCGTCGTCGACCGAGGCAACCGGGATGATGCGGCTGGCACCCCGGGCATGGGCGTAGCAGGCGACCGAGAAGGCACGAAACACATCGATGACCACGACGAGCCCTCTCGCCTCTCGCGCGCCGGCGACAAAATCAGCGATGCGGACTTCCGGAACCGTGTGATTCATTGGAAAAAGAATAGCCGCAAAAGGCGCAAAGCCGAAGTAGACCGGTCTTCCGCTATTTGCGCCTTTTGCGCTTTTGCGGCCATTCTCTCTGTCTTGCGCCTGCCGTTACTCCCTTCCAATAAAAAAGGCCCGGCACTTGCGGCGCCGGGCCCTTGACTCATCGCAATCGTCCGACCGCTCTCAGGCCGCGCTGCGTCCGTCTGCCGTCTTGCGCAGGGCCACGACGCGCTTGGCATCGACCGGCCGCTCGTGCATGACCACGACCTTGGCGCGCTTGAAGAAATTGAAGTCCGTCGCGCTCGCCCAGGTATAGGCACCCATCATGCGACCGACCACCAGGTCGCCCACTTCCAGTTCGGGAAGCAGGATGTCGTCGTCGATCACGTCGATCGAGTCGCAGGTCGGGCCGGCCAGCACGCTCGGGAACAGCTCGCCTTCCTGGCGCAGCGCCGCCACCGGGTACCTGGCATGGTCGAACAACTGGCCGCTGTACGAACCGTACAGGCCGTCGTCGAGGTAGTACCACCAGCGACCGTCGCGCTTCGCCTTGCCCATGACGCTGGAAATCGCGATCGCGGCAGGCGCCGCAATGAAGCGGCCCGGCTCGGCGATGACGCGCACATGCGACGGCAGCTTCGTCAGTTCATCGCGGATCGGGCGGCAGAACTCATCGATCGGGGTCACTGCCTCGTTGTACGAGACCGGGAAGCCGCCACCGATGTCGAGGATGTCGAGCGACGGCAGACCGGCCAGCACCGCTTCGGCAATCAGGTTCGTGCAGGCGCGGATGGCCTCGATGTACTTGGTCGGTTCCGTCGCCTGCGAGCCGACATGGAACGACAGGCCGCGCACGCGAATACCCAGCCGGCGCGCCTGCTCGATCAGGCCCAGCACGGCCCCCGGCTCGCAGCCGAACTTGCGCGACAGGTCGACGACGGCGTCGGGGCTGCGGAAGGACACGCGGATCAGCAGCTCGGCGCGCTTCTTGTAGCGGGCGAACTTGCGGACTTCGTCCGGGTTGTCGACCACGAAGGTCTTCACGCCGTAGCGCAGCGCATCGCGGATGTCGCTGTCGCGCTTGATCGGGTGCGTGTGGATGCAGCGCTCGGCGGCAATGCCCTGCGCCTTCACCAGTTCGACTTCGCCAGTGGTGGCGAGATCGAAGAACGCGCCTTCGTCACGCAGGCAGGCGACGACCGCGGCGTGCGGCAGCGGCTTCAGGGCGTAGTGCAGATCGACGCCGGGGAGCGCGGCTTTCAGCGAGTGATATTGCCGACGCACCTGCTCGCAATCGACCACCAGCAGCGGCGAGCCGAAACGGGCTGCCAGACCGCGAATCTCACTTTCGGTGAGCGTGGTCGAATCGAAGGCGTGGGCGGGGGAAACCGTGTGTGTCTGACGAGCAGCGCGTGGCAACACTGTTGGTGCACCTCTAGCGAAAAGCCTTGGAACCGAACAACCGAGCCAACAAGAGCAACAGACTTCAAAACAAACGTCCGATCACTCTCACAAGTTCTGGTCGAGCGGCACTTGCAGCTTTCGCGATATCCCTCTGCCGAGGGACCCTTGCTCCGCGGGCGGCGGATACCAAGGACTCTGAGTGCTCTCTTACACAGGCGCGCGCAATGTATCAAAAATGATCTGCGATGCAAGAACTGTGTCGCAGATTTATGCGGCGGCGCGCTGGCCGTCGGGGCGGTGACGTTATGCTCAACCTGAGTGACGGAAGTCACGAAGGTGACGGAAGTGACGAAGGCCCGGAATTCGCCGCACCCTCGTCACTTCGTCACTTTTGTCACTTTCGTCACTGGGATTTCCCATGTCTTCACCCGTGCAGCCCGACACACGAACGGAACTCGCGACGCTGCTGCGCAGCCGGATTCCGCTGGTGCTGATCGAGACGCGCGACGAGCCGCGTGCGCTGGCGCTGCTTTCCAGCCTCGCGATCAAGCTTCAGGAAAAGTCTCATACCCCGGTCTTCCAGTGGACCGTGACCGACGGCCTGCGCCGCATCGACGTCGATCTGGGCGGCGCGCAGAAGCACAACTCGGACCCGGCGGAAGTCCTGAAATCCGTCCGCGCCACCGACAAGGCTGGCATCTACGTGCTGCTGGATTTCCATCCCTTCCTGAACGATCCGATCCATGTGCGGCTGCTGAAAGACATCTGTCAGGGCCATGAAAAGACACCGCGCACGCTGGTCCTCATCAGCCACGAACTGTCCCTGCCTCGCGAACTCGAACACTTCGTCGCGCGCTTCCATCTGGCGTTTCCGGATCGCGCCGAACGCCAGAACATCGTCGAGAAGGTGGCGACCGAATGGTCCCGCACCAGCGGCAGCCGCGTGCGCTCCGACCGCAAGGCACTGGAGCTGCTGATCGAGAATCTCGCCGGGTTGTCCACCGTCGACACGGAGCGCCTGGCACGCCAGGCCATCTTCGACGATGGCGCGCTGCAGGCGAGCGATCTGCCGGCGCTGATGCAGGCCAAGTACGCCCTGCTCAACCGCAGCGGCGTCCTGAGCTTCGAGTACGACACCGCGAAATTCGCCGATCTGGGCGGCATGGCGCGGCTCAAGGAATGGCTCCGGCAACGCCGCGCGGCGTTCGACGGCTCAGCCCCACGGCTCGACCCACCCAAGGGTTTGCTGCTGCTCGGCGTTCAGGGTTGCGGCAAGAGTGTCGCGGCGCGTGCCGCCGCCGGCATCTATGGGGTGCCCCTGCTGCGCCTCGACTTCGCGGCGCTCCACAACAAGTACCTGGGTGAGTCCGAGCGCAATCTGCGCGACACGCTCACGACCGCCGATGTCATGGCGCCCTGTGTGCTGTGGATCGACGAGATCGAGAAAGGTATCGCCAACGGCGACGGCGACAGCGGCACCTCACGGCGCGTGCTGGGCACCTTCCTGACGTGGCTGGCCGAAAAGAAGTCGCGCGTCTTCATCATCGCCACCGCCAACGACATCTCTTCCCTGCCGCCCGAGCTGATCCGCAAGGGTCGCTTCGACGAGATCTTCTTCGTCGACCTGCCGAAGACAGCCGTGCGCGCCGACATCCTGCGCATCCACGCCGGCAAGCGCTCACTGCCGCTGAGCGAGGAACACATCGAAAAACTGGCAGGCGCCTGCGAGGGCTTCTCCGGCGCCGAGATCGAACAGGCCGTCGTCTCCGCGCTCTACGCGGCACACGCCGGCAACACGACGGCCAGCGCCTCGCACATCCTCAACGAACTGCGATCGACCCGACCGCTGTCGGTCGTGATGGCGGAAAGAATCGCGGAACTGCGAGCGTGGGCGGCAGAGAGGACGGTGGGAGCGGACTAAGAACCAGAAGATCTCCACGGGGAA
>CAYWHG010000229.1:0-5813 GCA_964457865.1 uncultured Steroidobacter sp.
GCGGGGATGACGGAGTAGAGCGGCTCCGTCTTCAGGATTCGGTGCCCGACGGTGCTGGTGGAGTGCTGCCCAGCATCCGGTCCACCAGCCTGCTCACGTGCTGCGGCGACTGGGTCTTGCGCGCGAAGATCGAGTAGATCGCCGGCACGGCCAGCAATGTGAGCAGCACGGACACGAGCGTGCCGTAGAACACCACGATGCCGATCGGACGGCGCTGTTCGGCGCCGGCGCCGGTGGCGAGCAGGAACGGCACGGCGCCGAAGGCGGTACACAGGCTGGTCATCAGCACCGGGCGCAGCCGCGTCACGGCGGCCTGCACGACTGCTTCGGTGAACTCCAGGCCGCGATCGCGCAACTGGTTGGCGAATTCGACGATCAGCACGCCGTTCTTCGCCGCGATGCCGATCAGCAGGATCACGGCGATCTGGCTGAAGATGTTGATCGTCATGCCGTAAAGCTTGAGTCCGAAGACGGCGCCTATGAGCGCCAGCGGCACGGTGATCATGATGATGGTCGGATGCACGAAGCTCTCGAACTGCGCCGCCAGCACCAGGTAGACGATGGCGAGCGCAAAGAAGAACGTGAAAAAGAGCTGCTGACCGCTGCGCGTGAACTCGCCCGTCTCGCCGTCCCACATGAGCGTGGCTTCGGGCGGCAGTTCCTTCGCGACCGTATCCTGGAACCATTTCACGGCCTCGCCCATCTCGTAGCCGGGCGCCAGGCTGGCGCGGATTTCCACGGCGCGCAGGCGGTTGAAGCGTGCGAGCTGGACGGCGCCGGACACCTCTTCGAGTTTCACGACGTTCGACAGCGGGATCAGCTCGCCGGTGCGGGTCGAACGCACGCGGATGTTGGTGAGGTCGGTGACGGTCTGCCGAGCATTGTCGCTGGCCTGCAGCATCACGTCGTACTCGCGGCCGCGATCGATGTAGCGCGTCACGACGCGCGAGCCCAGCACGGTTTCCAGCGTGCGCCCGACCGTTTGCAGCGAGATACCCAGATCGGCGGCGCGATCACGATCGACGAACACGCGGATCTGCGGCTTGCGTTCCTTGTAGCTGGTATCGACGTTCTGCAGGCCCGGATTGGCCTGCGCGAGCGGCAGGATCTTCGCCTGCCAGGCCGACAGCGTTTCGTAGTCGGGGCCGCCGATCACCGCTTCCACCGGCTGACCGAAGCCGCGACGGCCGAGGCTGCCGGGTTGTCCAGCCGACGCACGAATGCCGGGCAGCTTCTGTGCCTCGACCATGATCGACTGCGAGATCTCGGTGGCCGAGCGCGTGCGTTCGCTCCAGTCCTTGAGCATGACGATGGCACGTGCCGAGTTGACGTCGCCCGTGGGCGAACCGCCGAAGGCATTCGGGACGCGCATCATGACGCGATCGATGTCGCCGTACTTTTCCATTTCCCGGAATACGATCTGTTCCAGCTGGCGCGCATAGTCATCCATGTACTGGAAGCTCGCGCCTTCCGGGCCTTCGATCGTGATGAATGCGCGGCCGACGTCGGCGACCGGCGCAAACTCCGAGGGAATCGAACGGAAGGTGAGTGTCCCGAATACCGACAGCACGAGGATGCCGGCAACGACGGCCCAGGGTCGCGCGATCAGCGAGCGCAGGTGCCGGTCATACAGTTTCGACAGCTTCTGGAAGAAGTGATCAATCGCATGAGCGACCCGTCCGCGCTTCAGGGCATCGGCCGGCAGCTTGGAGGCAAGCATCGGCGTCAGTGTCAGCGCCACCACCGCCGAGAACAGCACCGACGCAGCGAGCGTGAAGCCGAACTCGCGGAACAGGCGTCCGAGATCGCCGGGCAGGAACGAGATGGGCACGAAAACGGCCGCCAGCGTCAGCGTCGTGGCGATGACGGCGAAGCCGATCTCATGACTGCCGCGCACCGCGGCGACCAGCGGCGCTTCGCCGAGTTCGGTACGACGATGCACGTTCTCCAGCACCACGATGGCGTCGTCCACCACCAGGCCGATGGCCAGCACGAGCCCCAGCAGCGTCAACACGTTCACCGAATAACCGAGCGCATACATCACCAGGAAGGACGCGATGATCGACACCGGAATCGTCACTGCCGGAATCAGCGTGGCGCGCAGGTTGCCGAGGAAGGCATAGATGACGGCGAGTACCGAGATGAGCGCGAAGACGATGGCGATCACGACTTCGTGCAGGGCGGCTTCGATGGCGATGCCATTGTCCATGGACACCGCGAGGAGGGCGCCGGGCGGCAGCGTCTGCCGGATGCGTTCCACTTCGGCACGCACGCCGCGCACGATGTCGAGCGTGTTGCCCTTGGACTGCGCCTCGATGCCGATGCCGACGCCGGCCTTGCCGTTCAGGCGCATGTCGCTGCGCTCGTTCTCCGCGCCGAGCTGCACGGTCGCGAGTTCGCCGAGACGCACGAGGTGACCGTCTTCACCGCGCGTGATCACCAGATTGCGAAAATCCTCCTCGGAATCCAGGCCCACTACCGTGCGCAGCGAGAACTCGCGCGTCTGCGATTCCAGCCGGCCGGCCGGCAGTTCGATGTTCTCGCGGCGCAGCGCGTCTTCGATGTCCGTCACGGTCATCTGCCGTGCCGCCAGCGCCTGGCGATCGACCCAGATGCGCATCGCATAGCGGCGTCCGCCGCCGATGCTGACGCGGGCGACGCCCGGCACCGTCGAGAACCGGTCGACCAGGTTGCGCTCGGCGTAGTCCGTCACTTCGAGCATCGTCATGCCCGGCAGGCTGAAGTTGAGGAACATGATCGACTCGGCGCTGGCGTCGGCCTTGATCACTTCCGGCGGGTCGGCCTCTTCCGGCAGATTGGTGAGCACGCGCGCGACACGATCGCGCACGTCATTGGCCGCCGCATCCATGTCGCGACTGATGTCGAATTCGATGCGCACCTGCGACCGTTCGTCCCGGCTGTCGGATTCGATCTTGAGAATGCCCTCGATGCCGGCGATGGAGTCCTCGATGACCTGCGTGATCTTGGTCTCGATGATCTGCGCCGAGGCGCCGTTGTACTGCGTGGTCACCGAGACGACGGGACGGTCGACGTCGGGATACTCGCGCACCGGCAGGCGATCCAGCGAGACGAGGCCGAAGATGATCAGCAGCAGGCTGATGACGATGGCCAGCACCGGCCGGCGGACTGAAGTCTCGGAGAGTTTCATGAGCTGACTGCCGTCGGCGCCGCCGCGGCGTCCTGCACGATGCTGCCGTCACGCACATTCTGCGTACCGTCGACGATGACCCGTTCGCCTTCCTCCAGCCCGCTGACGATTGCCACTTCGCCGGGCCGGCGTTGTCCGATCTTCACTTCGCGGCGTTTGGCGACGTTGCCATCGATCGCGAACACATACATGCGACCCTGCTCGGGAATGATCGCCGCTTCGGGCACGAGCAGCGTCGGTACCGCGGTTCCCTGCAGCACGACGGTCATGAACATGCCCGGCCGCAGCGCGCCGTTGCGGTTGGGGATCTCGGCGCGGACCGTCACCGAGCGGGTCACGGGGTCGATGCGCGAACCGATGTTCGCCACCTTGCCTTCGAACGGCTGGTTGGGCAGGCCAGCCGATGTGGCCTTCACGGGCAGACCATTCTTCAGAAGATAGAAGTAGGTTTCCGGCACCGTGAAGTCGAGCTTGATGGTCGAGGTGTCATCCAGTGTCGTGATGACGGTTCCCGGACTCACGAGACTGCCGACGCTCACGCGCCGAAAGCCCGTGCGACCGTCGAAGCCTGCACGGATCACCGTGTCGGACAGTCGCGCGTCGGCCGCGTTCAGACGGGCCCGGTTGCCCTTGAGCGTCGCATCGATCTGATCCAGCTGCGATTCGGACAGGGCCTTCTGCGCATACAGTTCGCGACTGCGCTTGAACTGACTTTCGCTGTCCGTGAGCGCGGCCTGGGCTTCGGCGAGCGTGGCGCGTGCTTCGGCGCTGTCGAGTTCGACCAGCACCTGGCCGCGACGCACGAGGTCGCCTTCCTCGAAGCGGATGGCCGTGATGATGTTGGAAGTCTTCGAAGTGATGTCGACGGATTCGTTGGCGCGGGCGGTGCCCACGGCCTCGATCTGCATTCCGAGCGACCGCGACACGACCGGTGCCGAGATCACCGGAATCGCGACCGGCGCGGTCGGTGTGCCGGCGCCGCCAGCGCCCGGCGTTTCCGGCTTGCTGCACGCGCTTGCCAGCAGTGCGGCGGCAGCGATGCCGGTCCAGGCGGCGGCGCGCTGAAGTCGGTAACAAACCTGTCTGGGCATTGCAAATTCCCGTCAATCGTGCGGGCGCCATTGTGCACCACGGTCGCAGTATTGAGTCATTCAACTTGCATCAGGTTCTTGCATGACCTGCGGCCCGTGGGACATTCCCTGACCGCAAGCCCGTCCTCGCCGCCGTCCTTCCGGCCACTGGCTGGCGGGTCCGGGCGGGAGGACGCTCGTGACACTTCAGTCCGAGGCAGCGCCATGCGTTTCAAGTCGCGCAAGACGGCCGGCTACCAGGTGTTCGCGGTGACGGGCGTGAATACCGTGTCCTTCGCCATCGATGCGCAGCAGGCCAATACCCGGGGACTGCTGGGCTTCGCGGTCGAGCGCATCGACCGCCTCGAAAAGCAGCGGTATTACATGGCCGGCTTCAAGGTCTTCCGGTCGGTGATCCCGCAACCGCTGCCGCAGCTCAGCGTCAGCACGTTCAACCATCCGGTCCAGAGCTTCGTCTGGGACGATTTCACCGGCAAGCCCGGCCGGTCTTACGAATACATTTTTCATCCGCTCAAAGGTAGCGCCCGTAACATCGATCGCAGCGCCGCACCGATTCACATCAAGGTGCGCACCGAACCGCTGCTCACGCGGGGCCGCCACGATATCTTTTTCAATCGCGGCGTCGCCAGCAGCCAGGCCTATGAAAGGAAATTCGGCAACAAGGCGCCCGATGAACAACCCACCGAGGAGAAGCGCGTCGAAGCCGCACAGTGGCTGAGCCGCGATCTCGACGAGGCCATGCTCGAATTCGTGCGCCGCGCCCGCAAGGGCGACACGCTGCTCGGCTGCTTCTATGAATTCCGCTATCTGCCGATGGCGCTGGAACTGCGTGCGGCGCAGGCCCGCGGCGTGACGCTGAAGCTGATCCTCGATGCCAAGCAGAACGCCGGCAGCTTTCCGCGCGACGACAATCTGGAGATGCTGAGGCGAGTGCAGATATCGCGCGGCGCCGTCGTGCTGCGCGAAGCGCGCAAGTCCAGCATCCAGCACAACAAGTTCATGGTGCTGCTCAAGGGAAAGGAAGCACGACCCTCCGCGGTGTGGACGGGCTCGACGAACCTGTCGGTGGGCGGCATCCACGGGCAGGCCAATGTCGGCCACTGGGTGCGCAGCGCCGCTGTCGCGAAGGTGTTTCGCGACTACTGGAATCTGCTGCAGTCCGATCCCGGCGGCGCCGCAGGCGACGATGCCGCGACCGTGCGCAGCAAGAACGCGACACTACGGGCCAGCGTCGAAACCCTGACGCCGGTTCCGGAACACAAGGCGCAGATCGTCACCGGCATCACGCCCGTGCTGAGTCCGCGGCGCGGCGATCAGGCCATGAGTCTCTACGGCGAACTGCTCGACACCGCGCAGCAGCAGGCCTGCGTGACGCTCGCCTTCGGCGTGAACCGCAAATTCAAGGAGCTGCTGAAGGACAACAACGACCAGAGTCACATCAGCTTCCTGCTGCTGGAGAAGCAGGACAAGCCGGCAGCGAACAGCGCGCAGCCCTTCATCGAGATCAATCGCAGCAACAATGTCTACATGGCGTGGGGATCGTTCCTGCGCAC
>CAYWHG010000230.1:0-5729 GCA_964457865.1 uncultured Steroidobacter sp.
TGTGATCGGCCCACAGCGCCTGCGTCTGCTGCCACACGGCGACCGGGCCGGGAATTCTGCCGAGACTGGTTTCGATGGTGCGCGACACCTGGCTCCAGGCGAACAGGAAGATCGCGATGGCCAAGAGCGGCACACCCAGCAGCTGCCACAGCTCGAGCGCCTGCGCACGCGGGTTCTCGCCGCGCGCGAGACGAATGAGGGGATTGATGAACCCCAGGCCGACGCTGTCGATGACGCCGTGCAGCCGCTCGAGCGAAATCGGCTTGCGCACCTGCGGCGCGTTGGCGGCGGGCAGCGCGGCGACGTCGGCCGGCGCCGTCTGCGGTGGGGGTTGGGTCGATCGGGAAATAGCTGCACTCATTGATCTTTCTCCTGGCATTCCGGAAATGCCCCCTCCCTAACCCTCCCCCGCTGCGCGGAGGAGGGAACAGAGAAGACGCCTTGTTGTCTTTCCCTCCTCCGCGCAGCGGGGGAGGGCAGGATGGGGGCAGCACTCATTTTCCGACTACACCGCCTCCTTCCACCTTCTGCTCACCCTTGAGCCCGATCGCGAACTTCGCGAGATACTCGTTCGGTTTGCGGCCGTCGTATTCGGTGCCGTCGATGAACTCGCGCGTCGGTGCGCGATAGCCATCGGTGGTCCAGGGGAAGTCCTCCTTCTTCGCCTTCTTCTCGTCGACGAGCATCTGCGCCGCTTTCAGATACACATCGGGGCGATACACCTGCTTCGCCGTCTCGGCATACCACTGATCCGTCTTCGCCTCGGGAATCTGGCCCCAGCGTCGCATCTGCGTGAGATACCAGACCGCGTCGCTGTAGTAGGGATACGTGGCGTAGTAGCGGAAGAACACGTTGAAATCGGGCAGGCTGCGCTTGTCGCCGCGACCGTATTCGAACGTGCCGGTCATGCTGTTGGCGATCACCCGATAATCGGCGCCGACGTACTCGGAGCGCGCCAGGATCTGCGCCGCCTCCTTGCGGTTCGCGCCATTGTTCTCGTCCAGCCACATGCCCGCACGCAGCAGCGCCTTCACGAGGGCGAGATGGGTGTTCGGATTCCTGTCGGCCCAGCCCCGGGTGACGCCGAAGACCTTTTCCGGATTGTTCTTCCAGATTTCCAGATCGGTGATGACGGGAACGCCGACGTTCTTGAAGATCGCCTGCTGATTCCACGGCTCGCCGACGCAGTAGCCATTGATGGTGCCGGCCTCGAGCGTCGCCGGCATCTGCGGCGGCGGCGTCACCGACAGCAGCACGTCGGCCTTGATCTGGCCGCTGACATCGCTCGGCGAATAGAAGCCGGGATGAATACCGCCGGAGGCCAGCCAGTAACGCAGCTCATAGTTGTGCGTCGACACCGGAAACACCATGGCCATGCGAAACGGCTTGCCGGCGGCCCGGAATTTCTCGATGACGGGCTTGAGTGCATCGGCCTTGATCGGATGAACCGGCTTGCCCTGCGCATCGGCAGGCAGGCTTGCCTTGATCTGCGACCACACGTCGTTGGAGAGCGTGATCGCGTTGCCGTTGAGATCCATGCTGTAGGCCGTGACGATGTCGGCCTTGGTGCCGAAGCCGATCGTGGCACCGAGCGGCTGACCTGCCAGCATGTGTGCGCCGTCGAGTTCGCCGGTGATCACGCGATCGAGGATGACCTTCCAGTTGGCCTGCGGCTCCAGCGTGACGTAGAGGCCCTCGTCCTCGAAGAATCCCTTTTCGTACGCGATGGCGAGCGGCGCCATGTCCGTCAGCTTGATGAAGCCGAGCTTGAGCTGCTCTTTTTCGAGCTTGAGCCCCGCGCCATGCACGGCACTGCCCGTCAGCATCGCCAGCGCGGCAAGCATGCCTCCCAGAATCCCTCGCCCGTTCCAACTCGTCGCAGCCATGAATACCCAGCTCCTCGAAATCGCGGCCCAAAAAAAACGCCACCGACCTCGAGCGCATGCGTAGAAGCGCGCAGGAAGTCGGCGGCGTTGCCTGGCAGGCCCGATGCTGGGCCTGCGTATTCGGTGGATACGCACGCGATGAGCGATGCGCATCCTGTGCGGCAGGAAGTGCAACTGGTGTGCCAGCCAAGGCCAATGCAGGGAAATCCTGCGGTTTCGCGTCGACAGCAGCCGTGGTGCGCAGCCCGATTGATCCGCGGGAGAGCAGGTTCACTCGCCTTGCGCACGAAGTTCGTGCAGGCCGCCATGGGCAGATCGCATCAGATAGCGATGGTGTCTGCTGGCATATCAATTGCACTCCTGTGGTGCTGATGCCGGAAGAAAAGACATCCAATGAAGCGGGTCTGCACATCCTGATCGTCGATCAGAACGTGATGCGCGCCGCCATTCTCGAAGACGGGCTGCGCGAAGCGGGTTACCGACGCGTCACCATCGTACGTGACATGCAGAACCTCATGCGACGCATCGTGGACAACGATCCCGACGTCATCTTCATCGACCTGGAGAATCCCAACCGCGACGTGCTGGAGCAGATGTTCCAGGTATCGCGCTGCGTGAGCCGTCCCATCGCCATGTTCGTGGATCGCTCCGACACCGACATGATCGCCGCGGCGGTCGACGCCGGTGTCGGCGCCTACGTCGTCGACGGGCTGAAGAAGGAACGCATCAAGGCCGTGCTCGACATGGCCGTGAGTCGCTTCAATGCGTTCAGCAAATTGCGGGAAGAACTGGAACACGCACGGGCGGCGCTGGATGAGCGCAAGCTGGTCGAACGCGCCAAGGGCATCCTCATGAACAGCAAGGGCATGAGCGAGGAAGCCGCGTACGCGCTGCTGCGCAAGGCCGCGATGAACGAGAACCGTCGCATCAGCGAAGTGGCGCAGAGCGTCGTGACTGCAGCAAGGCTACTGAAATGAGTTCATCCGGGGTCGTGGTGGCTGGCTTCATTCCGCTGCTCGATTGCGCGCCGCTGGTGGTCGCCTTCGAAAAGGGATTCGCGAGCGACGAGGGCATCGATCTGACGCTGGTACGCGAGACCTCGTGGGCCAACATTCGCGATCGCGTGGTGGTGGGTCACTTCGACGCCGCGCACATGCTCGGTCCGATGACGGTGGCCTCGACGCTGGGCATCGGCCATCTGCGCGTGCCCATGATCGCACCGCTGTCGCTCGGGCTCGGCGGCAATGCCATCACGGTGTCGTCGCGACTGTGGCAACGTATGGAACGTGCCGGTGCCGCCGCGGGCGCCGATCCACTGACACAGGGCCGCGCGCTGCATCGCGTGATCGCCGAACGCCAGGGAGAGCCGCTGACGTTCGCGATGGTGTATCCGTTCTCCTGTCACAACTACGAACTGCGCTACTGGCTGAGCGCGGTCGGCATCGATCCCGATCGCGATGTGCGGCTGGTGGTGCTGCCGCCGCCGCTGCTGGTGGATGCGCTGCGCGAAGGGCAGATCGACGGCTTCTGCGTCGGCGAACCCTGGAGCAGCCTCGCGGTGTCGGTCGGCGTCGGCAGCATCGTCGCGGCGACCACCGACATCTGGCATCTCAGTCCCGAGAAAGTGCTGGGATGCCGGCGCGAATGGGCCGAACGTTTTCCCGAACGAACGGCGGCGCTGGTCCGCGCGCTGTATCGCGCCGGGCGGTGGTGCGGTCAGCCAGCCAATCACGAAGAACTTGCGCGCCTGCTGTCGGAACCCAGGTATGTCGGCGCACCGGCACACATCCTGTTGCGCGGGTTGTCGGGGCATCTGACGCTCGTGCCGGGCGGCGAGACGCGGAGCATCGAGAATTTCTACGTGCCGTCACGCCACGCCGCGATGTTCCCGTGGATCAGCCACGCGCTGTGGTTCTACTCGCAGATGGTGCGCTGGCGACAGATCGAATTCGTCGACGACGATCTCGAAGCCGTGCGTGCCACCTATCGTCCCGATCTCTATCGCGCAGCCGTGGCGCCGCTGAACGTCGACCTGCCGCCGGACGATACGCGGATCGAAGGCGGCTTCTTCGACGGGCGGCCGTTCGATGCGGCGCGTCTGCGCTCCCCGCCTACATAGCCGCTCGTCATGAACACCAAGCCTCATGGAAGAGGACAGAGGGCGCGCGCGGCGCTACAAATGCCGCGCTACGAAGAGCCTGGGGGAATCATGAGCGAGCAACATCCGGTCAGCAGGGAGCCTGAGCTGGCGGCGACCGACAAGCCTTCGGGCGGCGGCATCAGCGAGGACTGGCTGGCGACGATCGTCGGGCTGGGATTGCTCGTGCTGGCGCTGTTCGGCCTGATTCCCAAAGCGGTGCTCTGGTGATGGCGACCGACTCCGCCGAGATCGCTGCGGTCGAAGCCAGTCCCGAACGGACTTCGCCGCTCTGGTTTGCCGTTGGCCTCACCGTCGTGCTGACACTGGCCTGGGCCACGCGCTTTCTCGAAAAGAACATTCCGACGTGGGTGGACTGGGGCTGGATCAAGTCCGTCGAGTATCCCGTCTATGCCATTGCACTGGGCCTGCTCGGCAGCGGTGTCATCGGCGTGCTCGGCGTCCGAGAGCGGATTGCGTCGGCTTTCCAGACGGAGTTCTTCATCAAGACGGGCCTGGTGCTGCTCGGCGCGTCGGTGCATCTGAATGTCATCGCCAAGGCCGGCCTGCGCGGCGCCCTGCAGGCATTGCTGCTGGTGGCTGCGGTATTTCTCTTTACGTGGTGGCTGGGCGGCAAGCTCAAGGTGGGAGACCGGTTGCGGGCACTGCTCGCGGCAGCGGTGTCGATCTGCGGCGTGAGTGCGGCGATTGCCGCGGCCGGCGCCGTGCGGGCGACGAAGGAACAGATTGCCTACACCGCCACGCTGGTGATTCTGTTCGCACTGCCTTCCATCTTCGTGCTGCCGTGGCTGGTGTCGGTGCTGGGACTGAGCGCCCCGGTGGCCGGCGCCTGGATCGGCGGAAACATCGATACCACAGCGGCAGTGGCTGCCGCCGGTGCCATCGTCGGCGAGGAAGCGCTGCAGATCGCCGCCATCGTCAAGGGCGCGCAGAACGTACTCATGGGCGTCGTGGCGGTGGCCCTGACGCTCTACTTCGCGCTGCATGTGGAAAAGAAAGGTGGCGATGTGACCCGCGGCGTGGGCAAGGCGCTGTGGGATCGCTTTCCGAAGTTCGTCCTTGGCTTCGTCCTCGCCTCGGTCATCGCCACGCTGTACCTGCAGTCCGGCGGTGCGAGTGAATCCATCAGTGCGGCAAACACGCTGCGCGCCTATTTCCTGATCCTCGCGTTCGTCAGCATCGGGCTGGAATTCCGCATCACCAAGCTGCTCGCCGAAGGCTGGCGTCCCGTGGTGGTGTTCGGCTCGGCGACGATATTCAA
Organism: uncultured Steroidobacter sp.; assembly: GCA_964457865.1. Classification (GTDB taxonomy): domain Bacteria; phylum Pseudomonadota; class Gammaproteobacteria; order Steroidobacterales; family Steroidobacteraceae; genus Steroidobacter. The sequence goes on from CAYWHG010000230.1 coordinate 5,306, forward strand.
TCTGGCGGTGGCGCTGGTGATTGCGTCCGTCATCTTTGCGGACTTCACGACATGACGATCCGCCTCTTACTCCCTCCTCCGCGAAGCGGGGGAGGGCTGGGGTGGGGGTGCTACGGTAAAGCCGCAGCACTTCCCCCTTCCTGTCCCCCGCAAGCAGGGGAAGGGACGCAACCTTGTGTAGTCTGCACGCATGCCCGTCTCCAGCGACTACCTCACCTACGTCATCGACCAGTTCGCGCACTTCGCGAAAGTCACATCACGGCGCATGTTCGGCGGCGTAGGCCTCTATGCCGATGGACTGTTCTTCGCACTGATCGCCGAGGACACGCTGTATCTGAAGGTCGACGACAGCAATCGCGCTGACTACGCGCAACGCGGCTCGCGCGCGTTCCAGCCCTTCAAGGACAACCCGACGTACTCGATG
>CAYWHG010000231.1:0-5674 GCA_964457865.1 uncultured Steroidobacter sp.
CGCAGGCGAATTCCACGACCTCGAGACCGCGCACGACTTCGCCCTTCGCATCGGCCAGGGTCTTGCCGTGTTCGCGCGAGATCGCCAGCGCGATTTCATCGCCCGCACGCTCCAGCAGTTCGCGGAAGCGGAACAGCACGCGCGCACGGCGCAGCGGCGGTGTCGCGGCCCAGGCCGGGAAGGCCGCCTTGGCAATGCGTACGCACTCGTTCAGTTCATCGAGCGACGCATACGGCAGCCTGGCGCCGACATTGCCCGTGCTCGGATCGAACACTTCGCCAGTGCGTCCCTGCGCGCCGGCGACAGCTTTGCCGCCGATCCAGTGCGGGATCGTGGGAACGGAGGAAGCGGAACGAGCGGATGCGGACATGATGTCGATACCAATTGATGGAGATTGATGTAGCTGGGCAGTCGGCCGTTGAAATCCCCCGGCGAGCCTGGACACAGCAGACTTGGAAACCTAAAGACCCGGACCCCGCAAGTCAACACCGCTGTTGATCAGCAACCGGGCACTGCCAGGGGCGCTGCAGCCGCACAATCCGTTGATTCCATGAGGCATCTGTGGACCGGCGCCGCAGCATCCGCATCTGCTCATGCGAATTCGTAAGCCTCCAGCGCCTCCGCCACGGCCCGCACGAAGCGCGCCGCGTCGGCACCGTTGATCACGCGATGGTCATAACTCAGCGACAGCGGCAGGAACTGTTTCAGCACGGGGCTGCCCTGCGCGTCCGGAACGAACCGTTCCTGGGTGCGGCAGATGCCCATGATCGCCACTTCGGGCGCATTGATGATCGGCGTGAATCCCGTGCCGCCGATATGCCCCAGCGACGACAGGGTGAAACAACCGCCGGACATTTCCGCGACCGACAGACCCTTGGTCTTCGCCTTCTCGGAAATCAGTGCGATCTCCTTCGACAGTTCGTCGACGCTCTTCCTGTCGCAGTCGCGCAGCACCGGCACGAGCAGGCCCGTGGGCACATCGACCGCGATGCCGATATGGAAATACTGCTTCTGGAACAGCGTGGCGCCATCGGGACTCAGCGACGTATTGAACTTCGGATAGCGCTGCAAAGCGGCGATGCTGGCCTTGATGAGCACGGGCAGCAGCGTGCGCTTCTGCGCCGGGTTCGCCGCATTCCATTCCTTGCGGCGACGCTCGAACTGCGTGACGTCGGCATCGTCGTGATGCGTGACATGCGGAATGAACACCCAGTTGCGATGCATCGCGCGGCCGACGAATCCCTGGATCTTGCCGACGGGCTTCGCCTCGACCGGGCCATACACCGAAAAATCATCGGCCGGCCAGGGCGGCAACGAGTTCAGAGGAGATTTGTTTTCCATATGCGTTACATCACTTCCCAGAGAACAGCGGCAACATCATCGGCAAGCGCTTCGCTGCGCGGCATGCGCTCGGTACCGATGCGCGAATACAGTTCGTCGATGACCGCATCCACGTCATCAGCTTCGATTTCGTACATGGCGAGGTACTTGAAAGCTGACTGCGTTCGCATCTGGCGATTCGCGAGCTTCAGACGGCGGGCGGAAGTCACGCCCGACAGCGCCCGCAGGTCGTCGAGATGCCGGTTCGAATACCAGTCGTTGTACTCGTCCTCGCGTCCTTCGACAGCGTTGCTGTGAACCACCAGAACGTAGCGGGCCATATCTTCAACATTCCGCGGCGGGGTGCCTGCGGATCCCCCGATCAGACAATGTCGCCGGCGCGCCGACTTGCTGCATGCCGGTCATTTCTACCGCAGCCATTCCGGCTACGCAACAACGGTGTTGATTACCGGAAATGACGTGATGCGACAGAAAAAAGGCTGCAGAAACCGCGGCGAACGAGCGGCATGACACCCGCGGAAAAGTGCTGGCGAATGTCATTCGACAGTGTTGTTGATTTGTTCCCGGCGGGATAGTCTCGCCGCGGATCGGGGGAATCATCATCGAGGAGTCGCGATTGCAAGCAATAGCAGGCGAAGCCGCGCACGCACCGTATCCGGCGCGATCCGTGGCCTGGTACGCGACCATCATGCTCGCGTTCCTGTACTGGCTGTCGATCCTCGACCGCTTCATCATTTCCCTGCTGGTCGATCCCATCAAACGCGACCTGGGACTGACCGACGTGCAATTCGGTCTGCTGCAGGGCTTCGCGTTCGCACTCACGTTCGCCATCTTCGGTCTGCTGTTCGGCACGCTCGCTGACCGGACCAGTCGCCGCTGGGTCATTTTCTCGGGCGTCTCCATCTGGTCGCTCGCCACGGCGGCCTGCGGCGTCGCGCAGAACTTCTGGCACCTCGCGCTGGCGCGCGTCGGCGTCGGCGCAGGCGAAGCGGCGCTCAATCCGTGTGCCACTTCAATGCTCACGGATCTGCATCCGCGCGAACGGCTCACGTCCGCGATGGCCGTCTATGCGATGGGGGCCACGGTCGGCATGGGCACCGCGTTCATCTTCGGCGGTGCGATCGTGCAGTTCGTTTCCGGCAGCGAAACGATGGTGCTGCCGCTCATCGGCGAAGTCCGCTCGTGGCAGGCGGTGTTCTTCATCGTGGGCATTCCCGGCATGCTGGCGTCGCTGCTGATCTTCACGGTGCCCGAACCGCTGCGTCGCGGACGCCGCAGCGAGGTCGTGGGAAGCGCCCGCAACTCCTATCGCGAAATGCTGCGGTTCATGAGCACCCGCAAGCGGTTCTTCGCCTGTCACTACACCGGCTTCATCCTGGCGTCGACCATCATCTCCGGCATGGGCGCCTGGTACGCGGCGCACATGGCGCGCAAGTTCGGCTGGGGAGCGGGACAGATCGGCCTGTCGCTCGGCATCACCATCGCGGGCGCCGGCGTGATCGGCAAGCTGCTTTGCGGCTATGTCGTCGACGCCATGTACCGGCGCGGCAGCCGCGATGCACAGATGCGCTGGTACGCCGGCTGCCTGTTCTTCGCCACGCCGCTCGGTATCTGGGCGACCACCAGCGACAGCCCGTGGGTCTATCTCGCCGCCATGGGCGGCTATCTCATTTTCACCAGTCCGCTGCCGGCGTGTTCGAGCACTGCGCTGAACCTGGTGACGCCGAACGAATTGCGCGGCACCGGCATGGCCTTGTATGGCGCGATCGGCGGCATCCTCGGCGCGGGTTCGGGACCGTTGCTCATGGCCGCGGCCTCGCAGTACATCTTCGGCAGCGAGACCGACATCGGCCTGGGCATGGCGACGGTGATCGGAGTGTGCGGCCCGCTCGGGGCGATCTTCCTGGCACTCGGTTTCCGCGCCATGCGCGAAGCGGTGACCGAGGCCGAAACCTGGGAACGCTGAGAAAGGCGTGCGGTTCAACTCTTCTCCGTTCGTGCTGAGCCTGAGCCTGACGAAGGGGGTCGAAGCACGCTGGCTCTTGCGCTCGTCCATGAAATATCAGGACGAACGGAAGGAAACTTGCGGAGCATCACACTAGCCGGAGCGCGCCAGTTTCTTTTCGGCGTCGCGGCTGCGACCTGTCGCCAGGTTCTGTGCAATCGCGTCGAGCAGCACGTCGAGACGTTCGAGATCCTTGTCGTTCAGTCCCGCGAACGTTTCGTCCTCGTTGATCCGCGCAACTTCGCCCAGCCTGCCCAGCAGCGGTTGCGCCGCATCCGTCAGGTGCACGCAGTAGGCGCGGCGATCCTTGGGGTTCTCGCGACGCTCAAGGTAGCCGTCCGCACACAGCCGGTCGATCAACTGCCCCGCGCTGACTTCCGTGATCTCGAGCGCCGAGGCGATGGTGCGCTGGGTAGCGCCAGCGTTGCTGGCGACCGCAACGATCACGCCCCACTTCGCACGGGTCAGACCGTCGGTCTCGACTGTCTGGTCGAAACGCTGACGCATCTGTCGCGCGATGATATTGAGCTTGATCGAGATCGCCCGCTTGCGGTTCTTCGGCGATTCTTCGCATGCCGCGTCGGCCGGGGTTTTCACCGGTTCCGCAGCTTCGCCGAAGATGCTCTCGGGCCGGGGAGGTGTACGACGCATTCTCAGACCCGCTCGATGATGATGGCCGGCGCCATGCCGCCTGCCGCACACATGGTGACCAGGGCGCGCTTCAGGTCGCGACGCTCCAGTTCATCGAGCACGGTCCCGATGAGCACCGCACCGGTCGCGCCGATCGGATGACCGAGCGCAATGGCGCCACCGTTCACGTTGATCTTTTCGCGATCGATGCCGAGGTCGCGAATGAATTTCTCGACCACGACCGCGAAGGCTTCGTTGACTTCCCACAGGTCGATGTCGTTCACCGTGAGGCCGGCCTTGGCGAGAATCTTTTTCGCGGCCGGCACCGGCGCATTCAGCATGAGCGTCGGATCGTCGCCGATGTTGGCGCTCGCCACGACGCGCGCACGCGGCTTCAGGCCGTGCTTGCGGACGTAGTCGCTGGAGGCCAGCAGCAGCGCTGCCGCACCGTCGACCACGCCGGACGAACTGCCTGCGTGATGTACGGCTCCGATATGGAGATCGGGATAACGCCGGTTGATGAGCTGGCGGAACGTCGGACCGTTCGGTTCGATCGACATGTCGGCGATCTGCGCGAAGCTCGGCTTCAGCGCGGCGAGATCCTGCGCGGTGGTCTGCGGCCGGGGATGTTCATCCTTCGCCAGCACGAGCTGTCCGGCGTCGTCGACGACCGGAATGATGGAACGATCGAACCGTCCCTCGCTGATCGCGCGTGCCGCGCGACACTGGCTTTCGAGCGAGAACGCATCGAGCGCTTCGCGACTGATCTTTTCGATCGATGCGATGGCATCGGCGCACACGCCCTGGTTCGACTGCGGATGACGTTCCGCCAGACGTGCATTGCCGGTGCCGAGGCCCATCGGCTTGAAACCCGCGGCGCGTTCCTGCTGACCGATCTCGGTGATGTGCGACATCATTTCGGTGCCGCCGGCGATCACGAGATCTTCCATGCCGGAGCGAATCATGGCCGCGGCGAAGTTCGTGGCCGTAAGGCCGCTGCCGCAGAAGCGGTCGAGCGTGACGCCGCTGGCGCGGACGTCGAAGCCGGCATCGAGTGCGGCCATGCGACCCATGTCGCCGCCCTGCAGACCCTTCTGGGCGCTGGTGCCCCAGATGATGTCGTCGACTTCGGCGGTATCGAGATTGTTGCGCTGCTGCAGCGCCTTCAGCACGGTGGCAGCGAGATGCTGCGGATGCAGTCGGGACAGCGCGCCCTTGCCGGGCTTGCCGAGTCCGCGCGGCGTACGGACCGCGTCGACGATATACGCTTCAGTCATTGCATCCCCCGTGTTTCGTCTTGACGCCGCTGATCATGCGACGTGATGCGTTGCGTACGCAGCAACCTAGAGGCTTCTTACTCCACATTGCGTGGAGTCATCAAACGGCCGGTTGCCGGCGGACCTGCGTGGGTCCGCCGGCAACCGCCTGTGTATTACGACTTCAGCTTGCGGACTTCGCCCTTGGAGAGCGTCGTCGTCAGCTTGCCGTCGACGACCGACAGCGTCGACGCCGGAACGGTCACCATCTTGCCATCAACGATCAGCTGTGCCGAGCCGTCGCCGGTCACGCGATACACCGCACCCAGGCGCACGCCATCGGCACCCAGCAGCATCTTGCCGGCTTCGGCAACCGCATCACCCGCCACTGCGGTAAGGGCGGACGCCATCATCACAACAACGAGCAGGGACTTCTTCACGG
>CAYWHG010000232.1:0-5647 GCA_964457865.1 uncultured Steroidobacter sp.
CCGCGCTTCGACATCTTGCCGACCGGGATGTTGTTCGTGCCGGCGCCGGCGCGGGCGATGGCCTTCACGCTCTCCGGAACCGCCATCTCGTGCATGTCGGCCGAGCGCAGCATGACGGCGTCGGGATGACCGATTTCGGAGGCAACTTCGTAACGGTCGCGCGGCAGCCGTTCGAGCCCGCGAACCGAGATGTTGTTGAGCGTGAGGACCTTGAAAGTCATCCGTGCTTCCTTGCGAACTCGTTCATGAAATCGACCAGCGCGCGCACGCCTTCGACCGGCATGGCGTTGTAGATGCTGGCGCGCATGCCGCCGACCGAACGATGGCCTTCGAGCGTGACGAGACCGGCTGCCTTGGCCTCGGTCGCGAATGTCTTGTCGAGATCCGGCTTGGCCAGCGTGAAGGGCACGTTCATCCAGGAACGCGCGTCCTTCGCGACCGGGTTCCGGTAGAAGCTCGACGAGTCGATGGCGTTGTACAGCAGCTCGGCCTTGGCCTTGTTGCGCTCGCCCATGGCCTGGAGGCCGCCGTTCTTCTTGAGCCACTTGAAGGTGAGGCCTGCCAGATACCAGGCATAGGTCGGCGGCGTGTTGAGCATCGAGCCTTCCTTCGCCATCGATGCATAGTTCATGAAAGACGGCGTTTCGGGACGCGCGCGGCCCAGCAGATCATCGCGCACGATGACGAGCGTCAGGCCGGCAGGGCCGATGTTCTTCTGTGCGCCGGCATAGATGAGCCCGAACTTCGATACGTCGATCGGCCGCGACAGGATGGTGGAGGACATATCCGCCACCAACGGCACGTTGCCCGTGTCCGGCACGAAGTGGAATTCGACGCCGCCGATGGTTTCGTTCGGCGTGTAGTGCAGGTAGGCCGCATCGGCGGTGCGCTTCCAGTCGGCAAACGACGGAATCGACGCATACGGCTCGCCGGCGTCAGCCGCGACATTCACCTTCGCATACTGCTTCGCTTCGCCGATGGCCTTCTTCGACCACGCGCCCGTGTTCACGTAGTCGACCACGCTGTCCTTCGTCGACAGGTTCATGGCCACGCCCGCGAACTGGCCCATCGCGCCGCCCTGCAGGAACAGTACTTTGTAATTCGCAGGAACCTGCAGCAGTTCGCGCAGATCGGCCTCGGCGGTTTCGGCGATCGAGATGAACGCCTTGCCGCGATGGCTCATTTCCATCACCGACATGCCCGTGCCCTGCCAATCCAGCATTTCCTCGCGGGCTTGTTCGAGCACTTCGACGGGCAGAACGGCGGGACCGGCACTGAAATTGTAGACGCGCATGATGGAAAAGTGATGTAAGTGACGAGAGTGACGGAGTGACGAAGGACGGAACTACTCGGCGGACTCGCCGCCCTCTTCGCCTTCGCCGCTGTCGGCGAGAATGCGTTCGAGGCCGACGAGGCGATCGCCTTCGTCGAGTCGGATCAGGCGTACGCCCTGGGTATTGCGACCCTGTTCGGAAACGTCGTTGACCGGGGTGCGCACGAGTGTGCCGCTGGAACTGATGAGCATGATCTCGTCATCCGGGCGCACCAGCAGCGCGCCGACCACGCGGCCATTGCGCTCGGAAATCTGCAGCGCGATGACGCCCTGGCCGCCGCGGCCGTGTACCGGGAAATCCGCAATCGGCGTGCGCTTGCCGTAGCCATTCTCCGAGGCCACCAGCACCGCACCGTCGGCGTCGGCGATGATGAGCGAAATGACTTCCTCGTTCTCGCCTTCCGGCAGACGGATACCGCGCACACCGGCCGCGTTGCGTCCCATCGGGCGCACGTCGTTCTCGGCGAAGCGGATGGCCTTGCCGCTGCTCGAACACAGAATGATGTCCTTGCTGCCGTCGGTGATGTCGACGCCGACCAGCCGGTCGCCCTGATCCAGTTCGATGGCGATGATGCCGGCCTGGCGCGGACGCGAGAACGCATCCAGCGAGGTCTTCTTGACCGTGCCGTTGGCCGTGACCATGAACACGAACTTGTTTTCTTCGAACTCGTGGATCGGCAGAACCGCATTGATGCGCTCGCCTTCCTGCAACGGCAACAGGTTCACGATGGGCTTGCCGCGCGAACCGCGGCTCGCCTGCGGCAATTGATAGACCTTGAGCCAGTAGAGCTTGCCGGTGCTGGAGAAGCACAGCAGCGTGTCGTGGGTATTGGCGACGAACAGCTTGTCGACGAAATCCTCGTCCTTGACCGCCGTTGCCGCCTTGCCGCGTCCGCCGCGACGCTGCGCCTGGTAAACCGTCACGGGCTGGGCCTTCGCATAGCCGCCATGCGACAGCGTCACGACCACGTCCTGCTGCTCGATCAGGTCTTCGATCGTGAGATCGGAATGATCATGGTTGATCTCGGTGCGGCGGGCGTCGCCGTACTTGGCGCGAATGTCTTCGAGCTCGGCACGGATGACGGTCAGCAGGCGTTCCGGGCGCGCCAGGATATCCTCGAGATCGCGGATCTGTTCCAGCAGTTCCTGAAACTCGGCCCAGATCTTGTCCTGCTCGAGTCCGGTAAGGCGATGCAGACGCAGATCGAGAATCGCCTGGGCCTGGACCTCCGACAGCCGATAGCGACCTTCGACCAGGCCGAATTCCTCCGCGAGTCCCTGCGGTCGGGTCACGACCTGCCCGGCCCGCTCCAGCATCTGCGGCACGGAGCCGGAAGACCAGGTGCGCTCCATCAGCGCGACCTTCGCTTCCGCCGGCGTCGGCGATGCCTTGATGACGGCAATGACTTCGTCGATGTTGGCAAGCGCGACCGCCTGCCCTTCGAGGATGTGGGCGCGTTCGCGGGCCTTGCGCAGATCGTAGATCGTGCGGCGCGTAACCACTTCGCGCCGATGACGCAGGAACGCATCCAGCATCTCTTTCAGGTTGAGCAGCTTCGGCTGGCCGTCCTGCAGCGCGACCATGTTGATGCCGAAGACGCTTTCGAGCGGCGTGTGCTTGTAGAGGTTGTTCAGCAGCACATCGGCGACTTCGCCACGCTTCAACTCCATAACGATGCGCATGCCGTCCTTGTCGGACTCGTCGCGCAGACCGTCGCCGGCAATGCCGTCGATGACTTTTTCGCGCACGAGTTCGGCGATGCGTTCGATCAGGCGCGCCTTGTTCACCTGGAACGGCAGTTCGGTGACGATGATGGCCTGGCGACCTCTCTCGTCCTCCTCGATCGTCGTGCGGGCGCGGACATAGATGCGGCCGCGGCCGGTGTGATAGGCGTTAACGATCTCCCGCGAGCCGTTGATGATGCCGCCGGTCGGGAAATCGGGGCCCGGAACATGCTGCATCAGGGCCGCGATGGACAGCTCCGGGTCGTCGATCAGCGCGATACAGGCCGTGACGATCTCGCCCAGATTGTGCGGCGGGATGTTGGTCGCCATGCCGACCGCGATGCCCGAGGAACCGTTGATCAGCAGGTTCGGAACGCGGGTCGGCAGGACCGTCGGCTCGCGCTCCTTGCCGTCGTAGTTGTCGACGAAATCCACCGTCTCGCGGTCGATGTCGGCCAGCAGCTCCGAGGAGAGCGACGTCATGCGGCATTCTGTGTATCGATACGCCGCCGGCGCATCGCCGTCGATGGAACCGAAGTTGCCCTGGCCGTCCACCAGCCCATAGCGCATGGAAAAGCCCTGGGCCATGCGCACCAGCGCGTCATAGGCCGAGGTATCGCCGTGCGGGTGATATTTACCGAGGACGTCACCGACCACGCGCGCGCACTTCACGTACGGACGCGAATGCACGTTGTTGCTCTCGTGCATGGCGAAGAGGATGCGTCGATGAACCGGCTTCAGGCCGTCGCGAACGTCGGGCAGCGCACGTCCGACGATGACACTCATCGCATAGTCGAGATACGACTTGCGCATCTCGTCTTCGAGATTGACGTGCAGAATTTCGCGCGCGATTTCGGCCATGCTGTGCGATTCGACTCGTTTGAGGCCGCGGCGTACCGCTGCAGACCGTCCACCAGTGGCTGGGTCTGCAAGTCACGACACGGTCTGTTTTCTACCCCGCGCGGCGCTCGGCAACCCCGTCGATGGCGAGGCAGATCCGAAGGACAAACCCGGGATAATGAAGTGGCGAATGGTAACACAGCAGACCGCTTCACCGAACTGTCCAGGGCGCTCGCAAGCTATACTTTCGCCCGCCTCACGCCTCACGAATTTTCGAGACCGCCGGAACCCGCATGGACCCTATCGACACGCTGATCGCGGCTCGCTGGATCGTTCCAGTAGAGCCCTCAAGCCGCGTGCTCGACCATCACGCCATCGCCATTCGCCAGGGACGCATCGTGGCCATCGAGCCTGAAAAACAGGCCCGCGAGCGCTTTGCCGCCAAAGAAGTGATCGAGCGGCCCTCCCATGTCCTGCTGCCCGGGCTCATCAATGCACACACCCATGCGGCGATGGCCTTGCTGCGCGGCGCGGCCGAAGGCGCTTCTCTCGACCACTGGCTGAATGCGCAGATCCGGCCGCTCGAAGATCGCTGGATGGATGCCGAGTACGTTCGCGACGGGACCGAACTGGCCATCGCCGACATGCTGACCAGCGGCACGACCTGCTTTGCCGACATGCACCTGTTCCCGGAAGTCATCGCGCAGACGGCCTCGTCGATGCGCATGCGCGCCAGCATCGGCATGCCGGTACTCGATGTGCCGACGCTCTGGGCCGGATCGGTCGACGAATACCTCACCAAGGGACTGCAACTGCACGACGAGTATCGCGACGATCCCCTGGTGACCACCTCGTTCGCGCCGCATGCACCGCATGTCGTCAGCGATGCGACGCTGACGCGCGTGCAGCGGGCCGCCGACGAAATCGAACTGCCGGTGCGGATGCAGGTGAACCAGAGTCATACCCAGGCCGTGCGCGATGGCGAACGAACGCTGGCGCGGCTCGAACGCCTGGGCCTGCTGTCGCCGCTGCTGTCGGCCGTCCACATGGTGCATCTCGACGAGGACGACCTCGACCGCGTCTCGCGCGCCGGCATCAGCGTGATTCACTGCCCGCAGTCGAATCTGAAACTGGGCAATGGCGTCTCCCCCATCCGCGCCCTGCGCGCCCGCGGCGTCAACATCGCACTGGGAACCAACGGCGCCGCGAGCAACAACGACCAGAGCCTGCTCGACGAAATGCGTACCGCTGCGCTGCTTGAACGCGGCGTGATCACGTGGCAGCTGGACGGCTCGCCGCCCATGACGGCGCATGACTGGCTGCACGCGGCCACCCTCGGCGGTGCGCAGGCGCTTGGCCTCGGCGACACCATCGGCTCGCTGGCGACAGGCAAGTGGGCCGATCTGTGCTGCGTCGATCTGGCCCGGCCGCAATCGCAGCCCGTCTACGATCCCGTCGTTGCCCTGGTGCATTCGATCTCGCGCGAGCAGGTCACGGACGTGTGGGTCGCGGGGCGGCCACTGGTCACCGACGGACGCCTGACCCAGATCGACCTCGACAACCTGCTGCAGCGTGCCCAGGGCTGGCAGGAACGAATCGCCTCTACGCGCCGCTCCGAAGAGTGATCACTGTCATGATGTCTACCGGTAATCACGATCCCGCGGAAATCGCCCGCTTCGACGCCACGGCACAACGCTGGTGGGATCCGCAGGGCGAGTTCCGGCCGCTGCATGTCCTGAATCCGGTGCG
>CAYWHG010000233.1:0-5600 GCA_964457865.1 uncultured Steroidobacter sp.
CGACGGGCCCGGTAAACGCATGCGCCACCAGCTTGCGGCGACGCGCGTGCAGGTCACCATCGACTTTGAAGCTGTCCGCCGGGTCCAGCACCATGAGCCCCTGCGCCTTGATGTGTTCGTCGGCCTCGGGCTGGTGCGGCGAACGGATGGCCGCCGAGACCCGCATTTCGTCGGAGAACACCTCGGTGTTGCGCGCGGCTTCGACGATGTCCTCGTGCCGGGTCACGAGCCAGGTGCGGATCTTCTCGTCGAGGTGCACGGGATCTTCCGCGCGCAGACGCTCGAAATACGGATAGGGATTCTGGGTGACTTTCGGATCGGCGAGGGTGTAACTGCTCAGCGGCTGCATGGTCGGATCAACCCGTCTGGAATTGACGCCGACCATAGCAGATGGATGGCCTTGCACCGGCACGGCGGCCGCACGACTACCGACCGAGTCAACAGCGCCTGCGGCAGCAGTTAAGGCTTTCGGGAATCTCAGGCCGCCCGGGTATTCAGGACTTCCTCGCGTACCTGCTCCGACGTCAGCCGTGTCGCGTTGGCCATCGCCAGCCCTTCGGCGCGCGACAGCTTGAACACGGCGACGGCTTCGGCGAGGCGCGCGGCCTGATCGCGCAGGCGTTCCGCCGCATCGGTGTTCTCACCGACGAGCAGGGTGTTCTGGGTGGTGGCCTCTTCGAGATGCGCCACAGCCTGCGTGATCTGGTTCATGTCCGAGGCCTGATCGGCCGCGGCATCGGCGATCTCTCCCACCAGATCGCTGACGCGACGTACCTGCGCGACGACATCGGCAATGGTCTTGCCCGCGGAATCGACCAGTTCGGTGCCACGGCCCACCTTGCCCACGCTATCGGCGATCAGCGTGCGGATCTCGCGCGCGGACTGCGCGCTGCGTTGCGCGAGACTGCGCACTTCGCCGGCAACGACGGCAAATCCCTTGCCCTGCTCGCCGGCGCGAGCGGCTTCCACGGCGGCGTTCAACGCCAGGATGTTGGTCTGGAAGGCGATGCTGTCGATCACTTCGACGATGGCTTCGATCTCGCGACTCGATGCGCTGAGTGCACTCATGGTCGAGATCACTTCACCGATCACCTGACCGCTGTTTTCCGCGCGTCCACAGGCTTTCGCTGCGACCTGGCGCGCCTGCTGGCAGGATTCCGCCGTGGCGCGTACGTGCTGGTTGATCTGTTCGACCGACTTCGCCGTGCGATCCAGATGTCCCGATTGTACGCTGGTGCGTTCGGACAGCTCGCTCGTGCCATCGGCGATGCCGCCGGTGGCTGATTCCACGACACGCACGCCTTCGCGAATGTCGACCACCGTGGCGCGGATGTTCACATTCATCTGCCCCAGCGCACGCAGCACTTCGCCGATCTCGTCGGTGCGATCGCTGTCGAGCGTGGCCACCAGATCGCCCGCCGCCGTGGCGTTGGCAAAGCGCACGGCCTGGCGCAGCGGCGTGACGATCGTGTGCGACAGATACCAGCCGGCGACGGCCGTGACGATCGCGAGCAGCGGCGCCAGCACCGGCAGTCCGGTAGAGAACGCGGCAACGCCCGCCAGCGCGATGGCGTTGATTGCGAGCATGGCGCCCCACACGCGTGCCTTCAGTCCGAACGCGCTGAGCCGCAGACCGAGATGGCCCCACAACGTGTTGCGGACCGGATGTCCCTGGTGAATCAGATAACGTTTCTCGCCGGCGCAGATGCTGCGATACACCGGTTCGATGGCCTCGATCTCCTGCCGGCTCGGCTTGCTGTGCACGAGCAGCGAGCCCGCGAACTTGCCGTCGGCATAGATGGGCGCGAGATTCAGGCGCAGCCAGTAGAACTGGCCGTTGCGACGCCGGTTCTTGATGAGGCCGGTCCACGGCCGGCGCGTGAGCAGCGTGCGGACCATGTCTTCGGACACCTGCTTCGGCGTGTCCTTGTGCACCATGCGCGCCGTGATCGTGCCGCGCAGTTCTTCCCATGCGTAGCCGCTCGCTTCGAGATAGGCAGGATTGGCATACAGGAACTGGCTGGCCTTGTCGGCCAGCAGCACCAGGAACTGGTCATCGCCAATCTGGTATTCGCCAGAGACGTGTTTATCGGACATCGAGACTCACCGAGTTCAGTCGACGGACCGCATCTATCCCGCCGCGGCGACTCGTCATTCGTAGTGTTCAGGGATTCGTTCGTGAACGCCCTGGTTTCCGTGCTTGTAACTGTGTGTTTCGGCCTTGAAGTGGCTGCGCTTGAGGGTTGGTCGTAGGGCCACTGGCCAGCGGTGCGCAGGATTGCGACCGGTGTCGGACTTTTCACGGTCTGATTTCATGCTGCATTGCGATCCGTTGACGTCTCGCCAGGCGAGTAGTGATTCTTCCGCGCCGCGCTCACCTCCCCTGGAAGCGCCCCGGGCGCCGCTGCGTCATCGCACGCACACCTTCGGCAAAGTCTTCGGTGCCTTGCAGCTTGAGCTGCTCCTGATGTTCGCGCGCGAGCGCGGCACGGACGTCATCGACGATGCCCGCCCGCAAGGTCTCGCGGGTTGCCAGCAACGCAAGCGGCGCGTTCGCGGCGATTTCGTCGGCAAACGCGAGCGCTGATTCCATCAGTGCGTCGCTCGCCGCGATCCGGTCGACGAGTCCCCAGCCCAGCACGTCCTCGGCCTTGTAGCGATTGCCGGTGAGAAACATCTGCGCCGCACGTTGATGGCCGATGACGCGTGGCAGGGAATGCGTCAGGCCGAAGCCTGGATGGAAACCGAGCTTGACGAAATTGGCAGCGAAGCGCGCCTCGGGCGTCGCCACGCGAAAGTCGGCCGCAAGCGCCAGTCCCAGCCCCGCGCCCACGGCCGCACCCTGCACCGCCGCGACGATCGGCTTGCGGCTGGCGAAAATGCGGATCGCCTGGGCATAGAACTCCGCCAGCGGATCGTCGCCCGCCGCACCGAAACCATTCGGCGACACCAGATCCGCACCCGCACAGAACGCCTTGCCGTCGGAAGCAAGCACCACCGCACGCACTTGCGGATCGGCATCGAGACTCTCCAGCCGGTCGGCGATCTCCTGCAGCAGGCGCACGGTGGCGAAGTTCTGCGGCGGATTGCCAAAGCGCAGCACGCTGACGTGACCGTGCGACTGGACTTCTACCTTTTCATTCATGAATTCAACTTCCGGATGCCGGGCGGATGCCAGTCGGTATGGTGCAGCTCTACTTGCGCTGCGTCGACTCTTCGAGTTGCTTCAGCCGCTCTTTCTGCTCGTCAAGCGACGGCACGCCAAGCTGCCGTCGCAGCGCATCGGAAATCAGCGACGGATTGAAGGGATCCTGCGTCCATTCGGCACCGGAATTCCGCGAGAACTGCGTGCCGAATATCTGCGGCTGACCTGCCGACTGCAGGTAGCGGTCCAGCGTCGCGGCAGTGAGCCAGATTGCATCGGTATTGCCTTTCGCAGCGGCAATGACAGCCAGCGTGTGGGCAAGCAGATAGTCATCGCCGGAATTTCCATGCTGGAAGATCATCGCTGCGTGATGAAAATCCTTCGCTGTCCTGACGCGCCCCTGGCCAAGCAATTCACGAACGCGGGAGCGACGTCGCGCGTCGTTCTCGGCCACTATTTTCCAGTCGATATTGCTGCCCTCTGCACGAGCCCTTTGATCTTCGTCGAACAGATGACGCAACCCTTCATTCGAGCGCGTCGGATCGTCCATGAGATACGTAGCATCGGCATCCCACTCGTTCGCGACTTGTGCAGACGCTGTGCGCAGAAGCACGAAGGGCGCTGCGGGCATCGCAGCCAGCGACAGATAGGCAAGATCAGTGTCGACAGTCATTTCGTAGCGATCGATCTGCTGGGGATTGGAAGGCGATCGGGCCCCAAACTTCAGCCGCTCGCCATCGGTCCGTACCTCTTGAAGCTCCGTAGTGATTGCCGGCCCCAGCACATTCGAGAATCCGAGCTGCGGGCTGATCTGGGTTCGGGTAGGACGCATGAGGGTGCCCGCATAGACACCGGCGGATGAGGTCTTGATGGTGAGGACAATGAGCGTATGACCGCGAGCGGTCATTGCCCAGGTGCCCTCGAATGGCGTCGATGCAGCGAATGTCGTGGTGAATGCCGACAGGGCGAGAGCCGCGAACAGGATTTTCAAGACATTTCCTCCTTGGGGCAATGTCGCGGCACCGGGGCTCACAGCGCCGCCAGCATCCCCGCGAACAACTGACACAGCAGCGCGCCGACCACGATCATCGAGAAACCCCAGACCAGCATCTGGTTGAAGAGCCGGCGCGACATTGCAGGGTCGCTCACCGACGCGACGCACAGGGCACCGATGGTCGACAGCGGCGAGACATCGACGATCGAGGAGCCGACATTGATGCTGAGCGCGATGGCGAGCGGATCGCCGCCGCCGAGTTGTTCGACGAGACCGGGCACGGTCGGCAGGAAGGCGGGCAACACGACGCCCGAGGTGCTGCTGTACGTGGAGATCGCGCCGGTCACGAAGGCGATCACGCCGTTCACGGTGCCGGGCGTCGCTATCGCGGCGAGCATGCGGGTGAACAGATCCATGCCGCCGCTCGCTTCCAGGATCGAAATAAGCACCGCGACGCCGGTGACCATCAGGATGATGCCCCACGGCATCTTGCGGATCGCCGCGCTCTCGTCGCCGGCCCGCACCATGATGAGGATCAGCGCGGCCGCGAAGGCGCTCAATCCGACGTGCAGCCTGAAGAAGACGACGCCGATGACCCAGAGGCCGAGGATCGTGAGTGTCCAGCGTTGCGCAGGCTCGAGGGGCTCGATGACGGGCGCAATCGCCGCGGTCTGCGCTGCCTGCCGGCGCATCCAGAACAGGTAGCAGCCATAGGCGATCGCGGCCACGAATGCGTGCGCCAGCAGATTCGCCAGCATTACGATGCCTTCGTGCCCGCCCATGCCGGCGACTTCCATGCGCGAGTTCGCGATGATGCCGACCGCGCTGATGGGCGAGAGATTCCCGGCATTCGCACCATTGGCCACCATGAGCGCGGTGAGCAGCGGCGGAATGCCGGCGCGACTGCCCAGCGCCATCGCCAGCGGAATGACCAGCGCCACACCGGGCACGGCACCGGGGCCGATCGCAGCAAAACCGAAGCCCAGCGCGAAGAACAGCAATGGCAACACGCGCACGCTGCCGCCCGCGAGCCGGAACGCGCGGCTCGCCACGCCCTCGAAGCTGCGATTCACTTCGGCGATCGAGAACAGCAGGGTCACGCCGGCGAGCGTCAGGAACAGGTTGGACGGAAAACCGGCGAGCACCGCGTCCGGTTTCAGGCCGACGACATACACACCGATGATCCAGGCGGCGGCAATGGCGATCAGGCCGACGTTGATGCGCGAGACCATCGACAGAACGATGGCCGACAGCAGCGCGAGCAGCGAGGCGATGGCGCCGGTCATGTGGTCGCAGCCGCAACGATTCCGCGCATACCGGGTCCCCTCGCCTTCCGCACCAATAGTTGTTGTCGCCCCGAGCCAGGCACGCGATGCGGCTGACGAGACGGGGCGGATCATAGTGCGAACGGCGCGAAGGGGTCGAGTCGTGGCTGCGGAGCGGCGACTTACGAAGCGCAGG
>CAYWHG010000234.1:0-5538 GCA_964457865.1 uncultured Steroidobacter sp.
ATCGTTACCGATCATCACGGTCTCACCGACGCGCCGTGTCAGGATCAACATGATTAGCTCCTTGCTTTAAAGCCGAGTGATCGAAGTCGCTTGCCCGACAGTGAAACTCACTGCCGTTAGAAGGCTCGCTGGCTACCTTTCACCGTGAAGTCAGAGTAGGCCACGAGTTTTCGAATGGGGATCGGGATTTCCCTGAATATCGAAAATCCCCTCACAGGAAAACAAAATTCTTACAAAGTTTTTTCGCGACCTCTTCGGTGCGACAAAACGATGCACGAACTCACTCTTCATACCCCCGCGACGTTCACTATGTATACCGACATAATCCGTCGCAGGTTCCCAATAATTACGTAGTCGCGCGAAATATTATGTGTTCACGCAGGATCAGCCGCGCACCACGGTTTCGATCCAGGCGGGCACCGCAGCGAGCGCTTCGTCGAGTTTCGACGGATCGTTGCCGCCGGCCTGAGCCATGTCGGGCCTGCCGCCGCCGCGTCCGCCGATTTTCTGTGCGACGACGTTCACGAGATCACCTGCCTTGATGCGCGAAGTCTGATCGCTGGTGACACCGGCGATGATGACAACCTTGTCAGCTTCCTGAACCGACGCCAGTACGATGGCAGCGGATTTGAGCTTGTCCTTGAGCTGATCGAGAGCACTGCGCAGGGTTGCGGCATCGACTCCATCGACACGCGTTGCAACGACCTTGATGCCACCAATGTCGATCGCCGTCGACGACAGATCCTGGCTCTGCCCACTCGTGAGCTTCTGCTTGAGCCCGGAAATTTCCTTCTCCAGCCTGCGGCCGCGATCGATCAGCTGACGGACCTTGTCTTCGACGTCCTCGCGACTGCCTTTCACGAGCGAGGCGACGTCGCGCAGCAGCTGATCGGTCTGCGCAATCCAATCGAGGGCGCCCTGCCCCGTCACCGCTTCGATGCGGCGCACGCCGGCGGCGACACCGCTTTCGCTGGTGATCTTGAAGAGACCAATGTCGCCGGCGCGGCTGACATGCGTGCCACCGCAGAGTTCGGTTGAGAAGTCACCGATACGCAGCACGCGCACTTCGTCGTCGTACTTCTCGCCGAACAACGCCATTGCGCCCGACGCAACTGCTGCGTCGTACTGCATCAGCTGCGTCTCGGCCGCCGCATTCGCCCGGATCTCGTCGTTGACGAGGCGCTCGATTTCGCGCAGTTCGACCGGCGTCACCGCGGCGTAATGCGAGAAGTCGAAACGCAGACGATCCGGCGCCACGAGCGATCCCTTCTGTGTGACATGCGCGCCCAGCACCTTGCGCAGCGCCGCGTGCAGCAGATGCGTCGCCGAGTGGTTGAGCACGGTGGCGCGACGACGCGCTGCGTCGACTTTCGCTTCGACCGTGTCGCCGACTTTCAGCTCGCCCGATGTCAGCTTGCCGATGTGCGCAAACGATCCTCCGATCTTCTGCGTATCGGTGACGGAGAACTGGACGCCGGCCGCGACGAGCGCGCCCTGGTCGCCCACCTGCCCGCCGCTTTCCGCATAGAAAGGCGTGCGATCGAGAATGACCTGCCCCTCCTCACCCGCGTGCAGCGACTGCACCTGCCCGGTACCGCGCAGCAATGCGACGATCCTGCCGCGGTCACCCAGGGACTCATACCCACTGAAGTCGGTCTTTCCTTCGATCGAGACGCTGCTGCGCAGATCGACGCCGAATTTGCTGGCAGCGCGGGCGCGTTCGCGCTGCGCCTCCATGGCCGCTTCGAACCCCGGCTCGTCGATCGTGAGTCCGCGTTCGCGCGCGATATCGGCCGTGAGGTCGACGGGGAAGCCGAACGTGTCGTAGAGACGAAATACGGTCTCGCCCGGAATCTGCCTGCTCTTGAGGCCGGCGATGGCTTCTTCCAGCAGGGACATGCCCTGCGTCAGCGTCTCGGCGAAGCGTTCTTCTTCCTGCTTCAGCACGCGCTCCACATGGCTGCGCTGCGTCTTCAATTCGGGGAAGGCCTCGCCCATCTCGGCTTCGAGCGCGGCGACCAGCGTGTAGAAGAACGGCTGCGTCTGACCCAGTTTGTAACCGTGACGGATCGCGCGGCGGATGATCCGGCGTAGCACATAGCCGCGGCCTTCGTTGGAAGGCAGCACGCCGTCGGCGATCAGGAACGAACAGGCACGGATGTGATCGGCGATCACGCGCAGCGAACTCGACGCCAGATCCGTCGTGTTCGTGGCCCTGGCTGCGGCCTTGATGAGATTGACGAACAGGTCGATCTCGTAATTCGAGTGCACGCCCTGCATGACGGCGGCCGTGCGTTCGAGGCCCATGCCGGTGTCGACCGAGGGCTTCGGCAAGGGCGCGAGCACGCCATCGGCAGAGCGATCGAACTGCATGAACACCAGGTTCCAGATTTCGATCCAGCGATCGCCATCGGCATCCGGCGAGCCGGGAGGGCCGCCGGGAATATGTGCGCCGTGGTCGTAGAAAATCTCGGTGCAGGGACCGCACGGACCGGTTTCGCCCATCTGCCAGAAATTGTCCGAACCGCCGCCCGGCTTGTCGCCGATCCGCACGATCCGATCGACCGGTACGCCGGCCTGCTTGTGCCAGATATCGAAGGCTTCATCGTCCGTGTGATAGACGGTGACCATCAGGCGCTGCGGATCGATGCCCAGCCAGTCCTTGCCCGTCACGAAGTCCCAGGCGAAGCGGATCGCGTCCTGCTTGAAGTAATCGCCGAAGCTGAAGTTGCCCAGCATCTCGAAGAAGGTGTGGTGGCGGGCGGTGTAGCCGACATTTTCCAGGTCGTTGTGCTTGCCGCCAGCGCGGACGCAGCGCTGCGAGCTGGTGGCCCGGTTGTAGTTGCGCCTGTCCTTGCCCAGGAATACGTCCTTGAACTGGACCATGCCGGCATTGGTGAACAGCAACGTCGGGTCGTTGCCCGGCACGAGCGAACTGGAGGCCACGACCTGGTGGCCGTTCTCGCGGAAGAATTGCAGGAACAGCGCACGCAACGCGGCGCTGGAAAGGCGCTTCGGGGTCGTCATACGGAACAGCTTGGGCCGGTTAAAGATCCGGGTCCGGATCCATCCCGGCGTCCATGTCCGTTAGGGAGACATCTGACTTCAGGGCGGCCCGGATCTGGTCTGAGCTAAAGCCGCGATATTGAAGGAAGCGCGCCTGCTTTGCACGTTCCTGCGGACTGCGGGGAAGAGCACTGCCGAATTTGCGAAGTCGCACCGCCTGGGCCTGGGCGCCCCAATCGACCTCGGCATTTTCCAGCGCAGATTCAATCGCTTCGCTGGTGATTCCCTGCTGTCGCAGTTCGGAACGGATGCGGATCGGCCCCTGCCCGCGCTGGGCATGGTGATGGATGAAGCTGCCGGTGAACCGGTCGTCGCTGACCAGTCGCTTGCCAGCGAGCTTGGCGACGACGAAGTCGACAACGGGGTCTGGATATCCCTTGCCCTGAAGCTTGCGCCGCAGCTCTTCGACCCCGTGCTCACGACGGGCCAGCAACCGGACCGCCGTGATCTCTGCCTGCTTCTGCTGCGCCTTCTCGTCCGCCTCGTCGACCGGGCCGGAGTCGTCCCGGTAGCGATCGGCGCCGAATCTAGGCGGTCGCCTCATCCTTATCCTTGAGCGCCTCACCATTGCGACGGACCGGCAGCAGCTTCTCGCGCAGCCTGGCGTCGATGCTGGCGGCAATGTCAGGGTGTTGATCGAGGAAGTTGCGGGCATTTTCCTTGCCCTGGCCGATACGCTCGCCGTTGTAGCTGTACCAGGAGCCCGACTTCTCGACCAAGCCATTGGCCACGCCGATATCGATGAGTTCGCCGAACCGGGAAATGCCGGCGCCGTACATGATTTCGAACTCGGCTTCGCGGAACGGCGGTGCCACCTTGTTCTTGACCACCTTGACACGGGTCTGGTTGCCGACGACTTCCTCGCCGTTCTTGATCGCACCGATACGGCGGATATCGAGGCGGACCGAGGCGTAGAACTTGAGCGCGTTACCGCCGGTCGTCGTCTCGGGATTGCCGAACATCACACCGATCTTCATGCGGATCTGATTGATGAAGATGACGATGGTGTTCGAGCGCTTGATGTTGCCGGTGAGCTTGCGCAATGCCTGCGACATGAGGCGCGCCTGCAGGCCCATGTGCGAGTCGCCCATTTCGCCTTCGATTTCGGCCTTCGGCGTCAATGCGGCGACCGAGTCCACCACGACGATGTCGACGGCGCCCGAACGAACCAGCATGTCGGTGATTTCCAGAGCCTGTTCGCCCGTATCCGGCTGCGACACCAGCAATTCCTGAACATTCACGCCGAGCTTGCCGGCATAGGACGGATCGAGCGCATGTTCGGCGTCGACGAACGCGGCCGTGCCGCCCACGCGCTGCGCTTCGGCAATGACCTGCAGCGTCAGCGTGGTCTTGCCCGACGACTCCGGCCCGTAGATTTCGATGACGCGGCCGCGCGGCAGGCCGCCGACGCCGAGTGCAATATCCAACCCCAGCGAGCCGGTCGATACGACTTCGACATCGTAGGACGCGCTGGCATCGCCCAGACGCATGACCGAGCCCTTGCCGAACTGCTTTTCGATCTGGCCGAGAGCGGCGACGAGCGCCTTTTTGCGATTTTCTTCCATCTGTTTAGCCCCGATGATTCGGCTGATGTGTTGGATTTGAGCGGCCGGAACATTCTTCCACGTCGAACTGCCGGGCCAACACCGCAAAACTGTGTATTTGTACAGTAATGCATCCCGCCCGCTTCAGGCAAGCGCCCAGCGCCCGATGACGGTGTACTCCGAGCCAATCGGCGAGGCGTTCGATTCCACCAGCACGAACTCCGTGACGGGCCATTGCAGCACGAGCGCGGGTTGCTTCGGCAGTTTTCGCGGCAGCTTGCGAACCAATGTGACATGCGGCTTGAAGGTCTGACGCTGCAGTTTGAATTGATGCTGCAACAGACTGATACGCAAGCGATCCACCAGCACACCCAATGCGGGCGGCGGATATTCGCCGCTGTATACGAGCACGTCGGCACCGGTCCAGGATTCGATCATTCCCAGCGACAGGCGGAACGACGCCGCGTGCACTGCGTCTGCTGCAACGCGCGCCGCGCTCACCTGCGAGTCCGGGACTTCGCCGAGAAATACCAGTGTGATGTGAAAGTTCGCGGCCGGGATGGGCCGCCCACCCGCCTGCATGACGAAGGCCCGCGTATCGCGTTCGATCTGCGCGCGCAGATCATCCGAAGGCCAGAGGGCGAAGAACAGCCGGTGCAGGGCCTCAGACATCGAGCCGGAGAATTTCGTCGAGCGCGCGTTGTACGGTCTGCCGGCGCACCGCTTCGCGATCGCCGCTGAAAGTCGCGAGCGCCGTACGGCTTTCGATTTCCTCGCCCTGACGCCAGGCCCAGCCGAACCAGACCGTACCGACAGGCTTGCCCGGCTGCGCGCCGTCGGGTCCCGCAATCCCCGTGACGGCCACCGCAATGCTGCCGCCCAGCGTTTCGAGCGCACCGATGGCCATCTCATGCGCCGCCGCCTCGCT
>CAYWHG010000235.1:0-5432 GCA_964457865.1 uncultured Steroidobacter sp.
CTCCGTGGAGATCCTTCTGCATTCCGATCCTATTCCGTCGCCGCCACCACTCGAGTGGCGAGTGCATGGAGCTTGCGACGCAATGCCTTGGGCTTGACGATTTCCGCCTCGTCGCCGAGCTGGAACAGCACACGCAGTGCGGCGTCTTCGCGATCGAAATCGAGGGTTACCGGCTTGCGGCCCGGTTTGTCGTCGAGCGCTTCGAGGCGCTTGCGGAACCAGCTCCCGTATGTCGACAGCAGGTGCTTGCGGCCCTTCGGTGAAATGAGCAGTTCGACCGGGTAGTTGTGCGGGGGATTCTTCTCGAACCGGTCGCACCAGGCATGCCAGAACTTGTGCAGATCGAAGTCGGGATCGCGCGCGAAGGAACGGCCGGTCCGCTGCAGCGACTGCAGGCGCGACAAGCGATACACGCGGATTTCCGGCTTGGACTGGCCCGGCTTGCGGCGCATGCCGATCAGGTACCAGGTGTCGACCTTCACGACCAGCGCATACGGATGGACTTCGTAGTTGGCGAGCGTGCCGTCGCCGCGCTGATAGACGACCTCGACGGCTTCGTCGTTCCAGACGC
The DNA here is from genome assembly GCA_964457865.1 of uncultured Steroidobacter sp. Lineage (GTDB taxonomy): Bacteria > Pseudomonadota > Gammaproteobacteria > Steroidobacterales > Steroidobacteraceae > Steroidobacter. The sequence continues at coordinate 572 of CAYWHG010000235.1, forward strand.
AGGCGCGCAGTTCATCCAGGTACGGCGAGGCCACCGACGCGCGGAACCATGCCTTGGTATCGAACAGCATCCGCCCGCGCGCATGCTGGGCACGCAACTGATGCATCGACGGCACGGCGGCGGCGAGCTTGTCGAGCGCGGTACGGCTCGGTGTGGCGAGTTCGCTGGTGCCGATCGACGCCGGGCTCGCCACCAGCGCCAGCGCCTCGGCCTCGCCGGACGACAGTCCCGTGAGATCCGAGGTATAGCCTTCGATCAGACGAATGCCGCCGCCGCGTCCCGGCTCGGTATAGACGGGCACACCCATCGTCGACAGCGCGTCGATGTCGCGAAAGATCGTGCGCATCGACACGTCGAGGCGATTGGCCAGCTCGCCTGCAGTCTGGCGACCGCCGCGCTGCAGCGCCATCAGCAGGGAAATCAGGCGTTCGGCTCGCATGGCCGGTATTGAACTCCCGAAAGATGACAGGGACTGGCAGGGATGGTCAGCGCAACAGGCTCAGACAAGAAGGCGGACGAGAGTAACCGCATGAACCGCATCAAGGCCGGAAAAGAGAAATGGCCGCAAAAAGCGCAAAAGACGCAAAAAAGACCTACCAGGAAATCAGACTGTTTTTCTGACTTTGCGCCTTTTGCGCTTTTTGCGGGGCTATTTCTTTCTTTGCGCTCTATGCGTTCTTTGCCCGACTCTCACCGCCGACCCAGAAACGCCGCGTTGTAGTCCGCCAGGCTGCGACGGATCACTTCGTGCGCCTCGCTGCGATTGTAGACATGCGTGATCTCGACGGGATCGGGCGAGCCGGGGGCCAGTTTGTAGGTCAGGAAGTAGTGACGCAGGCGTTCGATCACGCCGGCGGGGCACTGGCGGATGTCGGTGAGATGGCCGTACACCGCGTCGTCGCGCATCACCGCGATGATCTTGTCGTCGGCCTGATTGGTATCGATCATGCGCAGCCCGCCGATGGGGATCGCCTGTATGAGCACGTCGCCGCGCGGCAGCGATTTTTCCGTGAGCACGCAGATGTCGAGCGGATCGCCGTCGCCGACGATGCCAGGTTTGCCGGTCTTTTCGCTGCAATACGCGCCGACGCGCTCCGCGCAGAGCGTGCGCGGCACGAAGCCATAGAGCGCCGGACAGACATTCGAGAAGCGCTGCGGCCGGTCGACCTTGAGCAGGCCGCTCGCCTTGTCGACTTCGTACTTGACCGTGTCGGCCGGTACGATCTCGATGAATGCCGTCACGACCGACGGCACATCGGCGCCCGGCTCGACGCCGTGCCAGGGATGCGCGCGAAAGGCAGAGGGAAACTGTGTGGGCATGCGGAATGGCGAATGGCAACAGACCGTGCGAATCTTCCCCCGGGCGTAACGGCCGTACAAGCACGGAATGGAAACAGCGGACTCTTTCGTGAGCGACCTCAGACAGTTCATTCGCGACGTACCCGACTTCCCGCAGCCGGGCATCGTGTTCCGGGACATCGCGCCGCTGCTGCGCGATCACTTCGGCGCGACCATCGAGACCCTTGGCCGGCTGTTGCCGGCTGACGTCTGGGCAGGCATCGACGCCGTCGCCGGCATCGAATCGCGCGGTTTCATTCTTGCGGCCGCGCTGGCCGCTCGGCACGACAAGGGATTCGTGCCGATCCGCAAGAAGGGCAAGCTGCCGCCGCCCGTGGTCGCACGCGCCTATTCGCTGGAATACGGCAGCGGCGTGCTCGAAATGCAGCGCGGCAGCGGACGGTTGCTGCTGGTCGACGATGTACTCGCCACCGGCGGCACAATGCGCGCGGCGGCCGATCTGTGTGTCGAAGCCGGATATTCGATGGCGCAATTCGCGGTGCTGATCGACCTGAATCTGGTGCCGGGATTGCAGTGGCGTAACCTGCCGCTGCGTGCGGTGGTTCGGTATTGAAATCAGCGCTTTTGCGCTGCGGCACCCGCATCGACAATTCTTTGCCGGCCGCTCCGACGAACCTGTGGAGCAACCGCGTGCGTTGCGAGGTCTGAGCGTTATTCTCCCACTCTCGTTCGATCGTACAGGTGTCCGATGAGCCGTCGACTTCCGCTGCTTGCCGCCGTACTGACCCTGGCCGCCGCTCCCGTGTTCGCCATCACGCCGGGACAGAAGGTCGAGAACTTCAAACTGCAGGATCAGACCGGCAAGCCGCACACGCTGTACGACTCCGCCGGCGAGAAGGCGATCGTGCTGATGGTGCAGGGCAATGGCTGCCCGATCGTGCGGCAGGCGATTCCGGCGCTGCGCGAGATCCGCGATCAGTATCAGTCGCAGGGCGTGGAATTCCTGCTGCTCAATTCGAATCTGCAGGACACGGCCGAAAGCATCGCCCACGAGGAAAAGGAATTCGCCTTCGATGTACCCATCCTGGTCGACAGCCGGCAGCAGGTCGGCGAACAGCTCGGCGTGCAGCGCACGTCGGAAGTCTTCGTCATCGATCCGAAAACCTGGACGCTTGCCTATCGCGGCCCGATCGACGACCGCCTGCACTACGAACGCCAGCGCCCCGCCGACAATCACTATCTGAAAGACGCGCTCGACGCGGTGGTCGCGGGTCGCCCGGTCAAGGTTGCGCAGGCCGATGGCGTCGGCTGCATCGTGAACTTTCCCGATCGCGGCAGGAAGTCCAAGGGCTGAAGAGTTTCACGCAAGTTTCAAGAGAAGAATTCGGAAACTCCACGGGGAGCACGGGGAAACTCGGGGTTCGGAACAGAAGATTTCTCTCCCCGTGTTTCCCCGTGGAGACTCTTAGTCTTTGCTGATACGCAGGCTCTCGTTCCATTCCAGGGCGAAGTCGCGCTGCAGGCGCCAGTTGACGAAGGCGACCAGGCTCATCGCGATCAGTCCGCCGAGGCTGGCGAGTGCCATGTCCTTGTGGGCATCCCAGACGTCGCCCTGCGTGCCCAGATAGGCGATGCCGAGTTCGCCGCCGAACAGTTCCGCGGCGACCCATTCGATCAGTTCATAGAGCATCGACGACGACATGGTCAGGTCGAGCGGCAGGAAGTATCCCCAGAAGCCGCGCACGCCAGCGACGCGCAGCAGCACTTCGCGGACCGGATAGGCCAGCAGCAAGCCGTAACAGAAGTGCACGACGCGATCGAAGTTGTTGCGCTTCCAGCCGACCAGGTCGTTGAAGCTGGAGCCGGTCAGCGCGCGCCACCATTCGTCGTACGGCACTTCGGCATACGTGTAGTGCGCGCCCACCGCATGCAGGCACAGGAATATGAAGATGAGTGTGTAGGAGACTCGCGAGAGCGTGAAACGGCGATACGTCGCGGCGAGAAAGGCAACGGCCAGCACCACCAGCACGTTCTCCAGCAACCAGTCCTTGCGATCGAACGGATCGAAGGCGAGTGGCACCCACAGCAGAAAAAGCAGGGCAGCGAGCGTCAGGACATAGCGGCGATGCGTCACGCGGGCATCCATTGTTGTTATCGAGGCGGCGCATGGTAACGCGTCAGCGAAATGACCTCAGGCATCCCGCGCTCCAGGCAGGGAACCCCGGCTGGCCATCAGGCGTCTCGTCGACGGAAGGCCCAAAAGCTGCCCAACCTGGGTGACCGGGATTCGATTCCGGAAACTCTTCGATGCTGGACAGTCTGAGCCTTCCGCCCCGAAGCCCCGCCGCGATGACGGGGCTTCCCTATTTCCGGCGCATGAAAACCCGCAAGCTGCGTCGCGTGTGGCCCCGCTGTTGTCGCCACACGTTGTCGCTAATCGGCGAAGGCTGGTCATGAGCGACATCGTGTGCAGACTTTGCAACCCCGCGCCGCGCGGGCGTCGCCACAACGCATCACAGCCGGATCGTCAGAATGCAAAAAGCCCTGTTTCTTGCCCTGCTCCTCGCCTGCAGCGGCAGCTTCGCCGCAACCATGTACATTTCCGATGAACTGACGGTCCCGTTGCGCCGCGGCCCGACCAACGGACATCGCATCATCAATGCGGCGCTGCCGAGCGGCATGGCCCTCGAAGTCCTCGGCGAAGACAAGGCCAGCGGCTTCACGCAGGTACGCACACCGAACGGCACCGACGGCTGGGTACCGACGCAGTACCTGGCAGGTCAGCCCGCCGCACGCGACCTGCTGGTCGCCGCCAACAAGCGCATCGAATCGCTCGAAACCCAGCTCAAATCGACCCGCGATACCGCCAAGGAGACCCGCAGCGCGCAGTCGCAGGCCGAGAGTCGCAGCAGCGAACTCGACAAGCAGACGAAGCAACTGCAGGCCGAACTCGCCGAGCTGCGCCGCGTGTCCGCAACCTCGATCGCACAGTACGAAGAGAACAAGGTCCTCAAGACCGAGAACCAGCAGCTCAACGCGCAGGTGATGGAACTCACCGGCAAGGTCAGCCAGTTGCAGCGCGGCTCCCAGCTGCGGTTCCTGATGGGCGGCGGCGCACTGGTGCTGTTCGGATTGATGCTCGGCGCGTGGCTCAAGTCGCGGCCCAAGCGCAGTTCGTGGGCCTGAGAGGAAGATGAGAGGAAGAGGTTCACACGGAGGTCACGGAGACCACGGAGGTCTCAGAACAAGAAGTTCATGAAGAGAGCACAGAGAATGGGCTCGAGACAGCACCTTATTCTTCCCCGTGAAGATTCTTCCTATCTTTGTATTTTTCGTGCTCTCTATGTGAAATCTCTTCTTTCTCTCCGTGTTCTCCGTGAACTCCGTGTGAACCCTCTTTTTCAGGCCGATGCCGCTGCCCGCTGCAGATTCGGCGCCTGCGCTTCCCAGCGACGCCACACGCGGCGCAGGTGATGCGCGGAGCTGAAACCGGCGCGCTCGGCGACCCGCTCGATGTTGAGACTGCTGTTGGTCAGGAGATCGCGCGCCAGCGCGACGCGCA
>CAYWHG010000236.1:0-3996 GCA_964457865.1 uncultured Steroidobacter sp.
AACGAAAGACGTCGGAACACTGCGGTGCGAACCGTGGGAAGTGACGTCGAGTAGATCAGGCCTCGCACGAGACAGCTCGTCGCCGGCCCCGCCCGAAAGCCCGAAGACCTGCCGCGGACTTCGCTCACTTCGGTGGGCGACGACAGGCTGTCGGGCTCTCGTGGGAGGAGCTGGCGGAAGTGACTGCTGTTATCCGCAGTCTCATTCCCTCCATTTCCTCCATCGTGGCCCGTTTCCGCTCGCGGGAGCGGCAGGCCACGATTCGCTGCATCGCCTGCTGCCCTGCCCGGCCGCAGGCAACGCACGCGTCGTCGGCCTGCTGTCTTCCCGGGCACGAGATCGGGAGACAGGAACATGCAGCAAGCCACACCGCACACCGCCGCGCTTCAACCCGCCCAGTCCGGATTCAAACTGACCTCGCCGCCGGCGGCGCGCACGCAGATGCGCGTCACCAAGCGCAGCGGCGATCACGAACCGGTCGATGTGAACAAGATCGTGCGCGCCGTCGCGCGCTGCTGCGACGGTCTCACCGCCGTCGATCCGATGCGCGTCGCGCTCAAGACCATCGCGGGACTCTATGACGGCGCCACCACGCGCGAACTCGATGAACTGTCGATCCGTACCGCGGCCTCGTTCATGGCCGAAGAGCCGGAGCATTCGAAGCTCGCGGCGCGGCTGCAGGCCGCCTTCATCGACAAGGAAGTCCAGGGGCTCGGCGTCTATTCCTTCTCGCAGTCGATCCGGCTCGGTTTCGATACCGGCCTCATCAACGAGCGCGTGCTCGGGTTCGTCGAAGCCAATGCCCGCAAACTGAACGACGCGATCGACCCCTCGCGCACGCTGGGCCTCGAATACTTCGGCCTGCGCACACTGTACGACCGCTACCTGCTCAAGCATCCAACACGCCGCCTCGTCATCGAAACGCCGCAGCAGTTCTGGATGCGCATTTCGGCCGCGCTGAGCGCGACCGTGCAGGAAACGCTCGACCTGTACCAGCTGTTCTCGAACCTCGACTACATCGCCAGCTCGCCGACCCTGTTCAACGCCGGCACGCGCCACGAACAGCTGTCGAGCTGCTTCCTGCTGGATTCGCCGCAGGATTCGCTGGAATCGATCTACGACAAGTACAAGGACATCGCGCTGCTGTCGAAATTCTCCGGCGGCATCGGCGTCGCCTGGCACCGCGTGCGCTCGGAAGGCTCGCTGATCCGCGCCACGAACGGGCTGTCGAACGGCGTGGTGCCGTGGCTGAAGACGCTGGATTCCTCGGTGGCCGCCGTCAACCAGGGCGGCAAGCGCAAGGGCGCGGCCTGCGTGTATCTCGAACCCTGGCATGCCGACGTCGAGTCCTTCCTGGAACTGCGCGACAACACCGGTGACGAAGGCCGGCGCACGCATCACATCAATCTGGCCAACTGGATTCCGGACCTGTTCATGCGCCGCGTCGAAGCGGACGAGCAATGGTCGCTGCTCGACCCGTCCGACGTGCCCGAGCTGCCCGACCTGTTCGGCCCGGCGTTCGAGGACGCCTATATCCAGGCCGAAGCGCGCGGCATCGCGCGCAAGACGCTGCGGGCGCGCGATCTGTACTCCCGCATGATGCGCGTACTGGCGCAGACCGGTAACGGCTGGATGACGTTCAAGGACAAGTCCAACCTCGCCTGCAATCAGACGGCGAAGCCCGGCAACACCGTGCACCTGTCGAATCTCTGCACCGAGATTCTCGAAATCACCAGCAACGGCGAAACGGCCGTGTGCAACCTGGGCTCGATCAATCTCGCCCGCCACGTGATTGCTTCCCTCCCCCGGTCGCCGGGGGAGGGTCAGGGAGAGGGCCCATTGAACGACGGCTTCAGCCGACTCTCCCTCTCCCGTGACGCGGGAGAGGGCCGGGGTGAGGGCTTCGACTTCGACAAACTCGCGCACACCGTCCAGATCGCCGTGCGCCAGCTCGACCGCGTCATCGACCTGAACTTCTATCCGATCGCCACCGCACGCGCCTCCAACATGCGCTGGCGGCCGGTGGGCCTCGGCGTGATGGGACTGCAGGACGTGTTCTTCCAGTTGCGCCTGCCGTTCGACAGCGAGGCGGCACGCAAGCTCTCGACACAGATCGCCGAAACGATCTACTTCCACGCCCTGCGCACCTCGATGGAACTGGCACGCGAACAGGGCGCACACGATGCCTTCGCCGACACGCGCGCGGCGCAGGGCGAACTGCAGTTCGATGCCTGGGGCGTCACGCCCTCCGAGCCGGCACGCTGGGATGAACTGCGCGCCGACATCCGCACGCACGGCCTGCGCAACAGCCTGCTGATCGCGATCGCGCCGACTGCCACCATCGCCTCGATCGCCGGCTGCTACGAATGCATCGAGCCGCAGGTCTCCAACCTGTTCAAGCGTGAAACGCTCTCAGGCGACTTCCTGCAGATCAATCGCTATCTCGTCGAGGAGCTCAAGCAGCTCGGCCTGTGGACGGACGAGATGCGCAACACGATCAAGCTCGCCGACGGTTCCGTGCAGAACATCGCCGAGCTGCCGGAAGAACTGCGCTCGATCTATCGCACCGCCTGGGAACTGCCGATGCGCTCGCTGATCGATCTCGCCGCCGAGCGCGGCGCGTTCATCGACCAGAGCCAGTCGCTGAACCTGTTCATGGCGAACCCGAACATCGGCCAGCTCTCCAGCATGTACATGTATGCCTGGAAGCGCGGACTGAAGACGACGTACTACCTGCGCTCGCGGCCGGCGACACATATTGCGAAGACGACGGTGACTGCAGCTGCGAAAAGCAACGACATCGATGCGGTCGTGTGCTCGCTGGAAAATCCGGAGATGTGCGAGGCGTGTCAGTAGGAACCAACGAAAAGTACCGACCGTCATCCCCGCGCAGGCGGGGATCCATCTTGCAGAAAGGCATGGATCCCCGCCTGCGCGGGGATGACGAATCCTGCCGTTGCCAGCCAGATCAAAGAGATCAAGAAATGAACAGTACTCCTTCGTTACTCAACCCCGGCTTCGACCTCACCCTTCGCCCCATGCGCTATCCACGCTTCTACGAGATGTATCGCGCGGCGATCAAGAACACCTGGTCGGTGGAAGAGATCGATTTCCAGATCGATCTCGGCCATCTGCGCCAGCGCATGACGCCGGCGGACCGGCATCTGATCGAACGGCTGGTGGCCTTCTTCGCCACGGGCGATTCGATCGTGTCGAACAATCTCGTCATCAGTCTGTACCGGCACATCAATGCGCCCGAAGCGCGCATGTACCTGTCGCGACAGCTGTTCGAGGAAGCGCTGCACATCCAGTTCTATCTCACGCTGCTGGACAACTACGTGCCCGATCCCGAGCGCCGCGCACAGGCGTTTGCGGCCATCGAGAACATTCCCTCGATCCGCCGCAAGGCCGAGTTCTGTCAGCGCTGGACCGACGAGGTATTCGCGCTCGAAAGCACGGGCAGCGACAACGACAAGCGCCGCTTCCTGCTCAACCTCACCTGCTTCGCGAGCTGCATCGAGGGCCTGTTCTTCTTCGGTGCCTTCGCTTACGTCTACTTCCTGCGCTCGCGCGGCCTGCTGCCTGGCCTCGCCGCCGGCACCGCCTGGGTGTTCCGCGACGAGAGCGCGCACATGGCCTTCGCCTACGAAGTCATCAACACCGTGCGACGCGAGAGCCCGCATCTGTTCGATGCGCAGTGGGCGCAACAGGTGCAGGCGATGATCGAGGACGCCGTCGAATGCGAAGCGGCCTTCGCCGACGATGTGCTGTCAGGCGGCGTGGTCGGCCTGACGAAGCGCGAAATGCGCCAGTACCTGGAATACGTGGCCGATCAGCGCCTGGTCATGCTCGGCCTGCCGGCGCGCTACCACTCCCGCAACCCCTTCCCCTTCATGGAACTGCAGGACGTGCAGGAACTCACCAACTTCTTCGAACGCCGCGTCTCGGCGTACCAGGTCGCGGTGCAGGGTGAGGTGGCGTTCGATCAGGCGTTCT
>CAYWHG010000236.1:4096-5329 GCA_964457865.1 uncultured Steroidobacter sp.
CTCCATCTCCCAGATGCGCTTGGTGTCGAGCGGCGAGACGAACAGGAGTTTGCCGGTCATGCCGGTGCGGGCGACGCCCTGGACTTCGTAGAGCATTTCGAACGCGGTCGCCTTGCCCGCGTCGCGTTCGATCTCACCCAGTCCCCGTGCCGATGAGGCGGCAGCGGCGGCATGGATGACACCCGTGTCGCGCGCGCCGGCAATGATCACGACCCGGTTGGCGCCAGGGCCGGGGAAGGCGGACACGAAGCCGTAGTCGACGTAACGGGTTTCGGTCGTGTCGCCGCCGGTGCTGTGATACTTCGCGTTCGTCTTGAGATCGATGAGTTCGTCATATGTGCCGCCGAGTGCGATGCGCGAGGCGGAGAACGCCGGATCGCCGAGGATGCCGAGGCCGCTCAGGAAACCGATGTAGACGATGTGACTGGTCGTCAGCATGCTGCCGTTGAGATCCGACATCAGCAGCACGCGCACGCGCTTCTTCGTTCCCAGCACCGGCACGATGTCCTGCAGCGCGAAGGCGGCCGAGGTCGGCAGGTAGGTGAGATTCAGGTTGCGATAGCGCTCCATCAGCGTCGGACTGACTTCGACCTGGTGGACGAAGTCGTCGGTCGAGTTGATGAAGAACTCGCGCACGAGCCGGCGGATGTGACCGGATTCGTCCATCTCGCCCATCATGTAGTAGTCGCCGACGACGATGATGATCGGCAGATCATCGTTCAGGAGCGGGCCCCAGAGGGGACTGTTGCGCACCGCCTGCATCTGCGCGTCGGTGGTCGTGGGCTTCATTGCCAGGTAAGTAGCGAACGATCCCAGCGCGACCGCCGCCAGCAGCGCGACGGCAATCAGCCATGATCGACGCAGGCGCACGGGTGACGGTGCGGGCTGGACCGGCACGACGACACTGCCGCCCTCGCCCGTCCCTGGCTGTTCTTCGACCGTGAGCCGGTATTCGCCTTTGGGGATGACGATCCGGGCCGGCACGCTGTCCAGGCGCGCGTAGTACTCGTCCAGGCGCCGCCGCAGCTTGTGCACGTACACGCGCACGACCGAATCCTGCGACACGTCGAAACGGCTGTCCTTGCCGAACACCTTGAAGGCGATTTCGAGTTCCTTCGGCGCCTCGCCGGCCAGCGATCGCTCGAGCAGGAAATCGAACAGCCGCGACAGCGCCCCCGGCTTGCCGAGCGCGCCGCTGGCGCGGATCAGGTCGGCCTGTTGCTGCAGTGGCGA
>CAYWHG010000237.1:0-5305 GCA_964457865.1 uncultured Steroidobacter sp.
GTTTCTGCGGCTGGTTACTTAGTTATGTAATGGGATCGGCGCGCCGCTTTTTGGGGCCAAAAGCTCATGTGCTTCATGACCTTGCGCGCGCAAATATAGCTTACAGGTAATCTTTTACCAAAATCTCGGCGATCTGGACGCTATTTAAAGCAGCTCCCTTGCGAACGTTATCGGACACAATCCACAAATTCAGACCCCGATCGTGGCTGATGTCCTCCCGGATTCTGCCAACGTAGACTGGGTCCGTTCCGGCACCCTCGGTGACCGGCGTGGGATAGCCGCCCGGCTGACGCTCATCCAGTACGACAACCCCCGGCGCACGCGACAGCAGTTCCCTGGCTTCGGCCGCCGACAGCCTGCGGCGGGTCTCGATATGCACAGCTTCCGAGTGACCGACGTAGACCGGCACCCGCACGGCCGTGGCATTCACGCGAATGGACTTGTCCTCGAAGATCTTCTGGGTCTCCCAGAACATCTTCATCTCTTCCTTGGTGTAGCCGTTGTCCAGGAAGACGTCGATCTGCGGCACGCAGTTGAAGGCGATCTGCCTGGCGATGACCTTCGCCACCGGCTTCTCGCCCTTCGCGAGCGCCACCGTCTGGGCGGTCAGCTCATCCATCGCCTTCTGGCCGCCGCCGGAGACCGACTGGTAGGTGGCGACGTTGATCCGTTCGATCTGGGCCGCGTCGTGCAGCGGCTTCAGGGCCACCAGCATCTGCATGGTCGAGCAGTTCGGATTGGCGATGATGTTGTGTTTGCGATAGCCCGCGATGGCATGCGGGTTCACTTCCGTCACGACCAGCGGAATGTCGTCCTGGTAGCGGAACTGCGAGGTGTTGTCGACGACCACGCAACCCGCCGCACCGGCACGTACCGCGTGCACCTTGGAGACGCTGGCGCCGGCGGAGAACAGGCCCACCTGGGCCTTTGAAAAGTCGAATGTTTCGACATCGAGCACGGGCACATCGGCGCCGTTGAAGCGGATGCTCCTGCCGGCCGAGCGCGCGCTCGCCAGCGGATAGAGTTTGTCCACCGGGAACTTGCGTTGCTCGAGGATCGACAACATGGTCTGACCGACAAGGCCGGTCGCGCCGAGAACGGCGACGTTCCAACTTCTGCTCATGACGCCCGTGAATTCCTGAACTGCCTGGGACGGATCTGATCGAGCCTCGTGCCCCGCAAGCCGAGCACGGCGCAAATCGTGGCGAACACTACAATAATGGCTGCGGTGACATAAGATGCGCGCGCTGAAAATGTCGCCCAGATCACACCCGCGAGCAGGCTGCCGGCCAGTCCTCCGCCGCCATAGGCGATGCTGCTGAACAACGACTGCCCCGTACTCTGCAACGCGGGCGGGAATTCGCGATGCGCTGTCAGCACGACCGCGAAGTGCAGCACGGCGAAACTCAGGCAATGCAGCAGCTGCGACGCCGCCAGCAGCACCGGGTAAGCCACGAACCAGGCCACCACTGTCCAGCGCACGGCCGTGCCCGCCGCCGCGGCGATGAACAGCGTGCGAATGGAGAAGCGCGCCAGCAGCGATTGCCCCATCGCAAAGATGCCGACTTCGGCCAGCACGCCCAGGGCCCACAACAGGCCGATGGTCGACCTGCCGTAGTGGTTCGTCTCAAGCCAGATCGAGAAGAAGGCGTAGTACGCACCGCTGCTCATGACCACGAGCGTGGCCACGACCAGCGCCGAGGCCACGGCGCGCGAACGCACGATCGCGCCCACCTCCCGCAGCGACACGCGGCCGTCAGTCACTGTCATCGGCCGGACGGTGAGCGTCATGACGAAGGCGCCGATCATCGGCGGCAACGCCAGCCACGGCACCCACTGGTAGCCTGCCCGATCGAGAATGAAGCCGCCGATCGACGTCACCACGATGAAGCCGATCGAACCCCACAGTCGCAGCCGTCCATAGCGATGCGATTGCGTGCCGAGATGGCTCAGCGCATGCGAATCGAACAGCGGAATGACGGCGTTCCAGAACGCGCCGAACAGCAGACTGAGCAGCCCGAAGGCCAGCAGCCCTGACTGCCACGGGAACAGTGCGAAACAGACGACGGCCAGTCCGGCCGCGACCTGCAGAACGCGTGTCGGCCGCTGCGTCGCGTCCGCGATCCAGCCGAGCAGCAGCGGCACGACCGCACGGGCCGCCGACACCAGCGCGATCAACAGACCGATCTCGACCGGCCCGAAACCACGCAGCGCCAGGTAAGGACTCCAGAACGGCGCAAAAATCCCGACCGCGCCGAAGTACATGAAGTACCCGGCGGCGAGACGCAGCGACTGCGGATTCACTCGTGTGCGGGAATGATCGGCGTGGCGGAAACGACGTCGCCGTTCTGGGCACGATGCCGCAGGTAGTGATCCATCAGCACCAGCGCCAGCATGGCTTCGGCAATCGGCGTCGCACGCAGTCCGACGCAGGGATCGTGACGGCCCGTCGTGACCACGTCGGTCACGTTGCCGTCGAGATCGATGGTCTGGCCGGGAATCGTGATGCTCGATGTCGGCTTCAGCGCAATGCTGACGACGAGATCCTGACCTGAGGAAATACCGCCGAGCACGCCACCCGCATTGTTCGAGCGAAAACCCTGCGGCGTCAGCTCATCGCGATGCTGCGAGCCGCGCTGCTCGACCGCGGCAAAGCCCGCGCCGATCTCGACGCCCTTCACCGCATTGATGCTCATCATGGCGTAGGCGATGTCGGCATCGAGACGATCGAATACCGGCTCGCCCAGCCCGACCGGCACGCCGCTGGCGATCACCGTGACGCGCGCGCCGACGGAATCGCCGTCGCGACGCAGGTTGATCATGTAGTTCTCCAGTTCCTCCAGGCGCGAGGGATCGGGAGAAAAGAACGGATTGTCGTAGGCCGCTTCGATGTCCTTCGGTTCGAGCTGCAATGGCCCGAGCTGCGCGAGATAGCCGCGGATCTGCAGCGACAGCCGTTGCTGCAGGTACTTGCGTGCAATCGCGCCCGCCGCAACGCGCATCACCGTTTCGCGGGCCGACGAGCGGCCGCCGCCGCGGTAGTCGCGGAAGCCGTATTTCTGCTGGTAGGTGTAGTCGGCGTGGCCGGGACGGAAGCGGTCCTTGATCTTTTCGTAGTCGCGCGAGCGCTGATCTTCGTTGTGGATCAAGAGGCCAATGGGCGTGCCCGTGGTGCGGCCTTCGAACACACCGGACAGGATCTGCACCCGGTCCGGCTCCTGGCGCTGGCTGGTATGACGCGAGGTTCCCGTGCGCCGCAGGTCCACGAACGGCTGGATATCCGCTTCCGACAGTTCGAGTCCGGGCGGACAGCCATCGACGATGCAGCCGAGCGCGGGCCCGTGACTCTCGCCGAAGGTCGTGACGGTGAACAGCTTGCCTATCGTATTGCCGGACATGATGTGATCGGTGCGTAGTGGTTGCCGCGCATTCTAGCGGCGGACCAGCGGCTTGAGTTGTTCGGCAGTGAGCAGGAACACGCCGCCGCCGCCGCGCTCGAACTCCAGCCAGGTGAATGGCACGCGCGGAAAGGCCTCCACCAGCGCGTGCTCCGAATTGCCGACTTCGGTGATCAGGATGCCGTGCGGTTCGAGGTGATCGTACGCCTGCGCCAGGATGCGCCGGACAATGTCCAGGCCGTCATCGCCGCCGTACAGCCCGAGGCGCGGCTCGCGCTGATACTCCTGCGGCAGCCCCGCGAGTTCGTCGCTGCCGACGTAGGGCGGATTCGTCACGATCACGTCGTAGCGCCGCTCCGTCACGCCATCGAACACGTCCGAGCGCACCGCGCGCACGCGGTCCGCGACCTGGTGGCGTTCGATGTTGATCCGTGTGACGGCCAGGGCATCGTCCGAAATGTCGGCCGCATCGACGCTCGCCTGCGGCAGGGACAGCGCCGCCGCGATGGCGATGCATCCCGAGCCGGTGCCGATATCCAGCACCGCGCGGATACGCCCGGCGTCGATCCAGGGTTCGAAGCCGGCTTCGATCAGTTCGGCGATGGGCGAGCGCGGCACGAGCACGCGCTCGTCGACATAGAACTCGTGCCCCGCGAACCACATGCGATGGGTCAGGTACGCGACCGGCACACGCTCGTGGATGCGCCGCTCGAACAATTGCAGCACTTCCTCGCGCTGCCGCGAACTCAGCTCGCGCGCATAGACCTTCGGCGCATCGTCATGGCTCAGGCCCGCGCCGAAGAACACCAGTTCGGCCGCCTCATCGACGGCATTGTCGGTCCCGTGCCCGAACCAGACGTTCGCGCCCGCGAACAGCCCGGCGCCATGACGGATCAGATCTTCGACGGTTCGCAGTTTCGGCGCGTTGGGCATGTGACGTGGGGGACGTGGGCAGATTCGGGGCAGTGATCGGGGCGGTACCGTGCAATAATCCGCGGCCTCGAAAAAACCGGGCGAACATCGCCGTTTCTCCAGCAATGTCCCGCAACCAGTCCATCGCCGTCGCCGCTGTCGTCGCCATTGTAGCCATTGCCAGCGGCATGCTGCTGGCGCGCTCGGTCCTGCAGCCACGCGGCGCCACCCAGCTCGGACTGGTCCAGGCGACGGCACTCGAACCGGCGCGTGCCCTGCCGGCCTTCAGCCTCGTCGATCAGAGCGGCGCGACCTTCGATGCCGCGCGCCTGCAGAATCGCTGGAGCCTGCTGTTTTTCGGCTTCACGCACTGCCCCGACGTCTGCCCCATCACGCTCGGGGTTCTCGCACAGACCGAAAAGCTGCTGGCCGATCTGCCGGAAAGCCAGCGGCCGCAGATCGTGCTGGTGTCGGTCGATCCCAAACGCGACACGCCGGCGCAACTCGCGCCCTACGTGAAATTCTTCAGCCCGGCGTTCACCGGCGTCACCGGCACCCAGAACGACATCGACGCGTTCACGCGCGCGCTCGGCGTGCCGGTCGCCGTCAGCCCGCTGCCGAACGGCGATTACACCGTCGATCATTCCGCGGCCCTCTTCCTGATCAATCCCGACGGACAACTGCGCGCCCTGCTCTCCGGCCCGCACACCGCCGCCGTGATCGCGGACGACTATCGTCGGATCGTCGAGGCGGGCTGAGCCCTTCATGATCGAGCGCATTCCCGACGCTGACACGCCCGCGACGCTGGGCGACCGGCTCTTTGCCGGACTGCAGTACGTGCTGCCGAAACATCTGCTGTCGCGCCTCATCTATGCCGTGATGCGCGCGGAGTCGCCGACGCTGCGCCGGCTCATCATCGCCAACTTCCTGCGCGGCTATGACGTGAACATGGCGGAAGCGGCGCAGCCCGATCCATTCGCCTATCGCAGCTTCAA
>CAYWHG010000238.1:0-2918 GCA_964457865.1 uncultured Steroidobacter sp.
TTCTGCTTCTGCAGGCGCAGCATGCGGTTGAAGACGAAATCGGACTGGCGCAGCGCCGCGCCGCAGACCAGTTCGGTGACGGGATCGATCAGGCCATCGTTGGCGGCGCGCGTGATCGCGCGCAGTGCCTGCGGCGTCTCGCGCCGATTGGCGGCGGCGCGCAGCAGCGGCTCCACCCACGTGGATGAATCGCCCGCGTGCGCGACATCGCGCAGGACGCGCCGCGCATCCTCGACCTCGCCCGACAGCAATGCATCGAGCGCCCGCACGGCGGCGACATCGAGGACGGCGTCCTGTTCGCCGTCCGTGTGTTCGGTGCCGGTCGCGAGGCGCGAGTAGGCCAGGCATTCGTTCGCGCCCACGTTCGCCGGCTGCAGGGTTACCGCACGTTGTGCGATCGGCAGCGCAGCCGCCGCGTGACCGACATCCATCAGCAGACAGGCGAGTCCTTCGAGTGCCGCAACGGCGTTCGGATCGGATTGCAGTGACGTCTGGAAATGGTCCAGTGCCGCCACCCATTCGCCGCGCCGCAGGCTCACGAGTCCGAGCGCGCTCTGCGCATTGGTGAGCGAGGGATCGAGTGCGAGCGCGCGTTCCGCCGTGGTTTCGGCGAGATTCGTCAGCGAGCCTTCGTCCTTGCCGCCGAGATCCAGGTAGGCGATGGCGAGCAGCGACCACGCGCGGGCAAAGCGCGGCTGCTTGCGGGTCAGTGCTTCGAGGCGATCGACGCTGGCGGAGCTTGCGGCGATCGTCGGTTGCGTGAAGCCCCGTCCCGCAGTGCCCAGCAGTTCGTTGGCGCTGGCGAGATAGGTGTCGTAAGCCTCGTCATCCTCCGTTCCCAGCAGCGAAACCCAGTCGTCGCCCTGAGTGTGGGCGGCGCCGAGGAACGACGGCAGCGTGCTGGCCAGTGCGCGCAACGTGGCGAAGGCATCGCTGCCCAGCTCGATGTCCTGCGTGCGTTCGACCACGCCGTCGGGCGCGACCAGTTTCAGTTCGGCCGAGGTCGCCGGCGCCGCTTTCAGCTCGACGCGTAGCACGTAACTCGGTCGCGCGTCCGGGCCGATCGCCGCCACCTGCATGCGGCCGCGGATCAGCAGGTGTCGCAGTTCGCGTTCGAGCCAGGTGAGATCGGCGGGGCGCGGGGCGACGGCGACCACCTGCAGGGGACGCGATGCATGGAATTTGTCGCGCGTCGTCGTTGCGGTGGCGGCCGGCGGTTGCTCTGCAGGTCGCTGCGGCGTACAGCTGCGCAGCACCAGCCCCGCCGCCAGGGCGGCGAGCAGCAACAGTCCTGCGATGCGCCACGCGTTCATGGCGCGAAGAGTGCCAAAGAAGTTGACGCTTGTCTGTGCGCGGTTGAGAGTCGCGGCAGTTCAAACTTCGCGCCGAGCCGTCATGACCGATCGACCCAATCTCTATCTGCTGCGCGCTGCTGATATTGCCGCGCGCTCACAGACCTTTTCGCATCCCTGGAATCCGCGCTCGGAAATGACCGGCTATCAGATGGGCAAGTCGACCGGGTTGAAACGCACCGGCGTGAACCTGGCGCGCATTCCGCCGGGACGCGAATCGTTCGTGTATCACGCGCACTGGCAGGAAGAGGAATGGATCTACGTGCTCGCCGGTCGCGGCATCGCCCGCATCGACGGCAGCGACTACGAAGTCGGCCCCGGCGACTTCATGGCATTCCCCGCACCCGGAGTTGCCCATCATCTGAGCAATCCCTTCGATGCCGAACTCGTGTACCTCATCGGCGGCGAGAATCGCGAGGCGGATGTGATCGATTTTCCCGAGCTGGGTAAACGCATGTTCCGCGATCGCAAGAGCGTCGATGTCGTCGACCTGTCGGACGTGCGACCGTTCGGACCGCTGGAAAGCGGGGAATAGGCCGCGTCGAATCTCAGACCTTTGTCAGCTGCTCGCTCAGCGCGCGCAGTTTCGCGCGTGCCTGGACGTCATAGACCTGCGCGTTGGCGCGCATCTCCGCCTGGCCATTGAAGAACAGACCGGACTTGCCTTCCAGCGACGGCGAGGTGGCGACGAAGACGACGGCATCCGCGCCTTCGGCCACCGTGCTGCGCGGCGCCACGCCGGCGCTGCGGACCATCGCCGTATCCATGAAGGTCGCGGGATGCAGCGAATTCGCGGTCACGCCCTTGCCGGACAGTTCCGCGGCGAGATCCTGCGTGAACAGGATCTGCGCCAGCTTGCTCTGCCCGTAGGCACGGCTGCCG
This sequence comes from uncultured Steroidobacter sp., assembly GCA_964457865.1. Lineage (GTDB taxonomy): Bacteria > Pseudomonadota > Gammaproteobacteria > Steroidobacterales > Steroidobacteraceae > Steroidobacter. The sequence goes on from CAYWHG010000238.1 coordinate 2,235, forward strand.
TCGTACTCGCGCTCCAGCATGACGTTGTCGAAATCGAGCGGCCGCTGCGCGATCGAGGCGACGTTGACGATGCGAGCCGGCGCGCTGTCGATCAGTGTCGGCAGCAGCAGGCGTGTCAGCAGGAAGCCGGACAGATAGTTCACGGCGAACCGTAGCTCGTAGCCATCGGCGCTGACTTCGCGGTCCTTGCTGCCGTCGGCGTCCGCCGAGCCGATGCCGGCATTGTTGATGAGCAGATGAATCCGCTTGTGATCGCGCGCCACCGCCTCGGCCAGGCCGCGCACCGCCTGCAGCGAAGCGAAGTCGGCGGCGTAGAACATGGCACCGCCGCCCTTGAGCGCATCGATTTCCTTCACGACGGCCGCGCCGCGCTCGCGGTTGCGGCCGTGAACGATGATGTGCGCGCCCGCCTTCGCGAGCTGCAACGCCACCGCCTTGCCGAGACCATCGGTGGAGCCGGTGATCAGGACGGTTTTGCCTTTCATATCGGGAATGGCCGGCGCATCACCGGCTGCGAAGACTTGCGGCGCGGCAATGCCGCCGGCGAGGACGGCGCCGCTCAGCAGCACGGATCGGCGAGTCAGGGCAGGACGCTGCGATTTCATGGCGGCACCTCGTGAAGATGACGCGGAGCCTAACGGTCGCGCGCGTTGCAGAGGCGCGGCCTTGATAATTCTTGGCGGG
>CAYWHG010000238.1:3018-5297 GCA_964457865.1 uncultured Steroidobacter sp.
ACGCCGGTGCCGGAGGCGACGATGTTGCTGTTGGTGATGTACAGCTCGCAGCCGCCGCGCACGGTGATGGCATCGCCTTCGACGTAGATGTTGCGATTGTCGAAGTGCAGCATGCGGCGGCCTTCGCAGATGATCGGTTCGGCGGCATGCGGTCCCTGGGACTGCGGCGTGGCGCTGGCTGCGGGACCGGCAGAGACGACGCTGATGCCCGGGCCGCTCACGCGCAGCTGACCGTCGACCCGATCTATGGTGTAGGGCTTCGCAGCGTTCGCCGTGGCGAGGGGTGCTGGTTCCGCCGCGGCTGATGGACCTTCCGGCTCCACGGGTTCCGGCTCTGCGGCGGCTTGCTGTTCGACGGGTGCGGGCAGCGGTGCGGCGGCGGTTGCCGGTGCGAGCGGCAGCGGCTTGCGCAGCAACTGCGACACCGGTGCCGCGGCAATTTCCTGCAGGGGGACCGCCGTGACTTCACCCGTCGCGCGATCGCGCAACGTGAACACGCCGGACTGCTCGTCGGCGGCGATGATCTCGATATCGGGGTTGCGGGCCAGCGCGGAACGCGCCCACTGCAGTTCCGAGCCTTCCTGTTTCGCGCAGGCGCTCGCGATGGCGATGGCCAGCAGCGGCAGGATCCAGCGAACCTTCCGTGTCGAGGCAGAGCTGCGCTTCATAGAACCCCCATTCCGATTTTCCGAGCGGGGGCTATTAAATCGCGTCGGCGTGGCGAAGCGAAAGCCAAATCGCGAATGCGGTGTCAGGACAAAAACCTACCCGGGCAGAATCGCCGGATTATGTCGCTCCGTGCCTTGCGTGCCATTGCTTCAGCAGCTCCCGCTCGCGCTCGGGCGTGAGGCCGGCGCGCAGCTTCTGCTGTTGTTCGGCCGGCCGCCGGGTGTGCCAGGCCAGCGTATCCGCGACCGTCACGGCGACGTCGCGGAACTTCATGCCCTTCGCAACCGCGCGCGCTGCGCTGACGAGCGTCGCACCCGCCAGTTCGCCGCTCGTCGGTGCCCAGATCGGCAGTTCATTGCTGTCGAGCAGCTTCTGTTCCTCGATGAAGGGCAGATCGACCCAGGTGAAGCGGGTGTCCGCCTTTGAAATGCGCTTCGCCGTGTCCAGCAGCGCGCCCATGGTCACCGAGTGCGGCGGATTGCAGGCGTTGTAGCGTCCGGGAATGCGCTGCTCGACGCATAACTGCACGAAGTCCGTCAGGTCGCGCACGTCGATGAACTGTACCGGGCCCTGCGCCGTGCCGGGCGCGAGCATCTCGCCGCCGCGCGCGACGCGCACCGGCCAGTAAGTGAAGCGATCCGAGGTATCGCCGGGCCCGACGATGTAGTGCGGCCGCACGATGCAGGCGGCATTGCCGTAGGTGTTCTCGACCGCCTTCTCGCACAACGCCTTCAGCGCGCCATAGTCCTTGTTGAGATCTTCGCTGCCCGGGGCCGAGAGCGTCGCGAGCTTGTAATCCTCGTCGATATTCGGCGGCGTGAGATCGGCATAGGCCGAGATGCTGGAAATGAACAGGTAGTACTGCGTGTGACCTTTCAGCAGGTCGACCGTGAGCTGCACGTCCTGCGGGAAGTAGCCGGAGTTGTCGATCACGACATCCCAGTCGCGATGCTTCAGCGCATCGATCTGACCGCGCCGGTCGCCATGCAACTGCTCGACGTCGGGAAACAGCCCGGGATTGCGCTTGCCGCGATTGAACAGCGTGAGTTTGTGACCAGCGCCACGCAACGACTCGACGAAGTGCGGCCCGATGAATCCGGTCCCGCCGAGGATCAGTACCCGCAGCGACTTCGCCGCCGCCACCGCCGTACCGCCGAACATCCCCGCAGCCAGCGTCGCCGCACCCAGTTTCATCGCATCGCGTCGATTCATGGTTGATGCCTCGAAGAAGAGGCAGGGAGAGTAACCGCAAGCGATGCAAGGATTGCGGCGGTGAAGACGGAGTGAGGCTGGATTGCGACGAGCTGTTCCGGAAGACGGAAGAGGAGTAACCGCAAAGAACGCATAGAACGCAAAGACGGAAAACAATGGCCGCAAAAGGCGCAAAAAGCGCAAAAGGGAAAAAGGTCAGGAATCCCGGTTCCGATTCTTTTCCGACCTTGCGCTTCTTGCGCCTTTTGCGGCCATTCTCTTCTCTGATTCTGCGTTCTATGCGTTCTTTGCGGTTACTCCGCTCCGACTCGGTTGCTACTCCGCCGCCGCCGGAACAGCCACCGCCTCGCCCGGGCCCGGCTTGTTGTACTGCTCCAGCCACTGGCGGTTGGTCTCGT
>CAYWHG010000239.1:0-5289 GCA_964457865.1 uncultured Steroidobacter sp.
AGGCCGGCGGTTTCCATGGTTTCGATCATTCGTGCCGCGCGGTTGTAGCCGATCTTGAGACGACGCTGCACGCCGGAGATCGACGCCTTGCGGCTTTCCAGCACGATGCGGACTGCCTGGTCGTAAAGCATGTCCTGCTCACCATCGGAACCCTCGCCCTCGCCTTCCTGGCCTTCACCCGGAAAGCCCGGAATCGGCGTGCTGGGACCATCGAGAATCTCCTGCACGTACGCGGGCGGACCCGATCCCTTGAGGCCACCGACCACGCGGTGCACTTCCGCATCGGAAACGAACGCGCCGTGCACGCGCACCGGCACTGAAGTACCCGGCTGCAGGAACAGCATGTCGCCGTGACCGAGCAATTGTTCGGCGCCCATCTGGTCGAGAATCGTGCGCGAATCCACTTTTGCCGATACCTGGAACGCGATACGCGTCGGAATGTTGGCCTTGATCAGACCGGTGATGACATCGACCGACGGACGCTGCGTGGCAAGAATCAGGTGGATACCCGAGGCGCGCGCCTTCTGCGCCAGGCGCGCGATCAGCTCTTCCACCTTCTTGCCGACGATCATCATCATGTCGGCGAGCTCATCGACAATGACCACGATGAACGGCAGGGGTTCCAGCAACGGAATATCTTCAGGTCGGCCTTCGGGTCCCAGGTGCTTCATCAGCAACGGATCGCGGATCGGCCGGCCGGCTTCCTGCTCCTCCTTGATTTTGCGATTGAAGCCCGCGAGGTTACGCACGCCGAGCGCGGCCATGAGTTGATAGCGCCGTTCCATCTCGGCCACACACCAGCGCAGCGCGTTCGCGGCTTCCTTCATGTCGGTGACGACGGGCGCGAGCAGATGCGGAATGCCCTCGTACACGGACAGTTCCAGCATCTTCGGATCGATCATGATCATGCGCACGTGCTCGGCGGTCGCCTTGTACAGCAGCGACAGCACCATCGCATTCACGGCCGTCGATTTACCGGAGCCCGTCGTACCGCCGACCAGCAGATGCGGCATGCGTGCGAGATCGGCGACGACCGGATGACCGGCGATGTCCTTGCCCAGCACCAGCGCCAGCGAGGACGTCACCTCGTCGTAGGTTCTGGACTTGATGATTTCGCCGAGCGTCACCAGCTCGCGCTTTTCATTGGGGATTTCCAGGCCGACCGTCGACTTGCCCGGAATCACTTCAACCACACGCACGCTGATGGCGGACAACGCACGCGCGAGATCCTTCGCGAGATTGCTGATCTGGCTGACCTTCACGCCCGGCGCCAGACGCAGCTCGAAGCGCGTGATCACCGGTCCGGGGTGCACCTCGACGACCTCGGCCTCGACGCCGAAATCGCGCAGCTTGAGTTCGACCAGGCGCGACATCGCTTCGAGCGCTTCGGCCGAGTAGCCGGCCGTCTGCGGCTTCGCATCGTCCAGCAGCGACAACTGCGGCAGTTCGTTGGCGGTCGGCTTGTCGAACAGCGGAACCTGCTTTTCCTTTTCGACGCGTTCGCTCTTCTCGACCTTGGGAACGACCGGTTCGATCCTGGGCGGCGGCCGACTCGCCACGCGCTTCTTTTCTTCGCGAATGACTTCGGAGCGCGCTTCCTTCACGTCGCGGCCCTGCTTGATCTCGCGGGCATCGTTGACCTTGCCGCTGATCCATTCGGCCAGGCGCAAAGTCGCGCGGCCGACGCGATCCATGATCTCGATCCACGACACGCCGGCGAACAGCGAGACACCGGCGAGCCACAGCGCCAGCAGCAGCAGGGTCGCACCGAGGAAACTCAGGCTGCCCTGCAACCCGGTTCCGGCGAATTCGCCGAGCACGCCGCCGGCCGAACTCGGATAGTCGCTGGCACTGAAATGCAGCGTCGCCAGTCCGCAGCTCGTGACGAGCGTGAGCAGGAAGCCGGTCGCACGGAACGCCAGTGTCGCGCGCGAGGGCGAATCCTCCTTGCTGCGATCCTGGTAGAGCAGCCAGCCCGCGAAACCGATCATGATGGGAAACAGGAACGACGGCGCGCCGAACAGCATCACCAGCAGCCCGGCCAGATGCGCACCGAACGGGCCGATCACATTGGAAATCGGCCCCGGCTCACCGGTGGTCGCGAAGGACGGATCGTTGCGGTCGTAACTGAGCAGGGCCGCAAGCACGATCAACGCCAGCGCGCCGAACACCCACAGCGCACCTTCGCGCAGGGATCGCACGACCGTCGATCCGAGACGCGTATTGCTGCGTGCGTTGTTGCCGCGGGCGGGAGCTGTACTTGCCAATGCCGGAATGCCTCTTGCGATCGTCCGATAACCGACTTCAGACTATACCTGTAAGCGGATGATAAATATGAATCTTCCGACAGCGCGACCGCGCTCGCCGGCTGTCTCTGCTGTCGGGAATTTCAGTTGTTCCCGCCGACTCGTCGATCCCGGGAATCGAAGCAGTCTATTTTGCCGACACGTAGCCCATTCCTTACCATTGCGTCGCGGCCCGCCGCATCCTGCCTTCCCTCGCCAGCCGTCGAACCTGACGCTGCTCGAGATCCGAGCAGGAAATGCGTGCACCCGCGAAACAACCGTCTGAAATTCGAGGTGGATGATACATGAGCACTCCCCGTCACTCCCGCGTCCTGATCCTGGGCTCCGGCCCTGCGGGCTACGCTGCTGCGGTGTATGCAGCGCGCGCCAACCGCAAGCCGCTGCTCATCACGGGAATGGAAGAAGGCGGCCAGCTCATGACGACCACCGAAGTCGACAACTGGCCCGGCGATCCGCACGGCCTGACTGGCCCCGGACTGATGGAACGCATGCGCAAGCACGCCGAGCGCTTCAACACCGAGGTGTTGAACGATCACATCAACAAGGTCGACCTGCAGCAGCGCCCGTTCCGGCTGGAAGGTGATCGCGGGGTCTATACCTGCGACGCGCTGATCATTGCCACCGGCGCCACCGCCAAGTACCTCGGCCTGCCTTCCGAAGAGGCGTTCCGCGGTCGCGGTGTCTCCGCCTGCGCGACCTGCGACGGCTTTTTCTTCAAGAACCAGAACGTCGCGGTCGTCGGCGGCGGCAATACGGCGGTCGAGGAAGCCCTGTATCTGTCGAACATCGCCTCGCATGTGACGCTGGTGCATCGGCGCGATTCGCTGCGCTCGGAAAAAATCCTGCAGGACCACCTGTTCGAGCGCGAGCGCGAAGGCAAGGTGAAGATCATGTGGAATCACGCGGTCGATGAAGTCCTGGGCGACGACAGCGGCGTCACTGGCCTGCGCATCGAGGGCACGACCAGCAAGCTCAAGAAGGATCTCGACGTGGCGGGCGTGTTCATCGCCGTCGGTCATGCGCCGAACACCCAGCTGTTCGTCGACCAGCTGGAAATGAACAACGGCTATCTCGTCGTGCAGTCAGGCATCAACGGCAATGCGACCCAGACGAGCGTCCCGGGCGTATTCGCCGCCGGCGACGTCGCCGATCACGTGTATCGTCAGGCGATCACCTCGGCCGGCACCGGCTGCATGGCCGCACTCGATGCCGACAAGTATCTCGACCAGTTCGATGCCGCAAACAAGCACTGATTCGTCTCTCCCGCGCCAGCGGGAGTCCATCTGGTTATCGCGGATGGATCCCCGCCTGCGCGGGGATGACCGAAGCAGGTGACATGCGAACGCGGTTCCTGAAGTCGATCGACCGCGTTCCGGCAGCGCAATGGAATGCGCTGAACGCGACGCAAACGCCCTTCCTGCGTCATGAATTCCTGGCAGCCCTCGAAACGACGGGCTGCGTCGGCGAGCCCACCGGCTGGATTCCCAATCACCTGCTGCTGGAAGACGACTCGGGCGCGCTGCTCGGCGCGGCGCCGCTCTTTCTCAAGACCCATTCCTGGGGCGAGTTCGTTTTCGACTGGAGCTGGGCGCGCGCCTACACCCAGGCCGGGCTCGACTATTACCCGAAGCTCGTGAGCATGCCGCCCTTCACGCCAGCAAGCGGACCGCGACTGCTGGTCGCGCCGGGTGTCGATGCAGCGACCACGCGACAGGCACTGGCACGGGCCATCGTCGACCACGCCCGCGAACATTCGCTGTCCTCGGCCCATGCGGTCTTCGTTACCGGGACCGATCGCGATGTGCTGCGCGACAGCGGGTTCCTGCTGCGACAGGACTGCCAGTTTCACTGGCACAACCGCGGCTATCGCAGCTTCGAAGAATTCCTCGCGACGTTCCGTGCCGACAAGCGCAAGAAGGCGCTGCGCGAACGTCGTCGCGTGCGCGAAGGCGGCGTGACGTACCAGACATTGTCGGGTGCAGAGATCTCCGACCCGCTCTGGGACCTCGTCTTTGCGTTCTCGGCCCGGACCTTCGAGATGCACGGGCACGAGCACTACCTCAATGCGGCATTCTTCAAGACCCTGTCGCGCGCGCTGCCCGATGCCGTAATGGTCAAGCTGGCCATGCTGCAGGACGCGCCAATTGCCGCGGCCATCTGCTTTCGCAGCCAGGACACGCTCTACGGTCGCTACTGGGGCGCAGCCGCCAATTTCGACAGCCTGCATTTCGAGACCTGCTACTTCCAGGGCATCGAATACTGCATCGAACAGGGGCTGCAGCATTTCGAACCCGGCACCCAGGGCGAGCACAAGGTCGCGCGCGGTTTCGAACCGACGACCACCTGGTCGGCACACTGGATCGCGGACCCGCGCTTTCGGCGTGCCATCGACAACTATCTGACCGAGGAACGTGGGGCGATCGATCAGTACGCGGACAGCGTGCGCGAGCACGTGCCGTTCAGGAAGGACTTCGCAGGAGAGGGATAGCTTTCCCCGGGCGACTGGCTGCTGGCAACTGGCGACTGGCCAGAACAGGAGCGTCTTTATCTGGCCAGCCGCCAGTCGCCAGCAGCCTCCTCGTCCGGTTCCCGTCCTTCGCGGCCTGTGCAACACTCCGCGCATCACCTGCTTTCTGACGGAGTTCATCGTGAGAGGCTCCATCGTCTGGCTGTCGGAGCGCGATTCGCCGGATACTTTTCCGCCGGTGGACAATGCCCTGCGCGAACCCGACGGCCTGCTGGCCGCGGGCGGCGACCTGTCGCCGACGCGTCTCATCGCCGCCTATCGACGCGGCATCTTTCCCTGGTATTCGCAGGGTCAGCCGATCCTGTGGTGGTGCCCCGATCCCCGGGCGGTGCTGTTTCCCGGTGAGTTCAAGCTGTCGCGCAGTCTGGCCAAAACGGTGCGCAACAAGGGATTCGAGACCCGGCTGGATACGGCTTTTGCAACGGTCGTCCAGGCCTGCGGCAGCGCAGTCGTGCG
>CAYWHG010000240.1:0-5251 GCA_964457865.1 uncultured Steroidobacter sp.
GAATTTCGGCGGAATCCGTCTAAATATTCGCGATGCCATGATCGATCTTCCGTGTAACCTGCCGTAGCAGCAACATAAACCGGCCGCTGGGAAGTGGCAATGCCGGGGAGAAACGCGGCGAGAGGATTCCGATCGCGTATCAGTGCCCGCGCGTATCGGCGGCAACAGGGCAGGGGAGAGCTTCTCCTCAGAACCACACCCGCAGCCCCGCCACGAATTCCGATTCGCTGTCTTCACCAGCGAAGTCCGCGGTTTCGCCGAAGCGGTGCTTCCAATGCACGCCGACGTAGGGTGCGAACTCGCGGCGGATTTCGTAGCGCAATCTCAGACCGGCTTCGAGATCGGACAGGCCAGAGCCGAGACCGCGTTCGACATCGTCCTTGCCATAGGCATTGAATTCGACCTGCGGCTGCAGGATCAGGCGCTGGGTGATTCGCATGTCGTGGCTGGCTTCGACCCGCAGTGCGGTGCGACCAGAGTCGCCGACATAGAACGTGGCTTCGACATCGATCCAGTACGGCGCGAGTCCGTCGACGCCGAGGGCGGCCCAGGTCCGCGACGGACCGTCGCCGGCATCGTGGCGAATGCCTGCCTGCACGCTCCACCAGCGCGCGACGATGCGATCCCACAGCAGTTCGGTGCGCGTGTGCGTTGATTCGTCGGAGCGGTCGCCTTCGGATTTGAGCATCAGCCTGTTGTAGTCGCCGCCATACCAGGCCGTGCCTTCCCAGCCGATGACGTCGCTGCCTTCGCGCCATTCGAGCCGGTCGATGGCGATGCTGCCGAATCGCGCGGCGTCGTCCATCGCCATGATTTCCGCCATCTCCGCGGCGGACATGGGGCCCATGACGTGCGAAGGCGGTGCGGGCGGAATGTGTGCGGATGTCGTCGCCGGCTCGGTTACGGCGTGGTCGTGATGATGGTGCTGCTGCTCCTGTCCTGCGGCGACGCGAGTGAATGCCAGCGGGGAAAAGAGAATGGCCGCAAAAAGGCGCAAAGAACACATAAGTTTGGAAAAAGAAAGAATGTGTTTCGACCCGGCCTCCGACATTTGTGTTCTTTGCGCCTTTTTGCGGCCATTCTCTTTCTTCATCATGGCGCATCCTCCTCGTGCGACACGACCACTTCCCTGAACATCCCCGCCTCCATGTGGTAGAGCAGGTGACAGTGATAGGCCCAGCGTCCGAGCGCATCGGCGGTGACGAGATAGCTGATGCGTTGCGCGGGTTGCACGGTGACGGTGTGCTTGCGTACCTGGAACGCGCCGTGCGGCGATTCGACTTCGCTCCACATGCCGTGCAGGTGAATCGGGTGATTCATCATCGTGTCGTTGATCAGCACGATCCGCAGTCGCTCGCCATGCCGGAACTGCAGCGGTTCGGCCTCGGAGAATTTCTGGCCGTTGAACGACCAGAGAAACCGTTCCATGTGGCCGGTCAGATGCAGTTCGATCTCGCGGCCGGGACCGCGTGCATCGATGGGGCCGCCCAGCGTATGCAGATCCGCATAGGTGAGGACGCGGCGGCCGTTGTCGCGCAGTCCGACGCCGGGATCGTCGAGTCGGTTCAGTGGCGCATCGACGCGCATGTCCACACTCGGTCCGAACTCCGCCGCGGCGTGCTGCGGAGCGCCCGGCATTGCGTGCCCCGCATGTGCACTGTGATCCATCGTGTCATGCGAGCCGTGTCCCATGTCGCTCATGTCGAGGTCGGCCCGCGCATCGAGCGGCGGGATCTCAGCCTGCATGCCAACGGCCGGCGCCAGCGTGCCGCGGGCATAGCCTGAGCGATCCATCGCCTGCGCGAAGACTGTGTAGGCGCGATCGTCGTGCGGGGTGACGATGACGTCGTACGTTTCCGCCGGACTGATGCGGAACTCATCGACGGTCACGGGTTCGATGTCCTGACCGTCGGCCGCGACCACCGTCATCTTCAATCCGGGTATGCGCAGGTCGAAGAATGTCATCGCGGCGCCATTGATGATGCGCAGGCGCACGCGCTCGCCACGCCGGAACGTACCGGTCCAGTTGCCGGCGGGCGTGCTGCCGTTGAGCAGAAAGGTGTAGGCGTAGCCGGAAACGTCGGCGAGATCGGTGCGATCCATGCGCATCCGTCCCCACATGGAACCTTCACCGGCGGTTGCCTGCCAGCCCTTGCGGCCGACATCGGCCAGGAAATCGCCGGTTGTACGTTTGCCGAAATTGAAATAGCCGGCGTGGACCTTGAGCCGGCGATAGATGGCTTCCGGATCGGTATCCGTCCAGTCCGACAGCAACAGCACGTGTTCACGATCCGCTGCGTGTCGTGCGGCATCGCGCGGTTCGACCACGATGGAACCGTAGAGTCCCGTCTGTTCCTGGAAGCGCGAGTGCGCGTGATACCAGTACGTGCCGGACTGATTCACGCGAAAGCGATAGGTGAACGTCTCGCCCGGAGCGATGCCGTGGAAACTGATGCCCGGTACGCCATCCATGTCGGCCGGCACGATCAGCCCATGCCAGTGAATCGACGTGCGTTCGCGCAGCCGGTTGGTGACGCGGATGGTGACGACGTCGCCTTCGCGCCAGCGCAGTTGCGGCGCGGGCAGCTGGCCGTTCACCACGGTCGCGATACGCGGTGCGCCGGTGAAGTTGACCGGCAGTTCGGCGATCTCCAGATCGAACTGCGTGCCCGTCAGCACTGCCGGGGCCGCAGCAAGGAGAGAGCGGCCCGGCAGCGCGACGAGTGCGCCGCCGGCGACGATGCCCTGAACGAATCGGCGTCGGGAGAATGGGAAGTTCATCGAATCATTCCAGTGGCGTGCGCCGCAGGCGCAACGCATTGCTGATGACGGAGACGGAACTGAGGCTCATCGCGGCGGCGGCGAGCATCGGACTCAGCAGCAGGCCGAAATGCGGGTACAGGACACCGGCGGCGATGGGTACACCCGCTGCGTTGTAGGCGAACGCGAAGAACAGGTTCTGACGGATGTTCTTCATCGTCTGTCGCGACAGGGATCGCGCGCGAGCGATGCCGGTCAGATCGCCCTTCACCAGTGTCACGGCCGCGCTTTCCATCGCGACGTCGGTACCCGTACCCATGGCGATGCCGACCTGCGCCTGTGCGAGCGCCGGTGCGTCGTTGATGCCGTCGCCGGCCATGGCGACGATGCGGCCTTCGCCTTGCAGCGCGCGAACCTTCTGTGCCTTGTCCTGCGGCTGCACTTCCGCAAAAACCTCGTCGATGCCGATCTGTGCAGCGATGGCGCGCGCCGTGGCCTCGTTGTCGCCCGTGAGCATGATGACGTGCACGCCGTCGCGCCGCAGGGTGTCGATGGCCTGTCGGCTCTGCGGCTTGATCGGGTCGGCGACGCCGAGAATGCCGGCGAGTTTGCCGTCGGCGGCCAGGAACATCACGGTCTGGCCCTTCGCACGCAGTGGCTCGATGCGCGAACGCCAGGATTCGATGTCGACGCCGACGTTCGTCATCAATGCACGATTGCCGAGTGCAACCGTTCGGCCGGCGACCTTGCCGGTCACGCCCTGGCCGGTGATCGACTGGAAATCCTCGACCGGTGCGGTCTCAAGACCAGCGCGCGTGGCGCCCTCGACGATGGCGGCGGCGAGCGGATGTTCGCTGCCGCGTTCCAGACTCGCGGCCAACTGCAGCAGCTCGCGCTGTGCGGCGGTCCAGTCGCCGCTGGCGGGCGCGGCGTCATCGGCCGTGGCCAGGCTCACGAGTGCGGGCCTGCCTTCGGTCAGCGTGCCCGTCTTGTCGACGACCAGCGTATCGATCGCGCGCATCACTTCGATGGCCTCGGCATTGCGGAACAGCACGCCGGCCTGTGCGCCGCGCGCCGTCGCGACCATGATCGAGATCGGCGTCGCGAGTCCGAGCGCGCAGGGACAGGCGATGATCAGGACCGCTACCGCGCTGACGATGGCGTGGCCGAGTTGCGGCGGCGGTCCCCAGATCCACCACACCAGGAAGGCCACGGCGGCGATCGCAATGACGGCGGGGACGAACCAGCCCGAGACGGTGTCGGCGAGTTTCTGGATCGGCGCACGGCTGCGCTGCGCATCGGCGACCAGCGCGACGATGCGCGCCAGCAGCGTGTCCGAGCCGACTTTCTCGGCGCGCATGATCAGCGCGCCCGTGCCATTGATCGTTGCGCCGACCAGTGCCGCACCGGCCTGCTTGGCAACGGGCACGGATTCGCCCGTGATCATGGATTCGTCCACGGTGCTCGAGCCTTCGAGCACCACGCCGTCGACGGGGATTTTCTCTCCGGGGCGCACGCGCAGACGATCGCCCGCGATCACGTGTTCGAGCGGCACGTCCGACTCGTTGCCCTGCGCATCGATGCGGCGTGCCGACGCCGGTGTCAGCTTCATCAGTTCGCGGATCGCGGCACTGGTGCGACCGCGGGCGCGCAACTCCAGCACCTGGCCGAGCAGGATCAGGGTGACGATCACGGCGGCGGCCTCGAAGTACACATCGACCTGTCCATGGACATTGCGTGCCGAGGGCGGGAACAGCCCGGGCACCACTGTCGCCGCGATGCTGTAGAGGAAGCTCACTGCGACGCCGAGGCCGATGAGCGTGAACATGTTGAGACTGCGGTGACGCAGCGAATCCACCGCGCGCTGGTAGAACGGCCAGGCGGCCCAGGTGCATACGGGTAGCGCGAGCGTGAACTCGATCCAGCGGCGCCCCGGAAAATCCAGCGCATGCGTGAAGGCCGGAATCATGTGGCCCATCGAGATCGCGAACAGCGGCACCGCGAACAGCAGCGCCACGCGGAAGCGCCGCGTCATGTCATCGAGTTCGGAGGTGTCGGCTTCCGTCGTGGCGGCATTGAGCGGTTCGAGCGCCATGCCGCACAACGGACACGATCCCGGCCCCTGTTGACGGATCTGCGGATGCATCGGGCAGGTGTAGAGACCGATCCCTTCCTCCGCACGCGAGGGAGGGGAATCATCGAGATAGCGTGCCGGATCGGCGAGAAATTTCTGCCGGCAGCCGGCGCTGCAGAAACGGTAGTCCCGCCCTTCGTGCTGCGCGACGTGCGGCGAGTCCGCCGACACGGTCATGCCGCAGACCGGGTCCTTACAAGAAGTGTCGACGGCCTGGCAGCAGCCGGCGCCATGTTGGGGATGATTCATGTCCGCTGTCCGCTCTTCGCGTGCATAGAATGCATGGATTCAGAAAGAGAATGGCCGCAAAAGGCGCAAAAAGCGCAAGGTCGGAAAGACGGAACAGGCAAGTCGAGT
>CAYWHG010000241.1:0-5249 GCA_964457865.1 uncultured Steroidobacter sp.
TCCTGCGAAAGGGCGGCGAGGTTAGCACCGAGACCCTTGTCTTTCAACTGCTTATGGCGCCGCCGGGCCCGTTCATCGGCGCTCGCGGTGAGGTAAATCTTGAGGGCGGCATCCGGGAAAATGACCGTCCCCATGTCCCTGCCGTCGGCGACCAGTCCGGGAGACGTTGCAAACGCCCGCTGACGGTCCACCAGGGCCGCCCGGACGGAAGGCATGACGGCGACCTGCGATGCCCCCGCCCCCGCCTCCTCGGTGCGGATATTGCCGCTGACTTCGCGTCCTTCGAGCCAGATCTGCTCATTTCCCGCCGCATCGGCACCAAATCGCACGTCCAGGGACTCGGCAATGGCGGCATTGGCCGGCTCGTCGTCCCAGGGGATCGACCTCTGCCGGGACGCGTGGGCCACCAGCCGATAGAGCGCGCCGCTGTCCAGCAGGTGCCATCCCAGAGCATGGGCGACCCGCCGGGCGACGGTGCCCTTGCCAGACCCGCTGGGTCCGTCGATGGTCAGAACAGGCACGACCGCGGACATGGGGGGCTCAGGAATGTTCGGCCAGGTCCAGGCCGACCGACCGGGCCGTCTGCAGGAAGCCCGGGAAGGAGGTCGCGACATTGGCGACATCGGCGATTTCGATCGGCGCCGCCGCACGCAGGCTGGCCACACTGAAGGACATCGCTATCCGGTGATCCCCGTGGCTGTCGATCCTGCCGCCACTGAAAGCGTGTCCGGCGGGACGGCCCTGGATGCGCATGCCGTCCGGCAGCACCTCGCACTGCACACCCAGCGCCTTGAGGCCTTCGGCCATGACGGCAATGCGGTCGCTCTCCTTGACTCTGAGTTCTTCCGCCCCCGTCACGATCGTCTCGCCTTCGGCGCAGGCCGCGGCGACGAACAGTGAGGGAAATTCATCGATGGCGAGCGGCACCAGGTGTTCGGGCACATGGATGCCCTTCAATGTGGTCGGACGGACTTCGATGTCCGCCACGGGCTCCGCACCGGCGGAACGGTGATTCACCAGACGCAAATCGGCGCCCATCAACGCGAGGATATCCAGCAGACCGGTGCGGGTCGGATTGATGCCCACACCCTTGATGGTCAGTCCCGGTCCCCTGCCGATCGATCCGGCGACCAGGAAGAAGGCGCTCGAGGAAAAATCACCGGGCACTTCCAGCGAACAGGCGTTGAGGCGCTGCGGAGGCTCCAGCCGGACGCGGCCTTCCGCGGCGTCCACCGCGCAACCGAACGCGATCAGCATCCGCTCGGTGTGATCCCGCGTCACGGCGGGTTCGACGACCGTCGTCGGGCCGTTCGCATACAGCCCCGCCAGCAGCACGGCGGATTTGACCTGCGCACTCGCCACGGGCAGATCGTAGTGAATGCCCTGTAATGCCACGCCGCCCGTGATGCGCACCGGTGGCTTGCCATTGAGCGTCGCGATGCGCGCACCCATCTGGCGCAGCGGCGTCGCCGCACGCTCCATCGGCCGCTGCATCAGCGACGAATCGCCGATCAATTCGCTGTCGAAAACCTGACCGCTGAGCAATCCCGTCATGAGTCGCATGGCCGTGCCGGAGTTGCCCATGTCCAGCGCGTGGCCGGCAGCCTTGAGTCCCCGCAGCCCGACGCCGTGTACGCGCACTTCGTACGGACCCGGCCGCTCGATCGTCACGCCCAATGCGTGCATCGCCTTCATGGTGGCGAGGCAGTCTTCGCTCTCCAGGAATCCGCGGACTTCAGTGGTGCCCTCGGCGATACCGCCGAGCATCAACGAACGATGAGAAACCGACTTGTCGCCGGGCACGCGGAGCGTGCCGGCAGCGCCCTGGACGGGCTGTGCAATGTAATGAGCCATGTGAATCTGACAGAGCTAAAGGGCTTGCCGCAGCGCGCCGAGCATACGCTGATTCTGCTCGGGCGTTCCGACGGTGACACGCAGGTGCGCAGGCAGCTGGTAGTTGCCGACGGGACGGACGATGACACCCTGACGCAGCATGGCTTCGTAAACGGGACCGGCCGGTCGGCCGCAATCCACCAGCAGAAAATTGCCCCTCGATGGATAACGACGCAGGCCCAGCTGATCCACGCCCGCCTCCACCTGCCGCAGCCCTTCGCGATTGAGCACGATCGACTTCTGCAGGTGGTCGGTGTCTTCGAGCGCCGCGGCCGCCGCCGCCAGCGCAATCGAATTGACATTGAATGCCTGGCGCACGCGATTCAGCATGCCGGCGATCGCAGGGCTCGACAGCGCATAGCCGACCCGCAGACCCGCCAGTCCGTATGCTTTCGAGAATGTCCGGGTGACGATGAGATTGGGGAACTCGCTCAACCAGCGGCTGCTGTCCGGAAACGTCCCGTCCTCCACGTACTCGATATAGGCCTCGTCCACGACGACGAGCGTCGTCGCCGGCAGACCCGCGATGAACCGCCGCAGCGGCGCGTTCTCGATCCAGGTGCCGGTGGGATTGTTCGGGTTCGCGATGAACACCACGCGGGTGCGTTCATTGACGAGCTTTGCCATCGCCTCGAGATCGTGGCCCAACGCCATCGGATGCTGTTCCGGAAATGCCGGTGCAATGCGCGCGGTCGCTCCGGTCGCCTGCACGGCGATCGGATACACGGCAAAAGCGTACTGCGAGTACACGGCCTCGGCATCCCGATCGAGAAAGGCTTCCGCGATCATCACCAGCACATCGTTGGATCCGTTGCCGAGCGTGATGCTTTCGATCGCACAACCGTGCTTGCGCGCCAGCGCCTGCTTGAGCGCGAAACCGCCACCGTCCGGATAGAGGCCGATGTCCTTCGCCGCCGCTTCCATCGCAGCCCGCGCCTTCGGCCCCGGCCCGAGCGGGTTCTCGTTCGATGCGAGCTTGATGATGTCGCTGAGACCGTACTCGCGCGCGAGTTCCTCGATGGGCTTGCCCGGCACATACGGAGCCAGGGTGCGGACGGGGGGAACGGCGAGTTGGGAAGTATCGGCTGGCATGAGCATGAGGCTACTGGCGACTGGCGGCTGGCAACTGGCCAGAACGAGAAGAGATGACTTCAGGCATTGCGATTCTGGCCAGCCGCCAGCGGCCAATCGCCAGCGGCCTCTTCAAAGCACCGCACACGGATACGACCCCAGCACCCGGAACAGCGACGCCTGCTTCTTCAGGGCCTCGAGCGCTTCCTTGAGGGGCGATTCGCTGGCATGTCCCTGCACGTCGATGAAGAACACGTAGTCCCATTTGTGCTTGCGCGAAGGACGCGACTCGATGCGCGTCATGCTGATGTTGTTGCGCGCGAGCGGCGTCAGCAGCCGATGCAGTGTCCCCGGCGATTGCGTGTCACCACCGGAAAACAGCAGCGTCGTCTTGTCGTTGCCGCTGGCATCGAACAGCTTGCGGCCGATCACCAGGAAGCGCGTGGTGTTGTCGGGACGATCCTCGATGTCGTGCGCGATCAGGTTCAGTCCATAGACTTCGGCGGCGGTCTGTCCCGCGATCGCGACGGTGCCCTCCTCGTCCCTGGCGCGCCTGGCAGCCTCGGCATTGCTGCTGGCAGTGATTCGCTCGATACCAGGCAGATGTTCGTCCAGCCAGTGACGGCACTGCGCCAGCGACTGTTGATGGGAAACCACGCGGACGATCTGCTGCAGTCCCTGCATCTTCCCCATCAGGTGCTGATGAATGCGCAGCTCGACTTCGCCGCAGATCTTCAGCGGCGACGCCAGAAACATGTCCAGCGTGTGATTGACCGTGCCCTCAGTCGAATTTTCGATGGGCACCACGCCGAAGTCGGCATGACCCGCCTGCACTTCCTCGAAGACTTCGCGGATCTCGCCCATCGGCAGCGCCCGCGCCGAGTGACCGAAGTGCTTGAGCACGGCCTGCTGCGAGAACGTTCCTTCGGGGCCAAGGAAAGCCACCTTGAGCGGTTCTTCCTGCGCGAGGCAGGCCGACATGATCTCGCGGAACAGGCGCACGATCTCCTCGTTGCGCAGCGGTCCCGCATTGCGCTCGATCGCCCTGCGCAGCACCTGCGCCTCGCGTTCCGGACGATAGAAATCGGCCGTATGCAGGCCCTGTGCCGTCTTGGCGGCGCCGACTTCCCGCGCCACCTGGGCGCGTTCGTTGATCAGCTGGTGAATCTGGTCGTCGATCGCATCGATGCGCTCGCGCAGCGACCCGATCTGCGCAGCCGGCACCGCGACGCGCCTGCCAGTCCGGGTTGTCTTCTTCTTTTTCGTTCGCGCTTTCACGCACTACATCCTGCGGACGTTCAACACGCCTTCGATCGCCTGCAGTCGGGCGATGACGGAATCCGGCACTACGCCATCGACATCGATCAGCGTGTAGGCCAGATCGCCGCGTGATTTGTTGAGCAGATCGGCAATGTTGAGATTCGCACCGGCGAGCGCCGTGGAGATCTGGCCGACCATGTTCGGGACATTTTCGTTGGCGATGGCAATGCGCGCTGCACCGGGCGTGCGCGGCAGCACCGCCTCGGGGAAATTGACGCTGTGGCGTACGTTGCCGTTCTCCAGGAAGTCGCGCAGCGTGTCGGCCACCATGACGGCGCAATTTTCCTCGGCCTCGCCGGTCGAGGCGCCGAGATGCGGCAGGGCCACGACCCTCGGATGATTCTTCGACGTCGCCGTCGGAAAGTCGCAGATGTAGGCGCCGAGCTTGCCGCTGTCCAGCGATTCGATGACCGCCGCTTCGTCCACGATGCCAGCGCGCGCGAAGTTCAGCACGACGCCCTTGTCCTTGAGCAGCTTCAGCCGATGTGCATTCACCAGATGGCGCGTCGCATCGATCAACGGCACATGCACCGTGATCATGTCGCAGCGGGAAAAGAGATCATCCAGCGACAGCGCCTGCTCCACGCCGGAGGAAAGCTGCCAGGCGCGCTGCACCGTGATCTGCGGATCGAAGCCCAGCACGTGCATGCCGAGCGCGTGTGCGGTGTTCGCCACTTCCACACCGATGGCGCCCAGGCCGACCACGCCAAGCGTGCGACCCGGCAACTCGTAACCGACGAACTTCTTCTTGCCCTTCTCGACCGCCTCTTCGAGGGCGTGGTCGGTGCCCTGCAGCGCCCGAACGTATTCCCATGCCTGGCAGATATTGCGGGCGCCGAGAAACATGCCGGCGACCACCAGTTCCTTCACGGCATTGGCGTTGGCACCCGGGGCATTGAAGACCGGAATGCCGCGCTTCGACATCTTGCCGACCGGGATGTTGTTCGTGCCGGCGCCGGCGCGGG
>CAYWHG010000242.1:0-5224 GCA_964457865.1 uncultured Steroidobacter sp.
CACGCGCGAAGGCCAGAGCATCGATCAGATTCCGGCGCTGGTGCGCGGCATCACTGCGGGGCTGCTGATGCTCGGCAAGACCCGCGCTGCCGAGATCATGGAGGGCATCGACAAGGCGCTGTCGCAGTTCGTCCGCTCCGATGGCATGACGCTGCCGCCCGAAGCCGTCGATCGGCTCGCGGATGGCATCGTGGCGGTCGAGTACTACATGGAAACGATCCAGGCCGGTCGCGCCGATCCGTGGTACATGCTCGACAACGCCGAAACGTGCCTGCGGTATCTCGCCGAAACCCAGCCGGTGCCGATCGGAGAAGCATTTCCCGCAACCGCGGATCATGCGCACACGGTGGTCATCGAGCCGCTGTCGCAGACCGTCGCGGCGCCCACCGAACAGGAACGTACGGCCGTGCTGGATCGCGGTGCGCAGGGCATGCCGACGCCGAAACCGGCGCCCGCTGCACCTGCTCCGCAGCCGGCGGCGCCGATTCCGCCGCCAATGGTCAGGCCGACCGATCGGGAGATCGATCCGGAATTCCTCGAGATCTTCATCGAAGAAGCCAAGGACGAGATCGCGAAGCTCGAGAAGTTCTTCCCGATGTGGGACCAGAACCCGCAGGATCAGGATTCGCTCGTCAATGTCCGTCGGTCGTTCCACACCCTCAAGGGCAGCGGCCGCATGGTCGGCGCGCAGCTCATCGGCGAATTCGCGTGGTCGATCGAAAGCCTGCTGAATCGCGTCATCAACAAGACGCTCGACCGCACGCCCGACATCATGAGCGTCATGCGTGCGGCAGTCGCTGCCGTGCCGCAGCTCGTCGAGCAGATCGAAACCGGTCGCGCCCCGGCGGCTGACGTCGGCCACATCATGTCCCAGGCGAACAGTCTGTCAGGCGCACGCCCGCAGGCTGCCGCCAGCGCGCCGGTGCCCGCTGCGGCGGCGCCGCCATCGGTCGTTACCGCTGGGCCGCTGAAAGTGGCGGCTGTCGCCCCCGCGGCAACAACGGCGCCGGCGGAAAAAAAAACAGTAGCGCCGGTCATGGACCCGGTCCTGCACGAGATCTACGCCAAGGAAACCGCGGGACATCTCGCCACCATCCGTAAGTTCATTGCGGCCTGCGATCTGGCGACCGCGCCCTACCAGGTCACCGAGGATCTGCATCGTTCCTGTCACACGCTGAGCGGCACGGCCAAGACGGCTGGCGCGATCCATGGCACGACGGTCGCCGATCCACTGAACCGCTACATCCGCAAGCTGTACGACAACTCTGCGGGTCTCACGAACAGCGGCCTGGAAGTGCTCAAGGATGCGGTCGGGGCCATCCAGCAGGTGGTCGATCACATCAACGAAGACGCCGCCTTCTTCAGCAATCACGCGCGTATCGTGGCACGGCTGCAGGAACTCGAAGCCGAACTCGATCAGGACATAGCGCGCCTGGGAGAAACGATGGACGTCGGTGCCGAGGCGACGCGAGCCATTCCGGTCCTCAAGGATGTCGAGCCCCAGCCTGAGGCACAGGGTGCCCCTTCGCTGGAAGACACGCACGAGGTCGTCATGGAAGACCCGGATGCCGCAACCAATGTATTCGGCGAAGCGGACTTCCCTGCGGTCGGCGCGCGCAAGGAAGTGCCGGTCGGTGAGGAAATCACGATCGAATCGGTCGACGTGATCGAAATGCCCCCGATCGATGCGGGCGACCTCGAAGCGCTGGAGTGGAGCTACAAGAACTTCCCGACCGAAGAGCCCACCGTGCGCGCGCCGAAGCTCGATGTCAGCGAAGTGACCCCGCAGGTCGAAGAGCTTACCTACGACCAACCGGCGGATGACGGCGGGATCGTCGTCGAAGAAACGGGCGTCACCGCAGCGATCGATGCATCGCTCGGCGCCGATGCGGGTTTCGCCGTGGAAGACTTCGAGGCCCTTGCAGAGACGAATCGGGTTCCCGTACTTGCTGCAATTCACGAACACTCGCCGCCGCAGTTCGCCGATGGCGTGCCGGTCGCCGGGCTCGTGGAAGACGCTCCATCCGAAGAGATCGTGATCGAGGTCGGCGAGATTCCCCTGGAGACGGCCGGGGCCGGATCGGTATCCGAGCTGGAAGATGACTCGGGAACCGTCCGGAGAGTTGCGCTGTCGATCATGGCGCCCGCCGAATCCGAAACACAGCTCATCGCTGACTCTGCGCCTGATGAGCCGTCGATTCTGGTCGAAGAAGAGCAGCCTGCGCCTGCTGCGGCATTCGCGCAGTCCGTTGTCGAATCCGAACCCGTGCCTCCCGTGGCGCCGGTCGTCGTCCCAGCGGTGACACCACAGGCTGCCGCAGCGCCGGTTGCACCGATGGCGGTGGCGCCGGAAGAACCCGAACCGGACGACGATTTCGATCCCGATGTCGCGGCGATCTTCTCCGAAGAGGCCGCTGAGCTGCTCGAGACTGCCGACAGCTCGCTGTCTGCCTGGTCGCGCGATCGCGCCAACAAAGCGCTCGTCTTCGAACTGAAGCGCGTGCTGCACACGCTCAAGGGTGGTGCGCGCATGGCAGGCATCCGTGCGATGGGCGATCTGAGCCACGAACTCGAAACATTGATGGAACTGGTCGAGGCCGGGCAGGTGGCCGGCGATCAGCCCGTCTTCGATGCGCTGCAGACGAGTCTCGATACGCTGCATCGCATGCGCGACACCGTGAATCAGGGCGGTCGCTGTGCACGGCCGCGCGAACTGATTTCCCGTATCCGCGTGCTGTCCGGGCACGAGCAACCGGCGCCAGAGCCGGCCGCGCCCGTCGTAACCCCGACTCCTGAAGCCGTTGCTCCGGTGGTCGAGAGTGTCCCGCCGGCCACCGCAGATCTTGCGCCCATCCTCGAAGACGTCGTTGCCGCAGACGCGTCCGTCGACGAGTCGCAGGAGATCGAAGTCGAATTCGGCGCAGATGAGCTCGGTGCCGCTGCGCCGCGCGAATCCGTGCGGATCGAAGAACCGGCCGCCGCATCAATGTCGCAGGCGGCAACGTTCGATGTCGCTGCAGTGACGCCAGAGCTGTTGCCGGAAGCGCCCGTGGCTGCGGAACCCGAGTTCCTGCCTGCCCCTGCGCTACCGCCGGGCCGCGAGCCGCAGGTCCAGGAACGGCAGGAGTTCGCACGCGTCGACGCCGATCTGCTCGACACGCTGCTCAACAATGCCGGCGAAGTGAGCATCTTCCGTTCGCGTCTGGAACAGCAGGTCGGGTCGATCGAGTTCAACCTCGCCGAACTCGGTCGCACCGTGACGCGCCTGAAAGACCAGCTGCGCAAGCTCGAACTGGAGACCGAAGCGCAGATCCTGCACCGCCGCCAGGAAGAACATCCGAACCGTGCCGATTTCGATCCGCTGGAACTCGATCGTTACTCGACGATCCAGCAGCTCACGCGCGCCTTCGCCGAATCGGTCAGCGACGTAGGCAGCATCGAGGGCCTGCTGGAAAACCTGACGCGCGAAGGCCAGAACCTGCTGCTGCAGCAGGCACGCGTCGTCACCGAATTGCAGAACGGCCTGATGCGCACGCGCATGGTGCCGTTCCAGCGCCACGTGCAGCGTCTCAGTCGTCTGGTGCGCCAGGTGGCGACCGATGTCGGCAAGAAGACCGAACTCGTGGTGGTCGGCGCCGCCGGCGAACTCGACCGCCAGGTGCTCGATCGCATGCTGCCGCCGTTCGAGCACATGCTGCGCAACTCGATCGTGCACGGCATCGAGACGCCGGAAGAACGTGTCGCGAAAGGCAAGCCCGAGAGCGGCACGATCCGCGTCGGCCTGCATCGAGAAGGCGCCGAGATGGTCATCATTCTCGAAGACGACGGTCGCGGCATCGACGTCAATGCGGTGCGCGAACGCGCGCGTTCACGCGGACTGCTGCAGCCCGGTCGCGTGCTGACGGACGAAGAGGCCATGCAGCTCATTCTCGAACCGGGTTTCAGCACCGCCAGTGCCGTAACCCAGCACGCCGGTCGCGGCGTCGGCATGGACGTGGTCGTGACCGAGATCAAGAAGCTCGGTGGCGCGCTGTTCACCGAGTCGCAGCCCGGGCAGGGCGTGAAGTTCACGATCCGCCTGCCGTTCACGCTGGCGATCACGCAGGCGCTGATCGTGCGCACCGGTGAAGAGCTGTACGCGCTGCCGCTGCCGTCCGTCGAAGGCGTCGCGCGCGTGCCACGTTCGGAAGTGGAGAAGCATCTCGCCGAAGAGACGCCGACGTTCAACTACGGCGGCCAGATCTACCGCTTCCAGCATCTGGGAGCCTTCGTCGGCGGCGGTGCATCGACATTGCCTGACGGCGACGTCTCGGTACCGCTGATCCTGATCCGCGCCGGCGAACACTCGACGGCCATCGTCCCCGACGAACTCGTCGGCAGTCGCGAGATGGTCGTGAAGTCCGTCGGCCCGCAGATCGCCACGATCCGCGGGATCTCCGGCGCAACCATCATGGGCGACGGCCGCATCGTGATCATTCTCGACATGGGTGCGCTGGTGCGTTCGGAGTGGCGCGGCCGCGGCCAGGTCGAAGGCCCGCGCGAAGATCGCCGCACGTTCGCCCTGGTGGTCGACGACTCCATCACCGTGCGTCGCGTGACGCAGCGACTGCTGGAACGCAACGGCATGCGCGTCATGACGGCGAAGGACGGCGTCGACGCGCTGTCGATCATCCAGGAACACCTGCCCGACGTGATCCTGCTCGACATCGAAATGCCGCGCATGGACGGTTACGAGTTCGCCACGCACGTCCGCGCCGACGCGCGCACGGCAGACATTCCGATCGTGATGATCACCTCGCGTACCGGCGAGAAGCATCGCGCCCGCGCCATCGAAATCGGCGTCAACGACTATCTCGGCAAGCCGTACCAGGAGAACCAGTTGCTCGATGCGATCGAGCCGCTGGTCGAGGCGCGGCGTCGGCATCGGAGGATGGCGTGACAAAGGTCAACTGGCCGACTGGGCGAACGGTAATCAGGTCTGCTGGCCAACGGGGCGAACGGCGATCAGGCCGACTGGCCGACTGGTCTCTGGTCTGCTGGCCAGAAACAGGAATAGGCCACCAGCAATTCGTTTGCATCTGCTCTTCTCCGAGCTCTGGCCAGCGGACCAGAGACCAGTCGGCCAGTCGGCCGGCCGCGAAAGGCCCCCTATGAACTCCGAACTCGCCCACGAACTCTACAGCCTGCTCATTCCGCTCGGTCAGGAGCGTCTGATCGTGCCGCG
>CAYWHG010000243.1:0-5217 GCA_964457865.1 uncultured Steroidobacter sp.
GCAGTGCCGACGACGGATCGCCGCGGAAGTCCATGGCCATCTTGTCGACTTCGTCGAGCAGGAACAGCGGATTCTGCACGCCCGTCTTGACCATGTTCTGAATGATCTTGCCGGGCATGGAACCGATGTAGGTGCGACGGTGGCCGCGGATCTCGGCTTCGTCACGCACGCCGCCCAGCGACATGCGCACGAACTTGCGATTGGTGGCGCGCGCGATCGACTGACCGAGCGAGGTCTTGCCCACGCCCGGCGGACCGACCAGGCACAGGATCGGGCCCTTCAGCGTTTTCACGCGCTGCTGGACAGCGAGGTACTCGACGATGCGTTCCTTGACCTTGTCGAGGCCATAGTGATCTTCGTCCAGCACCTTCTCGGCGTTGCCGATGTCGTTCAGTACCTTGGTCTTCTTCTTCCACGGGCACTTCACCAGCCAGTCGACGTAGTTGCGAACCACGGTCGCCTCGGCCGACATGGGTGACATGAGCTTGAGCTTGTTCAGCTCCGACATCGCCTTGTCGCGCGCTTCCTTCGGCATGCCGGCCTTCTGGATGCGCTGCTCCAGTTCGGCGAGTTCATTCGGCGCGTCCTCGATTTCGCCCAGTTCCTTCTGGATCGCCTTCATCTGCTCGTTGAGGTAGTACTCGCGCTGGCTCTTCTCCATCTGCTGCTTGACGCGACCGCGGATGCGCTTCTCGATCTGCAGTACATCCATCTCGCCTTCGATCAGCGCCAGGATGTGTTCGAGCCGCTTGCGGACGTCGTGGATCTCGAGAACCTTCTGCTTCGCATCGAGCTTCAGCGACATGTGCGCGGCGACCGTATCGGCAAGCCGGCCCGGCTGTTCGATGCCGGCAAGCGACGTCAGGATCTCCGGCGGCACCTTGCGGTTGAGTTTGACGTATTGCTCGAACTGCGAAATTACCGAGCGCGACAGCACATCGATCTCGCGCTCGTCGAACTGCTCGATATCCTTCAGCGAACTGATGTCGGCGGAGAAATACTGATCGGCGTACAGCTTCTCCAGCTTGGCGCGCTCGATGCCTTCCACCAGCACCTTGACGGTGCCGTCCGGGAGCTTGAGCAGCTGCAGGATCGTGGCCACGGTCCCGAGGCGATAGAGATCCTGCGGGCCCGGGTCGTCCACGTCCGCCTGCTTCTGCGCGACCAGCAGGATCTGTTTGCCGGCACGCATTGCCTGGTCGAGGGCAAGAATGGACTTCTCGCGACCCACGAACAGCGGAATCACCATGTGCGGGTACACGACGACATCGCGCAACGGCAGCACGGGAATGGCCGACGGCGTACCTGGCTGCTCAACTTCGGGTGTGTCTGTGCTCACGCTCGTTACCTGGCAGATGAAGCGCTCGATGCGCTGACGGATCGATCATCGGGGACCGATTGGGAATCTCAAGTGAAAATACCGGAAGCGGCTACATGCTGCCAGCGGCATCCGCACGCAATTCGTGTGCGCAAGTGCTGACGCGCATTGCGCACTAGCGCAATGCAGTAGCTGTGCAGTCGACAGGTGGACCACCGGCACAAATGAAAAAGGGCGCCGCAGGGGCGCCCTTTCAGTCAATCCCTGATAACCCGATCAGTGATGATCGCTGCCGGTCGGGCGCCGTTCCTCGGTATTTGCCCGCGCTTCATCGGAATTGCCGTAAACGATGTAAGGCTTGCTTTCACCGTTGATGACAGATTCGTCCACGACGACCTTCTGCACGTTACGCAACGACGGCAGTTCGTACATGGTTTCCAGCAGCATGTTCTCCAGAATGGTGCGCAGGCCGCGTGCGCCTGTCTTGCGCTGCATGGCCTTGTTGGCAACGGCCTTGAGCGCATCGACGCGGAATTCCAGTTCCACGCCTTCCATGTCGAACAGCTTGCGGTACTGCTTGCTGAGCGCGTTCTTCGGCTCCAGCAGGATCGAGACCAGCGCGGCTTCGTCCAGCTCATCGAGCGTCGCCACGACCGGCAAGCGACCGACGAACTCGGGAATGAGGCCGTAACGGATCAGATCTTCAGGTTCGACGTCATGGAATACATCGCTGCCGTGCGGACGGTCCGACTGCTGACGCACATCGGCGGTAAAGCCGATACCCGTCTTCTGAGTGCGGTTCAGGATGATCTTCTCGAGACCCGCGAATGCGCCGCCGCAGATGAACAGGATGTTGGTCGTATCGACCTGCAGGAACTCCTGCTGCGGGTGCTTGCGACCGCCCTGCGGCGGAACGGAGGCAATCGTGCCTTCGATCAGCTTGAGCAATGCCTGCTGCACGCCCTCGCCAGAAACGTCGCGGGTAATCGAGGGGTTGTCGGACTTGCGTGAAATCTTGTCGATTTCGTCGATGTACACGATGCCCGTCTGGGCCTTCTCGACATCGTAATCGCACTTCTGCAGCAGCTTCTGGATGATGTTCTCGACGTCCTCGCCGACGTAACCGGCTTCGGTCAGCGTCGTGGCGTCGGCGATGGTGAACGGCACGTTCAACAGCCGGGCGAGCGTCTCGGCCAGCAGCGTCTTGCCGCAACCGGTCGGGCCGATCAGCAGAATGTTGCTCTTGGCGAGTTCGACCTCGTCCTTCGAACGCTGTTCGGAGGTCTTGGTCTGCAGACGCTTGTAATGGTTGTAGACCGCCACCGACAGCACCTTCTTGGCGCGCGGCTGACCGATCACATATTCGTCGAGGACCTTCTTGATCTCGTGAGGACGCGGCAGCTTGTCGCGGGTGCGCTCTGCCTTCTCCTCAAGCTCTTCACGAATGATGTCGTTGCAGAGCTCTACACATTCGTCGCAGACAAACACGGACGGGCCGGCAATAAGCTTGCGCACTTCATGCTGGCTCTTGCCGCAGAAGGAGCAGTAGAGAAGCTTGCCGTCGTCGTGTTTTCCGCGTGAGTCATCAGACATGAGTCACCCATCACATGGCCGTTGCAAGGCCGTAAATTGCCGCGTTTTCGAGCATTTCAACGCGGTGCCCGGGCTATATAGCACGCGTCGCCATCAGGGCGCAAAGAAGCCCCTCCCGGTCGTGACAGAATGCACCGGAAGTCGGGAATACGCTTTCACTTCAGTCATTTAGCGCCGGCTGCGGGTACCAGTTCACGCTGCTCGAGTACCCGGTCGATCAATCCGTAGGCCGCTGCCGCCTCACCGCTCATGAAGTTGTCGCGATCGGTGTCCTTGGCGATCTTTTCGATGCTCTGGCCCGTGTGCCTGGCCAGAATCCTGTTGAGGCGATCCCGGGTATCCAGCACTTCGCGGGCATGGATGTCGATGTCCGAGGCCTGACCCTGAAAACCGGCGAGCGGCTGGTGAATCATGATCCGCGAATGAGGCAACGAGTATCGCTTGCCCTTGGTGCCGCCCGACAGCAGGACCGCGCCCATGCTGGCGGCCTGACCGATGCACATCGTGCTGACGTCGCACTTGATGAACTGCATCGTGTCGTAGATCGACAGGCCGGCGCTGACCGAACCGCCCGGCGAATTGATGTACAGCGCAATGTCCTTCTCGGGATTCTCGGATTCCAGGAACAGAAGCTGCGCCACGACCAGGTTGGCCATGTGGTCCTCGACCTGGCCGACGATGAAGATCACGCGCTCCTTGAGCAGCCGTGAATAGATGTCGTAGGCGCGTTCGCCGCGAGCCGTCTGCTCGACCACCATCGGGACCAGATTCATAACCGGGTTCGTTCTCACGCTCATTGGAATTGACCGTTTGCCGGGGACTCGCGCCTTAGTTTGCAGGAAAGTGCGCGAGTCTGCTTACGCCGAAACGCTCGATTTGGGTTACGCGCCGAAATTCATCAGTTCCTTGAACGTCGACGGCTGATCCGTCACTTTGGCGCGTTCGAGAATCCAGTCGATGGTCTGGTCTTCCAGCACACCGGCTTCCATCTGGCGACGGATCTGCGGGTTGCTGCGATAGGTCTGCAGCGCCTTGTCCGCATCGGGGAATTGCTGAGCCAGTTCCTCGAAGCGTTCCATGACCTTGGCCTGATTGACCTTGATGTCGCCCTGCTTGATGGCTTCATTGATCAACAGACTGAGTGCAACACGGCGACGCGCTGCTTCCGTGAACCCCTCGGCGGGCGGCAACTGCGACACATCCTTGGCACCCATACGACGACCGGCATCGAGCTGCAGTTCGCGCACCTGCGCATCCACCAGCGACTTCGGCAGGTCGACCGGATTCGCCGTCAGCAGCGCATCCAGCACCTGTGTCTTCACGCGGGCACGGACCGCATCGCTCAGTTCGCGACGCATGTTCTCCTCGACTTCCTGACGCAGACGGTCGATACCGCCTTCTTCGACGCCATAGGCCTTGCAGAACTCATCGTCGAGCTCGGGCAACTGCTGTTCTTCGACGCTGTGCACCTTGATGGCGAACTGCACCGCCTTGCCCGCCAGCTCGGCGCCGCCGTAGTTCTGCGGGAAGGTCATGTCGATGGTCTTTTCTTCACCGGCCTTCATCCCCTTCAGACCTGCTTCGAAGTCGGCAAGCATGCGACCGGCACCCAGCACGATCGGTACGTTCTCGCCGGCGCCGCCGTCGAACGGCGTGCCGTCGATCGTGCCGTTGAAGTCGATGGTGACGCGATCGGTGTCCTTCGATTCGCGCTCGACGGCAGCGAACGTCGGACGCTGCTGACGCAGGTTCTCGATCATGGCGTCGACGTCGGCGGTGGTGACTTCCGCAGCGGGACGCGACACTTCGATGGTCTCCAGCCCCTTCAGCTCGATCTGCGGGAAGATTTCGAACACCGCGCGATACTTAAGATCGCTGCCCTTTTCGGTGCTGATCGGTTCGATGCGCGGACCGGTCGCCGGATTCAGGTTCTGCTGGCTGACCGCTTCGGCGAACGTGGACTGCACGACGTCGCCCACGACTTCCTGGCGGACCTGCTGGCCGAACTGCTGGCGCACGACATTGACCGGCACCTTGCCCGGGCGGAAGCCTTTCAGGCGGACGGTGCGGCTCAATGACTTCAGACGCTCGTCGATGGCCTTCTCGACGCGCTCAGCCGGAACCTGCACTTCCATGCGGCGCTCCAGGGCGCCGGTTGTCTCTACCGAAACCTGCATTGCTCAACGACCTCAATTGATGACACGTCACGGCTTCAAGCCGGTGGTGCGAAAGGAGGGACTCGAACCCTCACGGGGTTACCCACTGGAACCTAAATCCAGCGCGTCTACCAGTTCCGCCACTTTCGC
>CAYWHG010000244.1:0-5098 GCA_964457865.1 uncultured Steroidobacter sp.
TATTCTTCGTGCATTCCCATTCGTTACAGGTGATGCATGAGATTCAGCGATTCCCTGAGTGTCGGATTCGGATTGCTTTGCGCGATG
The DNA here is from genome assembly GCA_964457865.1 of uncultured Steroidobacter sp. Lineage (GTDB taxonomy): Bacteria > Pseudomonadota > Gammaproteobacteria > Steroidobacterales > Steroidobacteraceae > Steroidobacter. The sequence goes on from CAYWHG010000244.1 coordinate 88, forward strand.
GGCGTGGCCCAAGCCGGCATCACTGCGAGCCAGCAGACGGCCTACGGCGTCTCCGGAATCTTCTCCGATGGCGCCACCACGAACGCGCATGGACTCAATGAGCGCATCCGCGTGCAGTCGCTGCTGGAAGGTCGCGAATTCCTGTATCGGCTGACGAAGATGTACGCCGGCGGGAAGTGATTGCCCCCATCCCGACCTTCCCCCGCAGGCGGGGGAAGGAGTAAGAATGGCGGCATGATCATCCACCTCGTCGACGGCACCTACGAACTGTTCCGTCACTTCTACGGCCTGCGCCGCTTCAACAAGGGCAACGACGCGCCCGTCGGCGCCGTCACCGGCGTACTCAACACCCTGCTCGAAATGATCGAAGGCGGCGCGACGCATCTCGGTGTCGCCACCGATCACGTCATCGAATCCTTCCGCAACGAACTGTGGCCGGGCTACAAGACCGGCGATGGCATCGACCCGGCGCTGTGGGCACAGTTTCATCCGCTCGAAGAAGCCATCCGGCTGATGGGCGTCGTCGTGTGGCCCATGATCGAACTCGAAGCCGACGATGCGCTCGCCTCGGCGGCACACCTGGCAGCGGCCGATGACCGTGTGGAGAAAATCTCCATCTGGACCGTCGACAAGGACCTCGCCCAGTGCGTCAGCGGCACACGCATCGTGCAGGTGGATCGCAAGGCCAAGGCGATCCGCGATGCCGCGGCCGTGAAGGCGAAATTCGGTGTCGAGCCCGCGCTGATCCCGGACTTTCTCGCGCTGGTGGGCGATTCCGCCGACGGCTATCCCGGACTCAGCGGCATCGGTGCCGTCGGCGCCGCCAGGATGCTCAATGCCCACGGCCGCATCGAAGACTTCCCGCCGCCGATCCTCGGCGAACGCCGCGACCTCGCGCTGCTGTTCAAGCGTCTCGCCACACTGCGCATCGACGCCACCCTGTTCGGCAATGTCGACGAACTGCTATGGCGCGGCCCGACCGCGGGCTTTGCCGAGTGGACGGAGCGCACCGGCAACGACCGGCTCCTGAAGCGTTGTATGAAGTCAGCGGGGAAAACGTAAGAGAAGAGAATGGCCGCAAAAGGCGCAAAAGGCGCAGAGTAAGAAAGACCAGAGTCCAGAAAGAATCTGTTCTTCTCTGAACTTTGCGCCTTTTGCGCCTTTTGCGGCCATTTCTTCTTGGATCTCTGTAAGACGATCGCAGTTGTTGCCCCCAGGCCGGACAGCTACAGTCCGCAGCAGAAATCCTCGCCATCTCCGGGCAGGAGAAAGCCATGAACGCAGCCGCTCACCCCGCCTCTTTTTCGCCATTGCACGCCGTCGAGGACAGCGTCGGACTGCCGGCCTGGATCTACTCCGACGCGGACTTCTTCGAACTCGAAAAACGCACGATCTTCCGCACGAGCTGGCAGCTCGTCTGCCACACCAGCGACATCCCGCAGGTCGGCGACTATCACTGCTTCGATCTGCTCGGCGAATCCGTCGTGGTGGTGCGCGGCACCGGCGGCGAGATCCGCAGCTTCCACAACGTCTGCCGTCATCGCGCCTCGCGCCTGCTCGACGGGCCGAAAGGCAACTGCGGCGGGCGCATCACCTGCCCGTATCACGCGTGGACCTATGCGATGGACGGCCGCCTCATCGGCGTGCCCCAGCGCGAGAGCTTCCGGAACTTCGATGCTTCGCGACATGGGCTGGCGGCGCTGGAGCAGGACATTTTCCTGGGTTTCATTTTCGTGCGCTTCGAACCGGGCCCATCGAAGACGGTTTCAGCCGACTCCCCCTCTCCCGGTCACCGGGAGAGGGCTGGAGGTGAGGGCCTTCCCGGCGTGCGCGAAATGTTCGGTCCGTACGCCGATGAACTCGCCGCCTACCGGCTGGAAGAACTGGTGCCGCAGGGTCGCGTCACGCTGCGGCCGCGCAGCGTCAACTGGAAGAACGTCGCCGACAACTATTCCGATGCGATGCACATCAATGTCGCGCATCCCGGACTGACGCGACTCTTCGGCCAGAGCTATGGCATCGAGGCGCAGGACTGGGCCGACAAGATGTGGGGCGTGCTGCGCGACGAACCTTCACGCAACTGGTCGGAGCGGCGCTATCAACAGCTGCTGCCGAACGTGGATTTCCTGCCGCCGGAACGCCAGCGACTATGGACGTACTTCAAGCTGTGGCCGAACGTCGCCTTCGACATCTATCCGGACCAGATCGACTTCATGCAGTTCGTGCCGGTATCGCCGACGGAAACCATCATCCGCGAGATCGCCTACGTGCACCCCGACACCCGGCGCGAAATGCGCGCGGCGCGCTACCTCAACTGGCGCATCAATCGCCGCGTCAACATCGAGGACAAGACCCTGATCGAACGCGTGCAGTCGGGCATGGGATCGAGCAGCTACACCGTCGGCCCGCTGAGCGAATCCGAAGTCTGTCTGCGCAGCTTCACGCGGCGCATGCATCAGTTCCTCCCGCAAAGTCGCGAGCATCGGAAACCGAATGGCCCCTTCCTGTGATGTCCTGATCGTCGGCGGCGGCCACAACGGCCTGGTCTGTGCGGCGTATCTCGCTGCTGCCGGGCTCAAGGTCACCGTGCTCGAACGCCGCCATGTCGTCGGCGGCGCCGCGGTCACCGAGGAATTCCATCCGGGCTTCCGCAACTCGGTGGCCGCCTACACGGTCTCGCTGCTCAATCCCAAGGTAATCCGCGATCTGGATCTGCCGAGCCACGGCCTGCGTGTCGTGGAGCGGGAGCTCTCCAACTTCCTGCCGACCGAAGACGGACGTTACCTGTGCAGCGGCGGCGGCCGGACGCATCAGGAAGTCGCGAAGTTTTCGCAGCGCGACGCCGATCGTCTCGACGCCTACGGCGAACGCCTCGACGTGATTGCCGATGTGCTGCGCGATGTCGTACTCGAGACGCCGCCCAACATGGTTCAGGGAAGCTGGCGGCAGGCCCTGCCGGAAATCCTGAGCGCGGGTCATCTCGCGGGGCGACTGAAGAAACTCGATCTGCCGATGCGCCAGTTGCTGCTGTCGTTGTTCTCAGGCTCCGCCGGCGACTATCTCGATGGCTGGTTCGAGAGCGATCCGATCAAGGCGCTGTACGGCTTCGACGGCATCGTCGGCAACTTCGCCAGCCCCTATGCCGCGGGCAGTGCCTACGTGCTGCTGCATCACGTCTTCGGCGAAGTGAACGGCAAGAAAGGCGCTTGGGGTCATGCGATCGGCGGCATGGGCGCCATCACGCAGGCGATGGCGAAATGCGCCGCGTCGCGCGGCGTCGACATTCGCGTGAATGCCGGCGTGCGGGAAATCATCGTCGAACACGGTCGCGCGGTCGGCACCGTCACTGAAAACGGCGAAACCTTCCGCGCCAGCGCCGTCATCTCGAATCTCAATCCGAAGCTGCTGTACCAGCAGCTCATCGACGGCGCCGCACTGCCCGCTCCGTTCCGCGAAGCCATGGATCGCTACCGCTGCGGCTCGGGCACCTTCCGCATGAACGTCGCGCTGTCCGAACTGCCGGATTTCACCTGTCTGCCGGGCAAACAGCGCGCACCGCATCACACGGCCGGCATCATCCTGGCGCCGACGCTGCGCTACATGGAACAGGCCTACTTCGACGCGCGCACGCACGGCTGGTCGAAGCAACCGATCGTCGAGATGCTGATTCCCTCGACCCTCGACGACAGCCTCGCCCCGCCCGGACAGCATGTAGCCAGCCTCTTCTGCCAGCACGTGTCGCCGCAGTTGCCGAACGGTGAATCGTGGGACGCGCATCGCGAAACCGTCGCCGACCTGATGATCGACACCGTCAATCGCCACGCACCCAATTTCAAAGCCGCGGTGCTCGGCCGCCAGATCAACAGCCCGCTCGACCTGGAACGCACCTTCGGCCTGATCGGCGGCGACATCTTTCACGGCGCATTGAGCCTCGACCAGATGTTCTCCGCCCGCCCGACCCTCGGCCACGGCAACTATCGCGGCCCGCTCCCGGGGCTTTACATGTGCGGATCAGGAACGCATCCCGGCGGCGGCGTGACCGGCGCGCCCGGTCACAATGCGGCGCGTGAAGTGATTGCGGATTTCAAGCGCCGCAGACTGCGGCGTGTGGGGTAGGAGTCAAGAGTAGGAGTAACCGTGACCGGAAGGAAATCCCACGGGACAAAGAACGCATAGAACGCAAAAGGCGGAGAAGAGAATGGCCGCAAAAAGCGCAAAAGGCACAAAAGGGATAAACAGAGAAAAATCAGGCTCTCCTTTTCCGACTTTGCGCCTTTTGCGCTTTTTGCGGCCATTTCTCCCGTTCTGATTTTTTTGCGTTCTATGCGTTCTATGCGGTTACTCCTGCTCCGGTCATCTCACCCCTTCGCCAACATGTCCCGATGCAGGGTGCGCGAGGACAGGTAGAAGAACAGCGCTGCGGGGATGAAGAACAGCGTCGTGGAGATCATCGAGAGCTTCAGTCCCTCGGCGTAGGCGCCGCGACAGATGCTCTGCTGGTCGGCCGCGAGCTTCGCGACCTCGGCGACGTTGCGGCACAGGGCGCTCGTCAGCTCGGCACTGGCGCCGGCTTTCACCATCTCCATGTTCATGAACAGGTCGCTGAGCCAGCCGACGAACAGCGGGCCGATGCCGTTGCCGATGAGCGCGATCATGAGCAGCAGGATCGCGATGGCGGAGGCACGCGAGCGCTGGCTGACGACGCCCTGACCGATCGTGTATTGCGAACCGAGATACATGTAGTGACAGAACGCGCCGACGCACCAGGCGGTGCGCATCACGGTGAACACCTCTTCCGTCGGCCGCGTGAAGGTGAAGATGTAGATCGGCACGCACAGCAGTGCACCGACGGCGGGCACCAGCGCGACGGCATTGGAAATACGCGGCGTGAGCCGGTGAACGATCATGCCGCCGGCAAACGTACCCAGCGCGGCGACGATGGCGAGCGGTCCGCCGAACTGGATGGCGAAGGTTCCGTGCTCGACGCCGTGAAGCCGCTGCACCATCGGCG
>CAYWHG010000245.1:0-2830 GCA_964457865.1 uncultured Steroidobacter sp.
GAGGTATCGAGTTCGACCGCGCCCATGAGTCCGATCAGCCGGACATCGCGCACCGATGCTCTGCGTGCGAGCGACGCCAGTGCTTCGCGCAATTGCGCCGAGCGTTCACGCACGTTGGCTAGGATGAGCCCCGACTGCAGCAGTTGCAGATGGCGCAACGCCACGGCGGCGGCGAGTGCGTTACCGCCGTAAGAATGCCCGTGATAGAACGTGTGGGTGCTCAGGTCCGGGCCGAGGAACGCGTCGAACACTTTCTTGTTCGCGACCGTCGCGGACATCGGCAGATAACCGCCGGTGATGCCCTTGCCCAGGCACAGCAGGTCGGGTCGCAGCACGCACTGCTCGCTCGCGAACAGCGTGCCCGTGCGGCCGAAGCCGGTTGCGACTTCATCGCAGATCAGCAGCACGCCTGTGTCGCGACACGCTGCGGCAAGGTGCTGGAAGGATTCTGCCGGCGCACTGAGCATGCCGGCCGCGCCCTGTACCAGCGGCTCGACGACGACGGCGGCAAGCACGTCGCGATGCGCGCGCACCATCTGCGCCGCCGTTGCCAGTGCATCGGGTTCGCTGAACGAAGGCGCGCGCAGCACGGGAAATCGCAGCGGATCGAAGATCTGTGTACCAAAGCCGCCGGCGCCGACCGACAGTGAGCCGATCGTGTCGCCATGATAGGCATCGCCGAAGGCGAGATACGCCGTGCGCCCCGCGATGCCGCGATTGGTCCAGTACTGGAATGCGATCTTCAGCGCCTGCTCGACGGCGCTTGCACCATCCGATGCGAACACCATGTGCGGCTCATCGACGGGCACGACGCGTGCCAGCGCCTCGGCAAACTCGATCACGATGCGATTGCCATTGCCGAGCAGCGTCGAATGCGCAACGCGATCGAGCTGTTCGCGCAACGCCTGATCGAGTTCGGGAACGCGATGCCCGAGCGTCGTCACCCACAGCGAGGAGATCGCATCGAGATAACGTCGCCCTTCGGTGTCGATCAGCTCGCGCCCTTCACCGCGCTCGACGATGACCGGCGCATTGCCCTCGTAGCACGACATCTGGGTGAAGCCGTGCCACACGACGGCAGCATCGCGCGCCGCCCAGTTGTTGTCCGTCACCGCAATGTCCTTGGTGGAAAGGGCGCGCAGTTATGCAGAGCGCGGCCCTCATCGTCAAGAAGAGCAAGAGCAAGAGGTTCACACGGAGGGCACGGAGATCACGGAGGCAGGAAAAAGGGGAGTTCTTGGGGACAGAGATTGCGGGGCGTTTTTTGATTTTCTTCTGGATCTCCGTGTTCTCCGTGCCCTCCGTGTGAACCTCTCTGTCTTACTTCCCCTCCGGCTCCAGCCGCTCACCCTCAGGCGGCGGGAACTGACTGCACACGTCGCGCAGCCAGTCGTGGAAACGGATCACCTTCGGCAGTTCGAAGTGATGGGGCGGAGCGACGAAGTAGTAGGCGTTGTGCTGGCGCACGCTTTGCGCCGAAGGGCGTACGAGTCGGCCCGCGGCCAGATCGCCCGCGACCAGTGACCAGCGGGCGAGGGCGAGACCGTGACCTTGTTCGGCGGCGGCGAGCAATGAGGCCGAGTCGTCGAGTACCGGTCCGCGTTCGATGCGGGTGGTGTCGCCGCCGACGCGACGCAGCCAGTCGCCCCACGGCTCGCTGGCACTGTGCAGGAGCTGGTACTTGTTGAGGTCGGTCAGCGTGGTGATCGGGCCGAGGCTGGCGAGCAGTTCGGGACTGGTCACCGGAAACACCCAGTCGTCGAGCATCTTTTCCGCTCGCAGGTTTTCCCACTGGCCGCCGCCGTAGCGCACGGCGGCGTGGAAGTCGGTCTGCATGAAGTCGACCAGTTCGCGGCTGGCGCTGAAGCGCAGGTCGACGTCCGGATACTTCTGATAGAAGTCGCTGAGCCGCGGCAGCAGCCACTTCTGCAGGAACGAGCCGAGCAGGCTGATATTGAGCAGGCCGCTGCTGCGATCCTGGCGCAGCTGTTCGACCGCGCGGGTCAGTTCGCCCATGCCACGCTGCACGCCCGGCAGCAGGCGTGCGCCCTGAGGAGTGAGCCGCACGGAACGGCTGTGGCGCACGAACAGCGGCGTTTCGAGAAATTCTTCCAGCGATTTGATATGAGAGCTGACCGCCGCCGTGGTCACATGCAGCGACTTCGCGGCGTCGGTGAAGCTCAGGTGCGCCGCCACGGCTTCGAAGGCACGCAGGGCATTGAGCGGCAGTTTCGAGTGCTCCGTCATGGCTGGGGATTATTCAAAATATCTTGATCCCATCCGTCCCAGATCTCTCTACGCTGGCGAAAGTATATGGAATGGGTTAACGATGCAAGGATGAGACGGCAGCCGGACTCCAGGCCGGAAGTCTCTTTGTTTCCCTCCGACGCGAGGTATTCACGGTGACGACGCTAGACATTCAACCCGCGTCCGCAGCGGACGTACCGACCATCCTTTCGCTCATCCGCGAACTCGCGGAGTTCGAGCGTCTCTCGCACGAAGTCGTCGCCACCGAGGAGGGCCTGCGCGAAACGCTGTTCGGTGCCCGGCCCGGCGCCGAAGTCGTCATCGGCCGGCTCGCCGGCGAGGTCGTGGGCTTCGCCCTGTTCTTTCCCAACTATTCGACCTTCCTCGGTCGACCGGGCATGTATCTCGAAGACCTGTTCGTCCGCCCGAAATTTCGCGGACAGGGTCATGGCGAGCAGCTCCTGCGACATCTCGCGCACCTCTGCATCGAGCGCAATTACGGACGACTCGAATGGTCCGTGCTCGACTGGAATCAGCGCGCCATCGATTTCTACAAGGCGCTCGGCGCGCGACCGATGGAGGA
>CAYWHG010000245.1:2930-5084 GCA_964457865.1 uncultured Steroidobacter sp.
CATAAGCATCCCCTATCGACCCCTATCGGTTTGTTCTATTGGTCGCTGCCGAACTCCCGTAGTACGGTCGCCGCACGAAAACGCAACGGTCGCGACTGGCTCGCCAGGACATTGACCCGGATATTGACCAAGGGGGTTGCATGTCAATTCGAGCGCTTCGGTATCTCATCGCGCTGGCCGAGTGCCTGAATTTCACCCGTGCGGCCGAGCGCTGCTCCGTGACTCAATCCACGTTGAGCATTCAACTGCGCAAGCTCGAGGAGTATCTCGGCGTCGTGCTCTTTGAGCGCGATCGTGTCCATGTCGCGCTTACTGCCGAAGGTCAGCGCATGCTGCGTTTTGCGCGCGTCGCGGTGCGCGCGACCGATCGCATGCTTGCCACCAGTCGCGCCGCCCAGCGCGACCGTCGGCTCGCTGCGCACGCGGAGCGGCTTATTGAGGAGATCAATTGCGAAGCCGGGTCCGGCGATTAGACTGATTCTAAGAAGGGCGCGGGACCTTGTTACCCGGGCCCAGAAAACTTCCGGGGATGCCGCATGGGACCGCCGATTCACACCGTGCTCGCGGCTGCGTGCGCGAGTCTGATTTGCACCGTTGCGCTGGCGCAGCCGCTGGGGCTGCCGCCGGTACCGATTCCTTCCGACAATCCGCAGACGCCCGAGAAGATCGCGCTCGGCGACAAGCTCTTCAACGACAAACGCTTCAGCAGCACGGGCGATGTGAGTTGCGCCACGTGCCACGATCCGAAGAAGGCGTTCACCGACAGTCCGCTGGTGACGTCCGAAGGCATCAACAAGCTGACCGGCACGCGCAACGCGCCGACAGTCATCAATTCGGCGTATTTTTCGCTGTTTTTCTGGGATGGCCGCTCGCCGAACATGGAGGACCAGGCGCAGCATCCCATCGTCAATCCCGTGGAGATGGGCCTCGCCGATCACGAACCGGTGCTGAAGATCGTGCGTACCGATCCGGAATATGTCGCTGCCTTCAGGAAGGTATTCAGCAAGGAAGGCGAGCAGGTGACAATGATGGAAGTGCAGCAGGCGATCGCGAGCTTCGAGCGCACCCTCGTCAGCGGCGATTCGCCGTTCGACCAGTGGTACTACGGCAAGAGAGAAAATGCGGTCACCGATCAGGTGAAGCGCGGTTTCGATGTCTTTCTCAACAAGGGCCGCTGCGTTTCCTGCCACACCATCGAACAGGACTACGCGCTCTTCACCGACAACCGGTTCCACAACATCGGCGTCGGCGTGAACCGCATTCAGAGTGACATCCCGACCCTCGTGCCGGCATTCCTGCGGGCGAAGACCACGATCGAGGCCGTCGACAAGGCCGTGCTGACCGATCCCAAGGCCTCGGAGCTGGGGCGTTTTGCGGTGACGGATGCGCTGGACGAACTCGGCTCCTTCAAGACATCGACGCTGCGCAATGTCGCCGTGACCGCGCCGTTCATGCACGACGGCAGTCTGCAGACGCTGCGCGATGTGGTCGATCATTACAACAACGGCGGCATCACGAAAAAGACCGATCCTGTGAACGACTTTCTGAGCGGCGGTATTCGCCCGCTGGACCTGACGGACGATGAAATCTCCGACCTGGTCGCGTTCCTCGAAAGTCTGACGAGTCCGCAGTTCGCCGCACAGAAAGCGGCATCGCTGAATCCTGCATCCTGCAATGTCAGTACGACACAGATGGCGGCGACCGCGACAGCGGCGAAGACGGGAGGCACCGCACCATGAGTCAGACATTCGATCGGCGCACGTTCCTGCGCAATGCGGCGCTCGGCGTCAGTGCCAGCACCTTGCCGCTGACCCTCGTCGAACTTGCCTTCGCGAAACCGGAAGACACGTTCACGTTCGCGTACATTTCCGATTCGCACATCCAGCACATCAAGGGCACGGAGTTCGTGCGCAACTGGGATCGCGGCCTGATTCGCGCCGTGGCGGAGACCAACCTGATCACGCCGCAGCCCGACTTCGTCATGTTCGGCGGCGATCTGGCACAGCTCGGCAACAAGCCCGAGCTGGATCATGGTGCCGAGATGCTCTCGAAGCTCAAGGGCAAGGTCTACCACGTGATGGGCGAGCACGATTACTACCTCGACCTCGGCGAGTACTGGTCGAAGCTGTTCGGCCCGCAGTACTACAGCTTCAA
>CAYWHG010000246.1:0-5010 GCA_964457865.1 uncultured Steroidobacter sp.
GGGGTTAACGGGTCGGGGGAAGCCGGAGTTTCACACGGAGATCACGGAGGACACGGAGTTCAAGGACAAGAATTTCTTTCCTTACCTTTCTCATCTCCGTGTCCTCCGTGATCTCCGTGTGAAATTTCCGGTTTCAGTCCATCTTCCACAGCAGCTCATCGAGCTGTTCATCGCGCGGCGGCCAGCCGTGGCGTTTCAGGTCGATGCGGCCGCCGATGAACACGATGCCCTCGGCTTCGAGCTTGCGGCGCTGGCGCAAATAGGCATCGCTGCCTGCCGGAAAGGAGATGCGACCGCTTGCGTTGATGACCCGGAACCACGGCAGGTCGCGCGAGGCGGGTGTCTGGCGCAGCACGGTGCCCACGAGTCGCGCACGACGCGGCAGTCCGGCGACCTCGGCCACGTCGCCGTAGGTGCAGACCTTGCCGCGCGGAATGCGGCGCACGGCGGCGAGGATGCGCGCAGGCAAGTCAGCGGCGAGTGAAGCCACGGTCTCTTTCGTGGATTTTTTCGGACGACGTGGCGCGACACGCTTTCGCGGTGTTCGCGCGGAATTCGCGGCACCGCTCTTTCTCTTTTTCATGTCTGGCCAGTTGCCAGCAGCCAGCCGCCGGCCACCCTTCTCATATCGGCACCCGATCGTGCACCGTCTCCTGCGCACGATCGGCGCGATCCGGATTGCGCCGCCGTTCACCGCCGGTCAGCGCAATACCGAGCGACGCCACGAACGGCAGAACGCGTTCGAGGAAATCGCCTGGCGCATCCGGCAAGGCGTGAAAGAGCAGCGTCAACACGAATCCCGCCCACATGGCACCCAGCGTCGAGCCGGGTCGCACTCGCTTGCCCGTGAGGCGCACCAGCAGCAGCGGCCCGAACGACGCGCCCATGGCGGTGAAGGCAAACAGGGCCTGGTTGAGCAGGCTCTCCTTCGCATACAGCGCAAGACACAGCGCAACGACGGCATAGAAGACCAGCACGACGCGTGCCCACGCAAACGACATCGGCGAAGCGGAACGTTTCATGTCGACCGACAGACATGACGCCAGTACCAGCAGCCGGCTGCCCATGCCGATCAGCATCACGGCCAGCACCAGCGCGATGAGGAAGCCCGACATCATGGGTGAGAGCACGCGTTCCAGGACGACGAAGACGGCGAGTTCGGGCTGTTCCAGGCCGGCGTACAGCACGCTCGCCGACCAGCCGCAGACCAGCATGAGCGCCAGCAACACGGCGATGCAGGCCAGCGCGATCCAGCGAGCACTGCGCAGGGCCCGCTCGTCTCGGGCCGCCATGTAGCGCGTCAGCGCATGCGGTTGTCCGGACAGTTCGAAGCCGAGTCCGAAGATACCGAGCACGAGCGCCAGCGCCACCACGCCGTGGCGCCCCGCGAACCAGTCCGTCGTCGCCGGTCCGAGCGCGTGAAATCCGATCTGGAGCTGTTCGACGCCGCCGCTCACCGCAATCGCCAGCCCGGGCACGATGCAGGCCACCACGAACAGCACACCGACCTGCACGATGTCGCTGCAGCTCAGCGACCAGAAACCGCCGACGAGCGTGACGATGGCGATGGCCGCGATCGCGGTGATGCAGACAGTGGTGAAATCGAAACCGAAGCTGGTCGCGAACACGGTGCCGGCCGCGTGCAGCACCGCACTGATCTCCAGCAGCAGCGTCAACGACAGGATCAGCGCCGCCGAACGCACGAACATCGGCTGCAGACGATCGCCCGCATCCATGCTCAGCACCTGCACCACGGTCAGCGTGCCCTGCCCGATCGACAATTGCCGCAGACGCGGGCCGACATAGAACGCATTGAGCGCATAGCCGCCGATCACGGCCAGCCAGATCCACACGGCTGCGAAGCCCCATGCGAATGCCGCGCCGCTCAGCGCCAGCAGCAGCCACGCCGGTGAGGCATTGGCGACATGACTGAACGCCACGAACCCGGCGGTCAGGCGCCGGCTCGCCAGAAAGAAATCATTGCCGTTGTGGGTGCGCCGCCCGCCCCACACCGAGACGGCCAGCAGCGCCGCGCCGTAGACACACAGGACGATCAGCGCGGCGGTGGCTCGGGTCACGATACGGCGTCCGGCGGCGGGTTGCTGGCCACTGGCCAGAGAAATCTGCCTCTGCGACTCTGACCAGTCGCCAGCGGCCAGCGGCCGGCTTTCTCCAGCCGCTCGCGCGCCGTCTGAAGCGTGCGACACATCTCGCGTGCGCCGACGGCCAGCCGGGTCGTGGAACGGGCGAGATTGTCGGGCGACAGGACATAAAGATTGTTCGCGCGTACGGCGCGCATCTGCGGCCAGCGTCGCCATTGCACGAAGGCCGCCGCATCCTCTGCGCCGGTCGTAATGATGACTTCGGGATCGGCGGCGATCACGGCTTCCACACCGACCTGCGGCGCGAGGTCGTTCAGCCCGGCGAACACATTCACGCCGCCACACAGTGCGACGACCTCGCTCATGATCTGGGTGGCGTTGACCGTGTACAGCGGCTGATCGTTGATCTGCAGGAACACGGTCACGGGCGTGCGGGCGCTGTATTCCTGACGCAGTGCGGCGATGGCCTGCTCGAATCGTTCCGCCTCGGCTGCAGCGATCGTCGCCGTGCCTGCCACGCGACCGATCTCGCGAACGGCCACGCCGATATCCGCCAGGTTGCGCGTGCGGATGGTAGTGACGGCAAGCCGCAGCGAACGCAGACGCTCGACGGTCGCCGGCGGCGTGCCCGGCTCCCAGGCCAGCACCGCATCGGGCTGCAGCGCGAGGATGCGTTCGTAGTCCACCCGGAATGCATCGCCGATGCGCGCAATTGCCTTGGCCTGCTGCGGATAGTCGCTGTACTCGGCCGTGCCGACGATCTGCTCGCCGCCGCCGGCAGCGAACGCCAGTTCCGTGAGATTGGGCGCGAGGCTGACGATGCGCGAGGCAGCGAACGCCGGCACGTGCAGGCACACGAGAACGCAGACCAGCACCGCTCGCAGACCTGCTTTCATTTCTGGAGATCGCATCTGAGCAACGCATGCAGGCGCGGCCAGTCGAACGCCGGGCCCGGATCCGTCTTGCGACCCGGTGCTATATCGCTGTGTCCGGTCAGACGCTGCGGCAACAGCGCCGGATAGGCCGCCCGCAACTGCCGGATCGCGATGCTCAGCGCACGGTACTGGGCCGGCTCGTAGGCGAGTTCGTCCATGCCTTCGAGTTCGATGCCGATGGAAAAATCATTGCACTTGTCGCGCCCTTCGTAGCTGGACACGCCCGCATGCCAGGCGCGGCGATGAAACGGCACGTACTGCACGATCTCGCCGTCGCGACGGATCAGCAGGTGCGAAGAAACCTTGCGCCCCGCGATGTCGGCGAAATAGGGATGCCGGTCGGGCGGCAACTGATTGGTGAACAGCAGATCGATCCAGGGTCCACCGAATTCGCCGGGCGGCAGACTGATGCCATGCACGACGATGAGATCGGCCACGACACCGGCGGGACGATCGTCGCAGTTGGGCGATGGCACCTGCCGCGCGGTGCGCAGCAGGCCGGACTCGACATCGATGGGCAACGACATGCCGGTATCGTAGCAGCCGCCCTCCGTACTCCGTGCCTTCGTCACTTTCGTCACTCCGTCACTTTGGCGCGCAACAGGCACGCCCCTTGCTTGCCTTCGCTACAATCCGGCCACACTGCCGATGAGACCGTGGGGGACCATGAGACTGAACCGGATCCATTGCGACGGACCCCTGGTGGCGGACACCGTCATCCCCCTGTCGGCGGCGGGCGCGTATCACGTGGCACGCGTGCTGCGCATGCGTGCCGGTGCCCCGCTGGTCGTGTTCGACGGCAGCGGTTTCGACTATCCCGCCGAAATCACCGAAGTCGACGGCGACAAGGTACTGGTGCGACTGCGCACCCAGACACCCGGCACCGGCGAATCGCCGCTGCGCATCACGCTCGTGCAGGGCATCTCGCGCGGCGAACGCATGGACTGGACGCTGCAGAAGGCCACCGAACTCGGCGTTGCCTCCATCGCTCCCGTGCTGACCGCACGCAGCGTCGTGCGTCTGGACGAGAAGCAGGCTACGAAAAAACAGACCCACTGGCATGCCATCGCCGTCGGCGCCTGCGAGCAGTGTGGCCGCTCGCGCATCCCCGCGGTGAATACCCCGATCTCGCTGCGCGACTATTTCAGCACCGTGCGCAAGGACGGTATGCGCCTGGTCCTGAGCCCATCGGCCCCCGGCTCGCTCGCCGGCATTTCCAGCCTGCCTTCCAAAGTCGAATTGCTGATCGGCCCCGAAGGCGGTCTCGATGACGAGGAAATCACCGCCGCACAGAAAGCCGGCTTCATGCCGGTGCGACTCGGCCCGCGGGTGCTCCGTACCGAGACAGCTGCCGTCGTGGCGCTGACGGTGTTGCAGGCGTTGTGGGGGGATTTGCAGTAGGAAGGGGATAGTGATCAGGGGGTAGGGGGTAGCAAGAAGCGAGCACACCTCTGACTACCCCCTACCCCCTGATCACTATCCCCTTCGATTCTCGCGGCTACGCCGCGCGAGTCTCTTCGGAAATCATCCTCTCCAGATGATCGAAGTCCGGCACCAGCGGCGATTCATTCAGCATCCGCACCTGGCACAGGGTCGGGCCGTGATCGGAGAAGCTGCGGCTGTGGTCGGGCTTCACGACGTCGGCATTCACGCGCACCAGCTGCGGAAAGCCCTGCGTGATCACGCCGAAGTAGCCGCCGGTGATGTGGTTGCCCAACGCCACGAAGACCACGATACGTGTGCGCGTCCCCGGCGGCGGAAACGCCTGACCGCAGGCAGCTTCGAATGAAATCACCGGGACCTGGCGTCCACTCCACTGGATCGTACCGAGATACCAGGGCGGCGTGCCATCCATCTTTTCCGGCTGCTGCCACGTGATCACCTCGGCCACGCAGGCACGCGGCACGATCAGTCGCTCCTGACCGAGCGGAATCAGCAGGCTGTAGAGTTCGTGGGAGAGTTCGGAGTTCATA
>CAYWHG010000247.1:0-4978 GCA_964457865.1 uncultured Steroidobacter sp.
AATCGTGGCAAGGAATCTGGCTGACATGACATTTCTCCGTTCGTGACTCTTTCGTACTTTCCGGATTCGGATCTCATCCACGCGCGCGTCTGATCCTGAGATGCAGCTGCTGCAGGAAAGGTTGCAGCGGCCACATGAAGCTTTGATCGCAGGGTCGTGACGAGTTGCTTCGGCTCGTCGCGCGGCGGCATCGGCTGGACGAAGATTCGATCGTTGCGCCCTCCACACTGCGTTCGGTGAGAGAACACCGCAGCCGGCCGGCAGTTACAGCCACTTTTTTCGAGCGACGAATTAGCAGCGATTGCGACAGACCGTGCGCAGGACGCGACGAAACACTGGGCTGCGTCACAATCAGTGCTTAAGCTGCCGCCATGAGCACCGCGTCCCTGTTCAAGAAGAATCGCGAATTCGCGTTCTGGTCGCTGCATGCGATCGGCTGGAGCAGCTATGCGATCTCCCAGTACCTGGGCCTGCTGCTGTACGGCAAGCACGTGCAGTATCAGAAAGTCATCGTCATCGCGACGATCTCCGGCTTCCTGCTCAGCGCCCTGCTACGTTACCTGTGCCGCTATCTGTGGACCAAGCCGCCGGCTGTAATGATCGGCGCGGCGATCGGCGCGGCGTACGGCGCCGCGCTCATCTGGCGCGTGATCATCAATATCGCGTACGAGAAATATGTCGAGACCGACTGGCCGATGGTGCACTGGTACGAGTACCTGAGCGGCGCCATGACCGCGACGTACCTGTTCGCGTGCTGGATGGGCCTGTACTTCGGTTTCAAGTACTACGAGTCGATGCAGATGCAGCGCGAAAGCGCGCTGCGCGCCTCGGCGCTCGCGCAGGAAGCGCAACTGAAGATGCTGCGCTACCAGCTCAACCCGCATTTCCTTTTCAACACGCTGAATGCGATCTCGACGCTCATCATCGACAATCGCAATTCCGTGGCGAATTCCGCCGTATCGGGCCTGTCGGAATTCCTGCGTTACACGCTCGATCAGGACCCGATGAAGAAAGTCACGGTGGCGCAGGAACTGGAAGCCCTCAATCTGTACCTCAACATCGAGAAGATGCGCTTCGGTACGCGGCTCACGATCCAGTACGACATCGACGACGAGGCGACGACCAGCCTGATGCCGAGCCTCATGCTGCAGCCGCTGATCGAGAACGCCGTCAAGTACGCGATTTCGCCGCGCGAGGAAGGCGGACGCATCCGCATCTCGGCGCAGGTCGATGGCGGCATGCTGCGCCTGGCTGTCGAGGACGACGGGCCGGGGCTGATCGATCCGACCAGACTCACCAATGGGCGCGGCGTGGGTATCCGCAACACCCGCGAACGCCTGCAGGTGTTGTATGGCACCAGCGGTCACGTCACCGTGACGCCGACCCATCCCGGATTGCGGGTGGCCCTGGCCTTTCCGGCGGAACACGCCGCAGCACTGTCACCGGCATTTCAGAGATAGAGCGTCCGCATGAGCTCCGCACCCATCCATACCCCCGTCCGTACGTTGATCGTCGATGACGAAGAACTGGCCCGCCGCGGGCTGGAAATCCGCCTGCGCGACCACGCCGACATCCAGATCGTCGGCCAGTGCGCCAATGGTCGCGAAGCGCTCAATGCGATCACGGAGTCGCAGCCGGACCTGATGTTTCTCGACATCCAGATGCCGGGACTGTCGGGCTTCGACGTGCTGTCGCGCATCCCGCAGGAATCGATGCCGATGGTGGTGTTCGTCACCGCCTACGATCGCTATGCGCTGGATGCCTTCGAAGCACAGGCGCTCGACTACCTGCTCAAGCCCATCAACGACGCCCGCTTCGCGCAGACCCTCGCGCACGTACGCGAACACTGGGAACAGCGCAATGCGCTCGCGCAGCGCGAAAAGCTGATGAGCCTGCTGGCGCAGACGCGCGGCGCCGGCTCCATCGACGAACAGACGCTGCGCGAACAACTCGCGACGACGCAGGAACCGCGCTATGCCGAGATCCTGCCGATCCGCGACGACAGCGACACCGTGCGGGTGAATGTGGCGACCATCGACTGGATCGACGCCGCCGGCGACTACATGTGCGTACACGCCGAAGGCCGCACGTATGTGCTGCGCGAAACCATGAAGTCGCTGGCGTCGATCCTCGACCCGAAGATTTTCCAGCGCGTACATCGCTCGACGATCGTGAACGTGAAGCGCGTGCGACGCCTGCGTCCGCACACCAACGGCGAATATTTCCTGACGCTGGAAGACGGTCAGGAGATCAAGCTGAGCCGTTCGTACCGTGACCGGGTTGATCAGCTTCTACAGCGCCGTCCGACATAGAGAAAGAGACGCGGAAGAATGGCCGCAAAAGGCGCAAAAAGCGCAAAACTCAGAAAGAAGACTCTCGATCTTTTTTTGCGCCTTTTGCGCCTTTTGCGGCCATTGCTCCTTGCATCTCAATCGACCGTCGGCAACCTCGGCAAACGCACCCGCTGCAGCCACGGATGACTGAAGACCACTGCGAGAATGATCGCGACGCCGACATAGAACGCGGGATCGAGTTCGCGCTGCTCGCCCAGCAGCAGGATGGCCAGCACGATGGCGTAGATGGGCTCCATGTTCACGGCCAGCGCGGTGGTGAAGGCGCTCAGGTGACGCAGCGCCATCAGCGACAGCACGAACGGCAGCAGCGTGCAGCCGATTGCCAGCAGCACCAGGTAGAGCGCGTCGCCCGGTCCGGGCAGCGTCATCCACACGGCCGCCGGCAGCATCAGCGGCACGACGAGACTCATGACGATCGCACCCGCGCCCATCTCGAGGCCGGTGACGGTCAGCGCATCCGATTCGCCGATGAACCGCTTGTTGAGCGAACCGAAAACACCCACCAGCAGCGCCGACAGCGCGCCGATGGCAATGCCCAACCGCATGCCGTCCGGCGTACCACCGACCACCAGTACCACACCGGGAATCACGGCCAGCCCGAACACCAGTTCGCGCGTATCGAAGGGACGCTTAGCGATCCACGGTTCGATGAAGGCGACGAAGACCGGCGTCAGCGCCATGCAGGTCGCCGCCACCGACGCATTCGCCAGCTTGACCGAACCGTAGAACGTCAGCCAATGCAGCGCCACCACCACACCGATACCCGAATAGATCCAGATGAGCCGCATCGGCAGACGACGCACACCCGACCAGAACCGACCCACCAGCAGCAATGCCCCTGCCACCAGCACCATGCGCCACCACACGAGCGTCGCCGCCGGTAACGTGATCAGCTTGCCGAGAATGGCCGTGAAGCCCCACAGCACTACGCAGAAGTGGATCTGGAGGAGGGAGCGGGAGGAGGCAGACAGGGCCACTGGCAGCTGGCTACTGGCTGCTGGCCAGACTAAGAGGTGGCAAGACTGTCACGAGCGCTTCTCCGCTGCCTCTCCGGTCTGGCCGATCGCCAGCCGCCAGTAGCCAGCAGCCCTTTTCAGTACGCCTTCGCCCACACCACCCGCTGCGCGCTCGGCTTGCCCGTGAACGGACAGGTGCCCGCCTCGCTTTTCTCCAGCGGGATGCAGCGCACGGTGACCGAGAGGTCGTCCTTGATCTTGCGTTCCAGGTCGACGTCGCCGCTGAAATGCGTGAGGGCGAAACCGCCATGAATCGGTGTAGGCGCGTTCTCGTGCACAGGCGGCGAGGTGAAGAACTTGTAGAAGGCTTCCTTCGTATCGATGCGATGCGTGTGCTGTTCGCGATGGGCACGCGCACGTTCGAAGAGCGCATCGTGGATCGACTGCAGGGTCGCGGCGACGTTGGCCACGAACTCGGCGCGCGGAATGCTCTGCTTGTCCTTCGGCGTCTTGTCGCGACGGCCGACGAACAGCGCATCCTTTTCCATGTCGCGCGGACCGACTTCCAGGCGCACGGGCACGCCCTTCTTGATCCAGCTCCAGACTTTTTCGCCGCCGCGTTCGTCGCGTTCGTCGACGATCACGCTGACGGGGCGATCGGCGAAGCGCTGCGTTCGCAACTCGGCAGCCACCTTGCGGCAGTATTCGATGACGCGCGGCTTCTCGTCGTCCGAACGGAAGATGGGAATGATGACGACCTGGGTCGGCGCCACCTTCGGCGGCAGCACCAGGCCGTCGTCATCCGAGTGCGTCATGATCAGGCTGCCGATCAGGCGCGTCGACACGCCCCAGCTCGTGGTCCAGGCGAACTGACGCGTGCCGTTCTGATCGAGGAACTGGATCTCGCTGGCCTTGGCGAAGTTCTGTCCGAGGAAGTGGCTGGTGCCTGCCTGCAGCGCCTTGCGGTCCTGCATCATGGCTTCGATACAGAATGTGTTCTCGGCACCGGGGAAACGTTCGCCCGCGGTCTTCTCGCCCTGGATCACCGGCACGGCCAGCCACTCTTCGGAGAAGGTGGCGTAGACGCCGAGCATCTTCATGGTTTCTTCGACCGCTTCGTCCTGTGTGGCGTGGGCCGTGTGGCCTTCCTGCCAGAGGAATTCGGTGGTGCGCAGGAACATGCGCGTGCGCATTTCCCAGCGCACGATGTTCGCCCACTGATTGATGAGCAGCGGCAGATCGCGATAGCTCTGCACCCAGCGCGAGAACGCATCGCCGATGATGGTCTCGGAGGTCGGCCGTACCACCAGCGGCTCGTCGAGTTCGCCCGCCGGCACCAGCTTGCCGTCGGCATCGGCTTCGAGCCGGTGATGCGTGACGACGGCGCATTCCTTGGCGAACCCTTCGACATGGGTCGCCTCCTTCTGCAGGAACGACAGCGGAATGAACAACGGGAAGTAGGCGTTCTGGTGGCCGGTGGCCTTGAACATGTCGTCCAGCACCCGCTGCATGTTCTCCCACAGCGCATAGCCCCACGGCTTGATGACCATGCAGCCGCGCACGGCCGAGTTCTCCGCCAGATCGGCGGCCTTGATGACCTGCTGGTACCACTCGGCGTAGTTGTCCTCGCGGGTGGGGGTGATGGCGGTGCGGGGCTTGTTCATCGGC
>CAYWHG010000248.1:0-4915 GCA_964457865.1 uncultured Steroidobacter sp.
CGACGTGCAGGCCGAACACGGCCTCGGGTTTCACTTTCGCGAACAATCCTTCCTTGAGCATCAGCGCCGCACCGCCCTCCTCGCCCTCGGGCGGGCCTTCTTCGGCGGGCTGGAAAATGAACAGCACGGTACCGGGTAGATCGGCGCGCACGGCCGCGAGCGCCTGCGCGATGCCCATGAGGATCGCCGTGTGCGCATCATGGCCGCAGGCATGCATGACCCCGACCGTCTTGCCCATGTACTCGGTCTTCACGGTGGACTTGAACGGGACATCGGTCTGCTCAACGACCGGCAGTGCATCCATGTCGGCGCGCAGCGCAATCGTCGGGCCGGGTTTGCCGCCGCGCAGCACGGCCGTCACGCCCGTGTGGGCGATGCCGGTGGTGACATCCAGCCCGAGCTTCTTCAGATGCGCGGCCACCAGCGCGGCCGTGCGCGTCTCGCGATTGCCGAGTTCGGGATGCTGGTGAATGTCGCGGCGCCAGGCGATGACACTGGCATCCACTTTCGCCGCGGCCGCCTCGATCTGGTCCGGCGACACCGCACCGAGCGCCGTGCCCGATACCAGCGCGGCGATGGCGCCGGCAATGCTGCGACTCATGAATGACATGCGAGGCTCCCGTGTTCTTGTGGAGTTCGACTATACCGTGTGTGTGGCACGTCCCGTCCCGGGCGAAGAGAAGAGGAAGAGAGGATCTCCACGGGGGGCACGGGGAACACGGGGTTTCAGAAATGAAGATTTCTTGTCCCCGTGTCCTCCGTGTCCCCCGTGGAGAATTCTCTGGTTCCTTGCCTAACGCGGCGCGACGGCGAGGAAGCGTTCGAACCCGGCGGTCATGCGGTGCTCGAAGCCCTCGCCGCTCGCGACGATGAACAGCGCCGGGATTCGCTGCTGCTGCGCCAGTTCGTAACCGGCTTCCTCGCCGAGGACATTCAACGCCGTCGTCCAGGCATCTGCCTCGACCGCGGTCGGCATGACGACGACCACCGAGGCCAGGCGATGCTCGACGGGCCGACCCGTGCGCGGATCGATGGTGTGCGAGTAGCGTTGCCCATCGCGCTGGACGTAGTGACGGTATTCGCCGGAAGTGGTCACGGCGACATCATCCAGCTGCACGATGGCATAGGGCTCGGGGTCGGTATCGACCGGACGCTCCACCGCAATGCGCCAGAATTCGCCGCGCGCATTGCGCCCGCGGGTGCGCACTTCGCCGCCGAGATCGATCATGAAATTCGTCACGCCCTGCGCCGTGAAGCGTTCCGCCATGAGATCGACGGTGTAGCCGGGCGCAACGGCATTCAGATCGACGCTGAGCTGCGGCAACTCCTTGCGCAGGGCCGCGGGTTCATGGCGAAAGCCAAGCCTGCGAAAGCCGACTTCCTGACGCACCTGCTCGATGCGCTGCGCATCCGGAATTTCCTGCAGTTCGCCGGCCGTGCCCATGCCCCACAGGTTCACCAGCGGCGCCACTGTGATATCCAGCGCGCCTTGCGACAACTCGCTGACCTGCGCCGCGGCCGTTATCACCTTGACGACATCGGGCGAGACCTCGAACCAGTCGGTGGATGAAGAACGATTGAACCGCGAGATCTCGGAGTCTTGGCGATAACCCGACATCTGGCGATCGATGTCTGTCAGCACCCGATCGACTTCAGCCTGCAGCGAACGTCGATCGACGCCCGCCGGTGGGCTCACGATCTTGATGGAATAGGTCGTGCCCTGGGCGGGGCCGGAGAGTTCGATCAGCTCCGGTGGGCGGGTGCAGGCGGTGAGGATGAGAAGCGGAAGAAGGAGAAGGCGAGCGGGGGTGTTCACTCGGCAAGCGTAGCGCATGACGCGAGCAGCCCCCACACTCAAAGCGTCTTCAGATACTCCACCAGCGCCTCCTTCTCCCCCTCCGGCAGCATCGTCCCGAACAGGTGCCCGCCATTGCCGTTCGAGCGCTCGGCGACATCGTGCCGCGTGCCCGTCTCGGTCGCGCGCGTGTCGGCGCCGGCGACGAAGCCGACATTCACCGGATCGTAGACATCGTAGCCGCGCCAGAAGACAGCGGGCCGTTCGGCCGGCGGCTTCAGCAGGTCGCGCAGCGTCGGCACCGCACCATTGTGCAGATAGGGCGCACGCAGCCAGATCCCGTCGAGGAACGGCGGGTTGTAGCCGATGAGATCGGCTTCCACGAGTCCCTTGCGCTCGATGTCGAACTCCTTGACCTTGCCGTTGGCGGCGACGGCGTGTTCCTTCTTCCAGGTCCATAGCCGCTCCGGATCGGTGTCGACGCCGCGCAGATCCATGCGCGCGCCGGTGAGTTCGCTGGCATGGCAGCGCGCGCATTCGCGTTCGAACACGTCCTTGCCTGCCGTCGCGCGCGCCTCGTCGATGGCGAAGGGATACTGCGGCGGCGCCTTTGCCGACAGGTAGTCCTGCAGCCACTTCACCTCATCGAGGAATTCCTCATTGCTCTTCGGCCGTGCGCCGAGCAGCCCGAGCGCCGAATCGATGATCACCGAGTACTTGTCATGGCTGTCGCCGGCCCAGTTGAGCGTGGTGCCTTCGCGGTCGTACTTCTTCAAGTTCCAGATCGAAGGCATGTCGGTCGGCCCGATCGAATTGTCCATGGGCGAGCCGACCAGGAAGTACTTGGTGAGATTCATCGCATCGTCGCGACCGCGACCCCACTCGGGGAAATCATGGCGGTAGATCCACGCGAACTGCGCCTCGCGCTCCAGCAGCCGCTTCTTCGTGATCGGGATGAGCACAAACCGATAGATGGCGCTGTCGAGCCACGACAGGTCGGTGACGAGATCGATTTCGTGCATCAGGTTGTCGCTGTTGAAGCGCGGATCCTTGGCGCAATCGACCAGGAAACGGAACATGGCTTCGAGATTGAAGGTGTGCCCCGGACCGGTCGGCACGAATGTCGGATTCTCGTTCTCGCTGCGCCGGTAGCTGGCCGTGTGACACACCGCGCAGTTGTTGCCGACACGCTCGAAACCGATCACCTTCTTCACGAAGCCGACGGGCAGTTCCTGGCCCTGTTCCCAGGCGAAACCGAACGAGGCGAAACCGTTCGGCCCCGGAATCTTTTCCGGGAACATGCGCGGCAGCACATAGAAGATCCAGTAAGGAATGCCGGCATCGCGCTCGCCGCCGATCGAACCGTACTTGAAGCGCATGTCCGGATCGTTCATGACCCACGCCGGCTGCGGTTCTTCGCGGAAGAACTGGTACCAGGTGAAGAGGCCGCCGGCGGCGAGCAGGACGACCAGTATGGCGACGACACGCAGGGATTTCTTTCGGCTTGGCATCGTGGTTCCTTGAAGAATGTGATGGGGTGATGAGGTGATCGAGTGATGAAGAATCACACGACATCACGTCAACCTGATCACCCTGATTTGCCTGATCACCCCATCACCCCCATCAAAACATCTTCAAATACTCCACCAGCGCATCCTTCTGTTCAGGCGCCAGCAGCGTCCCGTACTTCTCGCCTTCGTGCCCGACGTTCGAATTTCCCGGCAGTCGCGTGTCGTAGAGGAAGAATCGGCGGCCATCGCGTTCGGGACGATCGTGGACGAAGCCCACGCGGCGGCCGTCATAGACATCGTCGCCGCGATAGAAAGTTTCCGGTCGCGCCGCGGCGGGTTCGAGCAGAGCGCGCAATGTCGGCACCGAGCCGTTGTGCAGGTACGGCGCGCGCAGCCATACGCCATCGAGCGGCGCATTGGCATAGCCGAACGTCTTCCGGTAATGGCAGTAGCGATGCGGGTAGCCGGCGTAGATGGTGCCGAGCTGCACTGCCAGTTCGTAGCTGAAGGAATCGAGGCGGTGACGATCGGTGCCGATGTCATCGATCGGCGTGATGCGACCGACATACGGACCGTACAGCGCTGCATCATTGGGTTCGCTCTTCAGGCAGTCGCGCGCCGTGTCGCCGCCGGGCGGCGCGAACTCGCGGCCGTTGGTGCCGTGGCATCCGGCGCAGTATTCCGCATAGATCGGCTGGCCCTGCCCCGCCAGCGCCGTGTCGATCGGCTGCGCGAACTTCGGCGGTTCGGCGGTGAGCAGCCACTGCTCGATGCGTCCGATCGCTTTCAGGTCGATGGTCGGCGGCGTCGTGCCCGTGCCGAAGGCGGCGTTCTTGTTGCGCTCCTCGGACATGATGTTGTTGCCGTCCCAGTGCAGCTGCATGCCCTGTCGCGGCTTCTGCAGCCAGATCGACGGAAAGTCGACGGCCGCATTGCGCTCGCGCGCCGCGATCCGCTCCAGCGGAAAATTGAACAGCACCTTGTTGGGATTGAATGTGTCTGTGCGCCCCGGCCCCCACGGCGTGTCTTCGAGCATCGGACCGAAACGACCCGACAGCATCGTCAATCGTTCGCGCATGAGCCAGATGGCGACCGGGTACACGAGGTGGCGATCGAGCAGGCCCAGATGTTCGCCGCGTTCTTCCATCAGGCGTGCGATTTCCGGCACGACGATGTCCTTGCGGAACGCGGGATCGGCGGCGCATCCGAACAGGAATTTCTGGAACTTGAACAGATCGAACGTGTTCGCCGGCATGCCGAGCACGACCCGCGGCTTGTCTGCCGGCGAATCGCGCACCGTGCTGACGTGACACACCGCGCAGTTGAGGAAGGTGCGGTCCATGCCGAGATTGCGGCGCTTCGACATGCCCACCGGCAGATCGCGCCCCGGCTCGTAGATGAAGCCCAGTGAGGCATAGCCGCCCGGCAGATGCTTGTGACAGACCTGCGGCATCGCCTGGAACACCCAGTACGGCAGGCCCGATTCGCGCTCGCCGCCGGTCGAGCCGTACTTGAAGTGTTCGCCGACATCGGCGTAGACGACCGGCCGGTCCGCCGTGAAACGCAGGATCAGCAGCAGCGCGGTCACGAGCACGAAGACCAGCGCCAG
>CAYWHG010000249.1:0-4848 GCA_964457865.1 uncultured Steroidobacter sp.
GACAGCGACGTATCGAGCACGATGGCGTGCAGCCGCGCATCGCGATTCACCACCGGCACGGCGCGCGGCGGCACCAGCGGGCCGGCGAAGGCCAGCACCAGCGCGATCAGCAGCAGGATGCGCAATGCCAGCAGCAGCCAGTAGCGCAGCGTGCGTTTCGCGGTGCGCTGCGTCTCGCTCGCCTCCAGCAGCATGAGCGAGGCGAAGGCGTGACGGGTCGGGTTGGCACGCGCCACGCGATGCAGCCACAGCGACAGGCCGATGGCGAGCAGTCCGGCGAGGATGGCGGGTGCGAGGAACATGGGCGTCAGCCGCGCCGCTGCCGGAACAGCAGGTAACGCCGCAACGCCTCGTCGAGCGGCTGATCGCTCGGCAGCAGCGCGTAGTGCGCGCCGGTCGCCGCCGCGACGTTGCGCAGGCCGTCGAGATGTTCTTCGAGCCGCTGCCGGTAGCGTCGCTCCAGGAACTCCGGCGAGACATTGAGGCTGGCGCGCGTCTCGACGTCTTCGAGCACGACGGACTCATCCCAGTGCGGTTTGAGTTCCTGCGGATCGAGCACCTGGAAGATCATCACATCGTGGCCGCGCACCGCGAGCGGCTGGATGGCGCGCGTCATGACTTCGGGTTTGCAGTAGAGATCCGAGATCAACGCCACAAGACTGCGCCGCGTCAGGTGTTCGCGGAAACCGGCAAAGCTCACGTCGAGATCGGTGCCGCCGCCGGCCGTCACCTGGTCCAGGGTGTGGATCACCGGCTGCAGGTTGCCGCTGCGCGCCGGACGGACCTGGCGCAGCTTGTCGTCGAAGACGATGAGGCCGACGGGATCGTGCTGGCGCGCGGCCAGGTACGCGAGCGCCGCACCGAGAAACTTGGCGTACTGCAGCTTGCTGACGACGCCCGCGCCCGAGGCATAACCCATCGAGGCGCTGGCATCCAGCAGGATCATGAGCCGCGTGTTGGTCTCGCCTTCATAGCGGCGGATGTAGGTGCGATCGGTGCGTGCGTAGACGTTCCAGTCGACGAAGCGTGGATCGTCGCCTTCGGCATAGGCGCGGTATTCGCGGAATTCCTGACTGAAGCCGAAGTGCGGCGAGCGATGCAGGCCGGTGAGGAAACCGTGCACGGCGGTGCGGGCGACGAGTTCGAGATTCGCGAGGCTGGCGAGGGTCGTCGGCGGCAGCAGGTGGGGAGCAGCGGTCATGAAGCGGCCCGGAGCACGACTTTCATCGCAGCACTTCCTTCAGCACCGCATCCACCGTCACCCCATCCGACTCCGCCTGATAATTCGTCAGCACACGATGCCGCAGCACCGGTGGCGCCAGCGAGCGCAGATCCTCCTCGGTGACGTGATACCGCTTCTGCATCAGCGCGCGCGCCTTGGCCGCCAGGCACAGGAACTGCGTGGCGCGCACGCTGGCGCCATAGCGCACGTAGCGGCGCACGGACTCCGGCGCCGTCGCCTCGGCGGGGCGTGTGGAGCGCACGATCTGCACCGCGCGCTGCGTGATGTGGTCGGCCACCGGCACCTGCCGCACCAGCCACTGGTATTTCACGATCTCCTCGGCGCTGGTGCAGGCCTCGATCTTCGGCAGCTGCATGCGCGTGGTGTTGCGGCTGACGACTTCCGCCTCGTCGGATGCGTCCAGGTAATCGAGCAGCACGTTGAACACGAAGCGATCCAGCTGCGCTTCCGGCAGCGGATACGTGCCTTCCAGTTCGATGGGATTCTGAGTGGCGAGCACGAAGAACGGTGGACGCAGCGAATGCGTGGTGCCGCGCACCGTGACCGAGTGTTCCTGCATCGCTTCCAGCAACGCCGCCTGCGTCTTCGGCGGCGTGCGGTTGATCTCGTCCGCCAGCAGCACGTGGGTGAAGAGCGGGCCCGGCACGAAGGTCCAGCGGCGATGCCCGGTGGTGATGTCGTCTTCGATGATGTCGGTGCCGGTGATGTCTGTCGGCATCAGGTCGGGCGTGAACTGCACGCGCTTGAACGTGAGGCCAAGTGCATCGGCCAGCGTGCGCACCAGCAGCGTCTTGGCGGTGCCCGGCATGCCGGTGATCAGACAGTGACCGCCGATCAGCAGCGTCAGCAGCAGATGTTCGACGACGTCGTCCTGTCCGACGATCACCTTGCGCACTTCGCTGCGGATGGCGGCGAACTGCGCATGGAATTTCTCCACCAGCGCGGCGGCTTCTTCCGGCAGCACGTCCGACGCGGCGAGCGATGTTTCTTGTGTCGACGTCTTCATTCCTTGCGCTCCTCGATCATCTGCAGCAGCAGGCTCTGTGCGGGTTTGTAGTGCGGCGCCGTCTCGAGCGCCTCGAGCAGGTGGCGACGGCTGGCAACGGCATCGCCCTGCGCACGCAGCGCGCGCGCCATGCCGAAATGCGCCATCGCCGGATCGTGACTGTCGAGCGCCAGCAGCACCTGGAACTCGCGCAACGATTCCTCCGGCCGTCCCGCCGTCAGCAGCTGCTCGCCGAGCTGGCGATGCTGTGCGGCGTCGAGCGGATCGGCGTAGTTCACGGCCGCGAGCACATCGCTGGCCTCGCCGCTGCGACCGGCCTGTTCCAGCCACTGCGCCAGCTCGCGCAGCGCGGCGGGCTGCCAGCCGCCGAGACGGCGATAGGTCAGCAGCGCGTCGATGGCCTGATCGCGGCGGCCGGTCTTTTCCAGCGCGCGCGCCAGCAGCAGGTACGGACTGTCGTCCGACAGGTCTTCGGGATAGATCTCGATCGCCGTGCGCGCCGGTGCGATGGCGGCTTCCCACTGTTCCGCCTCGATGGCCTTGTCCGCGGCCTGCGAAAGGCGCCGCCATTCGTCGAAACGCGTCAGCACACCCGCGTAGCGCTGCTGCAGGAAGGCCTGGAATTCGCGATCGAAGGTGGCGGCCGGCACTTTCAGGGTGTTCTCGATGGCCTCGCGCGTCGTGGTCTCGCGCTCGAACTGCCGCACCAGCGCCGGCAGTTGTTCGAAGCCCCAACGCTGTTCGATGAAGAGACAGACGAGGCCCGCCTGCGCATACGACACCTGTACCTGGTTCGGGTATTGCGGACGGATGAAACCCGAATCGAGATCGGCCACCGGCAGCAATCGCTGTTCGCGCATCGCCACGATCACATCGGGCGTGATGACGACGCCTGGCGTCGGTCCGGTGCGCCATTCCTCGAACACGGAGATGCCTTCGCTCAACCAGCGCGGCACGCGGTTGTCCGTCATCGACAGCGTGAAGACATGCGCCATCTCGTGCCACAGCGTCGTGCCCCAGTGGAAATCGCCGGTGGCGCGGCCCGACGGACTGTCCATGACGACCAGATCGCCGAACGTGACGCCGAGCAGGCCGATGCCGGGCAAGGCCGCGACGCGGACGGCGAAGTCATCGTGATTCGGATACAGCTCGACCGTCAGCGGTCGCGTCGGCCGATAGCCATAGCGCTGCGAGAACGCGACGATGCTGTCGCGCGCGACTTCCATGACATACGGCTGCAGCGCCGCGACTTCCTTCCTGTGCAGGCGCAGTCGCAGTTCGACGTCGGCGGCCGGCGCGGTCGCGGTGGCCGGCAACGTCAACCGCGTCGAGGACACGTCGATCTCGTCGACGCGATCGAGCAGGCGCAGCGTGTTGACCGTGGTCGGGCTGTACGGATCGCCTTCGTAGGCGGCCTGCAGATGCCGGCGCGCTTCGTCGATGGCGCCGAGCCGCAGCAGGTTGGCGCCGAGGTCTTCGTGCGCCGACCACAGCGACGGCTGCACTTCGATGGCCTTGCGCAGCAACGGCGTCGCCTCGTTATAGCGACGGCGCATGACTTCGAACCGCGCCAGCGATTCGAACACCGCACCGTAATGCGGGTTGTAGTTCAGCGCGCGCGTGACCCAGGTGTTCTTCGCCATCGTGGCGCTGTCGCGGCCGCGCGCAAGATCGAGCGTGGCGCGCGCTGCATACAGTTCCAGCACCGGCAGTTTCGGATCCGCCGCCTTCGCGGCACGGTCGAGCGACTTGTCGGCGTCGTCGAGCCGGCCTTCTTCGAGTGCCATGCGCGCCGCCAGCAGGTGCGCCTCGAACAGTTTGTCGTCCTGCTTCAGCAGTTCGTCGATCAGCCGGCGCGCCTCGCCGTCGAAGCGATCCGCATAGACATGTGCGAGCGCCAGCCGCCCGTAGACATCGTTGGGCGACAGTTCGAGCGCCTCGCGCAGCAGCTTCTGCGCATCGGCGTATTGATGCGTGCCGAGGTACAGCCGCGCCCAGCGCACACGCGCATGGATCAGCCGCTGATTGCTGCGCACGGCATCGCGGAAGAAACGGTTGGCGCGCTGCAGATCGCCGGTGCGCCACGCGGCTTCGGCGCGCGTCACCGAGTTGTACGGGCCGTTGAGCAGGCGCGTGTAGCACTCGCGTGCGTCGTCATCGCGGCCGCGATAGTAGTCGTCGTCGCAAGCTCGCAGTTCATCAGGGCGACGCGGGTCGTAGTCGATTGTCTGTGCGGTGGCGTTAGAGGAGATCGTGAAGAAGAGGAATGGCCACAAAAGGCGCAAAAAGTACAAAAACAGGACTCTCAGATAACCAATTGCTGTCTTCTTTTTTGCGCTTTTTGCGCCTTTTGCGGCCATTCCCCTCTTCATGGCGTCACTCCGCCCGGCTGTGCCGCATCGATCTGCCGCTGCAGCAGCGCGAGTTTCACGAGGACGCCTTCGAGCTGGTCGTAGTACGTATCGGATTGCAGCGCGGTCTTGCGTTCGCGCACGTCATCGAGTTCGCGTTCGATCCGCACGCGCTGCGCGTACATGGCATTGATCGCCGGGTCGGTGGTGACGCGCGCCGCGGTGCCGAGTCGCGCCACCTGGAAGCG
>CAYWHG010000250.1:0-4798 GCA_964457865.1 uncultured Steroidobacter sp.
TGCTGCGCGAACGCCGCAAGGGCAAGGGCCTGACGGTGCCCGGCATGCCCGCCGGCTCGCCGGGCATGGAAGTGCCGTCAGGCCGGATCGAGCGCTACGACGTGCTGTTCGTGCGCATCGATGGCGAGACGACGGTGTTTTCGAGCTACGGGAGCTGACGGCCGCCGAGCGCCGATACGCTCATGGAGCGGGGTTGATCTGCGGCTGACGCTGATCCCGGATCAGTCGCCAGCGGCGGTACTGATCGATTTTCTCCGGCGCCGGTCGCTCCGTTCCGGCCAGCCAGAATTCGAACCAGTCGACGATCATTTCCTGGTGCGCCAGCTTGTGCAGCGGTTTCGCGATGACATGCTGACCGCTGCGAATGTATTGCAGCTCCACCGGCTTGTTCTGATCGCGCATGGCCGCGTACAGATCCCAGAAACTGATGAGGTGCCAGGGATCGGCCGCGGAAAAGAGAACGGCCGCTTCGATGCGATCGGACGCCAGACTCGGTACACGCTCGTTCCAGCGCTTGAGTCCTTCGCCATAGGGAGCCGCCCCGACGTAGGCCTCCCTGTACGCGCGCGGAATGAAGGAATCCACGCCGGCAAAATAACCCGTGAACGTCACCGGATCGGTATTGGCAATGACGGCCGCGGCGAATCGGTCGGGTGCATTGACGATCGAGGCGGCTGTCGTCCATCCGGTATAGCTGTAGCCGCTGATGCCGACGCTGGCCGGATCGACGTAGCCATCGCCGACGAGCTGATCGATACCGGCGAGATACACGTCCATGCCGAGTTCCGTGGCGTCGCGCCATGATTCCTTGTCGGCGGAACCGGGTTCGCGAACCTGCAGCACGAGGATGTCGCGCGCGGCCAGCGCTCGCCCGGCACTGACCGTGTCGGAGTCGCCGACGCGAAAGAACCGGTCGGGATTGAACCCATGCGTCTGGACGACGAGTGGGTAGCGGCGACCCTGCTGGAAGTGCGGCGGCAGCACGAGACCGCCACGGTGATTCCTGCCATGCCGGTCGCGCCACTCGTAGATGCGCACTTCGCCGGTTTCGATGTCGTCGAATTGGGGATTCGGGTCGTAGATCGCTCGCTGTTTCCCGGTGAGCGCGTTGGTCGCGACGAGAACCGGCCGGTCGTTCAACGATTCCTGCACGCTGAATCGGATCCGCGGAGCGACTTTCCGGTCGGCTTCGCGCGGCGCGCGCCACTGCTGTCCGCTGCGGTCGATCGTCAGCGACGGATGGATTTCCCTGCCGAAAGTCTTGCGCGCAACATACAGCCGGTCGTTCGACAGCCAGCGAACCTCACGCACGAGATCAAAGGAGTCAGGCTTGATCGGCATGAGGCAACGGATCGTTCCGCCACGGAGGCTCGCTACGCCAACACCGCATTGACCCGTGGTAGCGAGTTCGATCTGGGTAAGGGCGATGTCGGAGCCGTCCGGCGACCACGCGGCCTTGAACAGCCCGCTGCGTCGATAGCGATAGGGCATGACACCCGCGCCGTCGAGGATCTGTGAGTTGCCCGAATCCAGATCGATGATCGTGTACGACGGGCTGGAACTTTCCGGTGACGCGTACGCAGTCGTGGCGAATCGTTTGCCATCCGGAGAAAGCGACGCGGCGAGGCTGCCGTAGGCGACACGCACGCTTACGGGCTGCTTTGTCGCAGCGTCGATGACCGGCTGCGCCTTGCTGTCACGTGTTCGCCAGACTTGCGCCGCCACTGGATGAGAGAGATCGTTGCCGCGGAAATTCGGATAGAGCATCGCGATCAGCGGTTTGCCCACGCCGACTTCGATGTCCGGCACGCTCGATCCGGCGGAGCGCCAGAGTTCTTCTTCGTCCACCCCTTTCAATGCAAGAAATCCGATGGAGCGACCGGCGACGGCATAGACGGGCACGTCGACATCGGCCGGCGACATCGCGGTCAACGTGCGCGTGTCGATGTCGATGCGGAACAGCTGGCGGTTCTCGCGGCCGGCGCGTCCGAGAAACGTTAGGCTTCGCGCGTCGTCCGACCACGCCAGTTCGGAGATCGTGTTGTCACGATTGAACCAGTCTCCGGTGAGGCCGTTGACGGCAGCGGACATTCGGACGACCGGCACGGGCTGCGGCGGTGGACCGCCCTTGCGGATGAAGTCCAGCACCTGCCTGGTTTCGAAAAGCCAGATCGTCCCTTCCGTCACGCCTTCGGGAAGAAGTCCGCGATGGGTGATTTTCGTGATGTAGCGACCATCCGGAGAAATCAGACCGTCGTCGGGAAGGTGATCGCGCTGGGATGATTCGATCGTGCCGAAGTACGCCATCTCTACCGAATCGCGGACTTCGAATGGACGCTTTGCATGCGATGCTGTTTCCGCCGCCCCGATCGAGGGTGCAAGGAACAACGCGAGGATGACTGCCGCAATACTCGCCTGTCGATGAATCATGTCGGCAGCCTTATAAGTATGAGGAGCAAGAATCGATGGTGCGAATGCTGGCTATCAAGCCGTCCACCAGTTCACGCCCAGCACGAAGCCATACACCAGGACATTCCACACGATGATCGATACGCCTGCCGTCAGTTCCATCTGGCGTGGCATCCCCCGCGGATAGACCACGCGTCCGAC
Organism: uncultured Steroidobacter sp.; assembly: GCA_964457865.1. Taxonomy (GTDB): domain Bacteria; phylum Pseudomonadota; class Gammaproteobacteria; order Steroidobacterales; family Steroidobacteraceae; genus Steroidobacter. Next base: position 2,611 of record CAYWHG010000250.1, read on the forward strand.
GTAGTGCTCCACGAAGCCGCCGGCGTATCCCGATTGACCTGCGCCGGTCCGCAGCGACTTTTCGAGCGGCGTGAGCGGGCAGGTCCAGCCGGCGAGATTCACGATCGCCGACCAGAGCACGACCGGCACATGCACCAGCGCCCACGCGGGGTGGTGGCAGACGAGCGTTCCGCCGAAGACGGCGAATGCCACGAACAGAAAGTGTCCCAGCAACACCAGATCCGCAGCGAGGCGAGTCAGCATGCACGAACCTCCTTGCCGCACTTACGGCCGACGTTCACCGCGCATCGCGCAGCATCGCCCGCGCCCCCATCTCCGCAATCACGTACGTCGGCGCGTTGGTATTGCCGGAGGTGATCCTCGGCATGATGGACGCATCGATGACGCGCAGCCGGCTTACGCCGTGAACGCGTAACTGCGAATCGACGACCGACTGTGCATCGTTGCCCATGCGGCAGGTGCCGACCGGATGAAAGATGGTCGTGCCGAGTTCGCCGGCGGCTCGTGCCAGCGACAGATCGTCGTCGATCGCGGCGCCGGGGCGATGTTCCTCGGGGCGGTATTTCTGCAGCGCCTTCGCGGCCATGATGCGGCGGGTCAGGCGGATCGAATCGACGGCGACGCGGCGGTCGGCTTCGTGCTGCAGGTAGTTCAGTTTGATCGTGGGGAAATCGGCGGACTCGGCGCTGCGGATGCGCACCGAGCCGCGCGATTCCGGGCGCAGGTTGCAGACGCTCGGCGTGATGGCGGGAAAGGCATGCAGCGGATCGCCGAACTTGTCGAGCGACAGCGGCTGCACGTGCCATTCGATGTTCGCGGTCGGTTGTGACGGATCGCTGCGGGCGAAGGCGCCGACCTGCGAGGGCGGCATCGTCAGCGGGCCGGTGCGCAAGGCGAAGTACTGCAGTGCCATCGCCGCCTTGCCGAACCAGGTGCCGGCCTGCTGGTTGAGCGTAAGCACGTTGCTGACCTTGTACTGCAGTCGGATCTGCAGATGATCGTGCAGGTTCTCGCCGACGCCGGGCAGCGCGTGCACGACCGGAATCTGCAGCGACTGCAGCAGGTCCGGTGCGCCGATGCCGGAGAGTTGCAGCAGCTGCGGCGAACCGATGGCGCCGGCGGCAAGCACGGTTTCGCGACTGGCCCGCACTTCGTGCACCTGGTCGCCGCGGCGAAAGCGCACGCCGACACATTCGCGTCCTGAGAAGAGCAGTCGTTCGACGTGGGCATTCGTCAGCACGGTCAGGTTGGGTCGGTGCCGTACCGGTTTGAGGAAGGCGTCGGTGGCGCTCCAGCGCCGGCCGCGTTTCTGCGTGACCTGGAAGTAGGCGCTGCCGGCATTGTCGCCGCCGTTGAAGCAGCCGATCTTGCCGATGCCGCACTCGGCGGCGGCATCGCGCCAGGCATCGAGGATGTCCCAGCGCACGCGCGGATTTTCGACGCGAACTTCGCCGCCTGCGCCGTAACCGTCGACCGCACCGCCGGCGAAGTCTTCGAGCGACTGGAAGATCGGCAGCACGTCATTCCATGACCAGCCGGGATTGCCGAGCGCGGCCCAGTGATCCCAGTCCTCGCGCTGGCCGCGCATGTAGATCATGGCGTTGATCGAGGAGCAGCCGCCGAGCCCGCGGCCGCGGGCGTAGTGGATCGAACGTCCCGCGAGATGCTCGTCGGGATCGGTCTGGTAGCACCAGTCGGTGCGCGGATTGGCGATGGTGTAGAGGTAGCCGACCGGAATGCCGATCCAGAAATAATCGTCCTTGCCGCCGGCTTCGAGCAGCAGCACGCGATGCCGCGGATTGCGCGACAAGCGGTTCGCCAGCAGGCAGCCGGCACTGCCGGCGCCGACGATGATGTAGTCGAACTGGCCGAATTCGTTTTCCGGTATCCCCATGCACGGATTGTGACTCACCGTTGCGATGCATGGTGAGCCGGGAGAATTGGAAGCCGCAAAAGACCGCATAAAAGAAGGATGGTCTTTCGATCCGAGGAGTCCCGCTTCTTTTATGCGGTCTTTCGCGGCCTCCGGAAGTTCCTTCCTACAGCCGCCCGAGTCGCGCCACCAGATCGATCTGCCGGCTCGATCCGGTCTTCGCGAACAGCGTCTTGATCTGTGTGCGCACGGTGCTGACGGCGACCTGGCGCTGATCGGCGATGTCCTGCGGCGACTTGCCGGTGATGAGCTGCT
>CAYWHG010000251.1:0-4789 GCA_964457865.1 uncultured Steroidobacter sp.
CGTTCTGTGATAACTGTCACTCCTTCGAGGGGGAACGCCTACGCATACTGCCGGCACTGCAAGTCCGGACAATGCCGATCGAGATCGGACGTCCGGCCTGCGCAAGCTGCTTCAAAGGCGATGAGCACCGTTACGAAAGCATCAGTCTACGCGAGGACAGGCGAGGCAACGCCCGAAACGCCCTCCCTCCCGGCCATCGATCGTTTTCTCGATGCCGTATGGATGGAGCGAGGTCTGTCGCCCAATACGCTGTCCGCCTATCGCGCCGATCTGACTGCGCTCGATCGCTGGCTGCAGGCGCGCGGAACCTCTGCACTCGGTGCCAAGCGCGCCGATGTGCTCGCATTCATCGCCTGGCGTGTCGAAGCCGGGGCGCGACCGCGCTCCACTGCGCGTCAGTTGTCCAGCTTCCGGCGTTTCTATCGCTATCAGTTGCGCGACGGCGCGAGCACCGAGGATCCGACTGCACAGATCGCGATGCCGAAGATCGGTCGTTCGCTGCCGAAGTCGCTGACCGAGGAAGAAGTCGAAGCATTGCTCGCGGCTCCCGAAGTCGAACAGCCGCTCGGTCATCGTGATCGCACGATGCTCGAAGTGCTCTACGCCACGGGTCTGCGGGTTTCCGAACTGGTGAATCTCAAGGCCGGCCAGGTGAACATGAACCAGGGCGTGCTGCGCATAGTCGGCAAGGGCGATCGCGAGCGGCTCATTCCGCTGGGCGAAGAAGCCGTGCAGTGGTTGCAGAAGTTCACCAATGGTCCGCGTCTCGAAATCCTGCTCGAGCGTCAGACCGACTTCCTGTTCCCGACGCGCCGCGGCGATCGCATGACCCGCCAGGCGTTCTGGCACATCATCAAGCGCTACGCCCAGAAAGCCGGCGTACAGAAGGCGCTTTCGCCGCACACGCTGCGGCATGCATTCGCGACCCACCTGCTGAATCACGGTGCCGACCTGCGCGTGGTGCAGATGCTGCTGGGTCACAGCGACCTGTCCACGACGCAGATCTATACGCACGTCGCCCGCGAGCGCATGAAGGATCTGCACGCGCAGCACCATCCGCGCGGCTGACCGCTCAGGTCAATCGACCGCCGATTCTTTCCATCGGTCCAATTCCCGGTTGTGTCGTTCGGGCCGCACAGGTTCGGGCCATGGGCATCCCTGCTAGACTGCCGGCACCCGAAGTGCGAGTGAACCTCGGCGCCGCGTCGGCATCCAATCCGCTGCGACTGCCACCTGGAGTGTCGATGAGCCCTGGAGTGTTGATGAACAAGGCCTGCAGACTCTGTGCATTGCTGCTGCTCGCCGTGAGTGCCGGCGCCCTGGCCGCCGATACGGACAAGGTTGCTGCAGCGCGAACGGCCATCGCGGCCAAGTTTCCCGGCGTCAAGCCCGATCAGATCAAGCCCTCGCCGGTCGCGGGCGTCTATGAAGTGGGCATGGGCGCGGATACCGCCTATGTCAGTGCCGACGGTAAATTCCTGTTCAGCGGCGATCTCTACGAAGTCGAGACGCGCACGAATCTGACCGAGGCGGGCCGCTCCGTTGCGCGCAGCAAGGCGCTCGCCAAACTCGATGAGCGCGACATGATCGTGTTCGGTCCCGCCGCCGCGAAATACACCATTACCGTTTTCACCGATGTCGACTGCGGGTATTGCCGCAAATTGCATGGCGAGGTCGAGCAGCTCAACAAACTCGGTGTCCGGGTACGTTATCTCGCCTATCCACGCGCGGGACCGGGCACGGACGACTGGGCCAAGATGGAAGCCGTGTGGTGCTCCAAGGATCGCAACGCCGCCATCACCAAGGCGAAGCAGGGCCAGTCCGTCGAAGCGAAATGTGGCGCGACCCCGGTCGCCAAGCAGTACGAATTGGGTGAAGAGATGGGCGTACGCGGCACACCGGCAATCTTTACCGCCGCCGGCGACTACATCGGCGGTTACCTGCCGCCGCAGGACATGGTCAGGCAGCTCGACGAACTCAAAGTGGCGGTTGCCAAGGCGAAGTAAGCCGCGACCGATCCCGGAAAACGAAAAAGCCCGCAGTGATGCGGGCTTTTTTGTGGGCGTTCGTCGCGCCGATCAGCGTTCGAGCAGTTTCAGCTTGTCGGGCTTGCCGTCCCATTCCTTGGCATCCGCGGGGGCGTCCTCACGTTCCGTGATCACCGGCCAGCTCTTGGCCAGTTCGGCATTCAGCTGCTTGAAGTGTTCCTGGCCCGCCGGCAATTCCTCTTCGGAAAAGATCGCCTCCGCAGGACATTCCGGTTCGCACAGCGTGCAGTCGATGCATTCATCCGGATCGATCACCAGGAAGTTGGGCCCGACATGAAAACAGTCGACCGGACAGACCTCGACACAGTCCGTGTACTTACACTTGATGCAATTCTCTGTGACGACAAAGGTCATCGATGACTCCGGCCGGGGAATGCGGCAAGGCGCCGCAGCGGGGGCGGTATTGTGCCAAAGTGGGGCGGGCGATAGAAGCGGAAACCGGATTTCACACGGAGATCACGGAGGCCACGGAGATCAGAGAAGAGATTTCAAACAGATGAGGAGTACGCAGAGGTCGAAAATCCCCGAGACCAGATCTTTCTCTGTGATCTCCGTGATCTCCGTGTGAAATCTGGATCTCCTAACGATCCCGTGTGATCAGCTTGCCGTCCTGCCAGTCGATATCGCGGAAATGCACGTCTTCGCGGCCGGCACGCCGGTCTTCCAGGTAGCGACGCAGTGCGAACTCGACGCTGAGGAAGGCCATGTCCTGCCATGGAATGTCGGCTTCGTCGTAGAGCTGCACTTCCAGGCTCTCGGGACCGACGCCGAAGTTCGTGTCGAGCAGGCGTGCGCGAAACATGATGTGCACCTGGTGTGCGCGAATCACGTTGACGATCGCCAGCAGCGAGCCGATCTCCACATTGGCCAGTGCTTCCTCCATCGCCTCGCGGGAGGCGCCGTCCTGCAGCGCTTCGCCGTTCTCCATGAAACCGGCGGGCAGTGTCCAGTAGCCGCGCCGCGGTTCGATCGCGCGTTTGCACAACAGGATTTTTCCCTGCCACTCCGGCACGCACCCCGCGATGATGCGCGGGTTCTCGTAGTGGATGGTCTTGCAGGACGGACAGACGGCACGCGGCAGATGATCGCCGTCGGGAATGAGACGTTCGACAGGGGCGCCGCAGGCGGAACAGAACTTCATTGGCGAAGGAGCGGGTGCACGCGGCGATGGTAGCAACTTCGTCGGGACCGGGATATTTGCGTCGCCGTGGATAACGGCTGGAAAGGTCCGGGTCGTACCGAGGAACCGCCCTCCCTATGGATGCGTTCAGCACGGCAGCGATCCCGGTCGACAAACCAGTGGCTGCCAATCGACGACTCTCGGCAGGCGACCGTTCTCCCGGCGATCGATCGATACTCCAACAAGAAAGCCTTGAGGTGCGACCTGGATCCGACGCGGCCGTCTTCTATCGACGAAGGTTCGGATCTGTTCATTGGCGGTGGACACCTCGCCGAACACATGCGCGGGTACGCCTGGCGCGAAACGTCCATCGGTCCGCCGCAGGACTGGCCGCAAAGTCTGCGTTCCATGGTCCGCATCCTCCTCACGTCCCGCTACCAGATGTGGAGCGGCAAGCTCCCTGTCGTGACGCCGGTTCAGAGCGATGACGTTCCCCGCGCCAGTCGCGAGGAAGTGATCCTGGTCGTCGAAGACAATGCCGAAGTGCGCACTTACAGCACGATGGTCCTGTCGGAACTCGGCTACCAGGTGTTGGAGGCCGGCGACGCGGAGAGCGCGCTGGCGATTCTGCAGACGCCGGCCCGTGTCGATCTGCTGTTTACTGACGTGGTGCTGCCGGGCAAGTCGGGCAGGGCGCTGTCGGACGCTGCTCGCGAAGTGCGACCCGACCTGCGCGTGCTCTACACGACCGGCTACTCGCGCAGCCATCGTCCATCACGGGCGTCTCGACTCCGGCGTGCAGCTCATCAGCAAGCCGTTCACGTTCGAGCAACTCGGCCAGCGAATCCGGGATCTGCTCGACAAGCCGTAAACCGCAGTCGCTTCCTGATTGGGACGCATGAACATGCGGCCATCGCGCTGATGCACATGTGGCGCAGAAGCATCATTTTGCAGTGCCAAAAAAACGTGAGGCATTTGCCGCTTTTGCCGCGGTGCGCTGGCGGAAGTGCGTCGCAACGCTGCTGAATGTGACTGATACAGCAGGGTTTCATTACTCGAACGGAAAAAGCGCAGTCGGGTACTAGACACCGTTGTTGATAAGTTACAAACTAGCCCGACTCGAAGAAGAGTGGTTGAGTTGTCTACGTGCCATAGATGCCGCAGACAGCGATGCATTCAACAACTACTGCTGCAGACATTGGTGATGGGGGCAGGCGACGGTGCTGAAGATCAACGGCGGGCTTCGTGCGCTGACGGACACACAGGTCCAGGGACTCCTATTCTCTTTCGCGGTTTCTGCACCCTCCCGGAATCGTTCCCGGGCTTCAATCCAACCGATCGTGTTGCCGTAAAGATGCGGCTCGCTGCCTGGTCGTTCGCAATGCTGCCTGCTGATTCCCGAGGATGGAGCGCATCGGCGGCCACTTCCCCGGCACGCCCGCAGCGATGCGTCGACGGCATCCGCGTGATCTTGTAATCACTCAGATTTCAAATGGACACACATGGTGTGTGTCGCAAGCGTTGGTCCACGTTTTTCCTCAGATGGGTCGATCGTTAAAAGGGGGACACCCATGAAGACTCGCAGATTGATGTTACTGACGGGCTCGAGCCTGCTGGCCAT
>CAYWHG010000252.1:0-4741 GCA_964457865.1 uncultured Steroidobacter sp.
TTCATGCCCGTTGATATCGCGCAGTTGCTCGCGTTCGCCGTCAAGAACAACGCCTCGGACCTGCACCTGTCCGCGGGTGTGCCGCCGATGATCCGCGTCGACGGCGACATGAAGCGTATCAACATGCCGTCACTGACCCACAAGGAAGTGCACAGCATGGTGTACGACATCATGAACGACAAGCAGCGCAAGGCTTACGAAGAATTCTACGAGACCGACTTTTCCTTCGAAATTCCCAAGCTGGCGCGCTTCCGCGTCAATGCGTTCAACCAGAATCGCGGCGCCGGCGCCGTGTTCCGGACGATTCCGTCGCTGATCATGTCGCTCGACGACCTGAACGCGCCGAAGATCTTCAAGGACATTTCCATGCATCCCCGCGGCCTCGTGCTGGTGACCGGTCCGACCGGTTCCGGCAAGTCGACCACGCTGGCGGCGATGATCAACTACATCAACGACAACAAGCCCGATCACATCATCACGATCGAAGATCCGATCGAGTTCGTGCACGAAAGCAAACGCTCGCTGGTGAACCAGCGCGAAGTGCATCGCGACACGCTCGGCTTCTCCGAGGCGCTGCGTTCGGCGCTGCGTGAAGACCCCGACATCGTGCTGGTCGGCGAAATGCGCGACCTGGAGACTGTCCGTCTGGCGCTGACGGCGGCCGAAACGGGCCACCTGGTGTTCGGCACGCTGCACACGACTTCGGCCGCCAAGACCATCGACCGTATCGTCGACGTGTTCCCGGCAGCCGAAAAAGAAATGGTGCGCACGATGCTTTCCGAATCGCTGCGCGCGGTCATTTCGCAGACGCTGCTCAAGCGCATCGGCGGTGGACGTGTGGCGGCGCACGAGATCATGATCGGCACGCCCGCCATTCGTAACCTGATCCGCGAAGGCAAGATCGCGCAGATGTACTCGGCGATCCAGACCGGCCAGTCCTCGGGCATGCAGACGCTCGACCAGTGTCTGACCGAGCTTCTGCAGAAGGGACTGATCTCGAAGGAAGAAGCACGCTTCAGGGCGCAGAACAAGGATGCGTTCTGAGGCCCTAGGCCCTAGGCGCTAGCAGGAATGAGGATCAGATGAGTTTACGGGCAGGTACAGATCACGGCCGAACGAGGCGTCTGCTCGCGCTTCGTTTTCTTGGGCTAGGGCCTAGGGCCTAGCGCCTAGGGCCTCAGCGGAGCAACCATGGAACGCGAACAAGCCATCAAACTGATGCAGGACCTGCTCAAGCGCGTCGTGGAGCGCAAGGGCTCGGACCTGTTCATCACTTCCGGATTCCCGCCGGCCATCAAGGTCGACGGCGAGATCCGGCCGCAGTCCGAACGCATCCTGACGCCGGAGCAGAGCGCGGTGCTGGTGCGTTCCATCATGAACGACAAGCAGACGCGCGAGTTCGACGCCAGCAAGGAATGCAACTTCGCCATCGCGCCGGCGGGCATCGGTCGCTTCCGCGTCAGCGCCTTCGTGCAGCAGGGTCTGATCGGCTGCGTGGTGCGAACCATCAACGCGAAGATCCCGACGCTCGAGGAAATGCTGCTGCCGCCGGTCCTGAAAGATGTCGTCATGACCAAGCGCGGCCTGGTCATCCTGGTCGGCGGTACCGGTTCGGGCAAGTCGACGTCGCTCGCCGCGATGCTCAACTACCGCAATGAAAAGACCCGCGGCCACATCATCACGATCGAAGATCCGGTCGAATACGTTCACGACCACAAGGGTTGCGTGATCACGCACCGCGAGGTCGGCGTCGATACCGAGTCGTGGCACATGGCGCTCAAGAACACGCTGCGTCAGGCGCCCGACGTCATCCTGATCGGCGAAATCCGCGACCGCGAGACGATGGAATACGGCATTCAGTTCGCCGAAACCGGCCACCTGGTGCTCGCCACGCTGCACGCCAACAGCGCCAATCAGGCGCTGGACCGCATCATCAACTTCTTCCCCGAGGAACGGCGCGAACAGCTGCTGATGGATCTGTCGCTCAATACGCGTGCCCTGATCTCGCAACGTCTGATTCCGCGCGATTCAGGCGCTGGCCGTATCGCGGCGATGGAGATCATGCTCAACTCGCCACTGATCGCCGACCTGATCTTCAAGGGCGAAGTGGCGGCGATCAAGGAAGTCATGGCCAAGTCGAACCGGCTCGGCATGAAGACCTTCGACCAGTCGCTGTTCGAACTCTATGAAGGCGGTCTGATCTCCTATGAAGACGCGCTGCGCAACGCCGACTCGAAGAACGAGGTGCGTCTGCGCATCAAGCTGGAAAGCAAGCGCGAGCTGAAGATTTCCGATGAGGCAGGCAGCAGCCTGCGCATCATGGACGACGAGACCGATCACACGTTTGAACGGTAAGGCAGAGAAATAGAGGGGCGTGACCAGGGGGTAGGGGGTAGTCAGACAAGAAGAAGGCAACGCTGAACTTCTTCTTTCCGACTGCCCCCTACCCCCTGATCACTGATCCCTTTGCGGAGCAACGATGGCAGTAGACAGCGAAGCGATGGATACCGGCAGTACGGGCAGCGAAGAGCGGCCGGTCGTCCTCAATACCAAGCCATTGTTCAAGCTGATGGTGGAGAAGCGCGCGTCCGATCTGTTCTTCACGTCTTACGCACCGATCAAGATCAAGATCGAAGGCCAGATTTTCCCGGTCAACAAGCAGATGCTGACGCCCGAAGTCGTGCGCCAGGCGGCGTACGGCCTCATGACCGAGGACCAGATCGAGGCGTTCAACGAAGAACTGGAAATCGACTTCGCCATCTCCGAGCCGGGCCTGGGACGCTTCCGCATCAACGTGTTCCATCAGCGCGGCAATCCCGCGATGGTGCTGCGTTACATCACCGCGGACATGCCGCGGCTCGACGATCTGGGCCTGCCGGAGATCCTCAAGGATCTGGTGATGATGCGGCGCGGCCTGCTGCTGATGGTGGGCGCGACGGGCTCGGGCAAGTCGACGACGCTGGCGTCGATGATCAACTACCGCAACGAGAACTCCTCGGACCACATCATCACGATCGAAGATCCGATCGAGTTCCTGCACTCCAACAAGAAGTCCATCATCAATCAGCGCGAGGTCGGCCTCGACACCAAGTCGTACGCCCGCGCGCTCAGGAGCGCGATGCGCGCCGCACCGGACATGCTGCTGATCGGCGAAATCCGCGATCGCGAAACGATGGAGTCGGCCATCATGCTGGCCGGCACCGGCCATCTGGTGCTGGCGACGCTGCACGCCAACAATGCGGCGGAAACGCTGGATCGCTGCATCAACATGTTCCCGATCGATCAGCACACCCAGATCTTCCTCGATCTGTCGCAGTACCTGCGCGCCATCATCGCGCAGCGCCTGATTCCCGGTAAGAACAAGCGCCGCGTCGCTGCGGTCGAGTTGCTGATCAACACACCGCATGTCCAGGAACTGATCAAGAAGGGCGACGTGCTCGGCGCCAAGGAAGCGTTGCGCACCAGCAGCGAAAAGGGCATGCAGCACTTCGATACGGCGCTCTACGAACTCTACAAGGCCGGCCGCATCACGATGGACGATGCGCTGACCTACGCCGACTCGCGGACGAACCTGGAAGCAAAGATCAACTTCGGTTAGCGCGAAGCGACTTCGTCACCCCCGCGCAGGCGGGGGCCCATCTTGCTGATTCGGATGGATTCCCGCCTTCGCGGGAATGACGAACGAGAGGTAAATCAGAAATTCCTACCAATGAGCCACGGGGTAAGAGCCGAACCTTCATGTTCTGACCGTCGCCCGTCTGCCAGCTCAGGCCGTAAACACCACCTGAGCCTCAAACACCGGTCCGTCCACGCACACCCGCTTCATCGCCGGTCCGTCCGGCGTCGTGACCTTCACTGCGCAGCCGGCGCAACCGCCGACGGCGCAGGCCATGAATTCCTCGAGCGAGACCTGGCAGGGGATGTCGAAGCGCTTTGCCACGGCGGCGGCGGCCTTCAGCATCACCGTCGGGCCGCAGGCGAACATTTCCACTTCCGCGAGCGCATTCGTATCCAGCGAACTCAGCCATGACGCGGCGAGATCGGTGACGTAGCCGTCGAAGCAGCCCGGATAGCCCGCGAGCGTGGCGAGCCGGCTCGCTACGCCCCATTCTTCGAGCAATGGCATGCAGGCGATGCTGCCTTCCGGCATGCCGGGTACGAGAATCGTCGAAGGGCGTGAACGAAACGGGAAAGGGACTTCCGAGCCCATCAGTACCAGCGGTTTCCAGTCGGCATCGCTGCGCTCGCGCAATGCCTCTGCGAGAAAGACCATGGGCGGAATGCCCACGCCGCCGCCGACCAGCAGCGTGCGCGGACGCTGCGGGTGCGGCACGAAACTGTTGCCGATCGGGCCGAGCGTGCTGATGCGATCACCGGCTTTCTTGCCGGACAGCAGTTGCAGCCCCGGGCCGACGATCTTGTACAGCACTTCCACCGTGCCGCGCTGCGCGTCCACACGCATGATCGACAGCGGCCGTCGCATCGGCAGCGATGCGTCGCAGCTCAGATGAACGAACGATCCCGGTTTTGCGGCGGCAGCACACTTGGGCGCTTTCAATTTCAGGACGAACTGGTTCGCGTCGAAGGCGGTCTGCGCGACGACTTCGGCGTCTTCGAGAAAGATCGTGCCGCGGTGGGGTTTGGCTGCGCTGTTCATGTCTTGCGGGATCGAGAGGTTCACACGGAGTTCACGGAGGTCTGAAGAGGAGAAGAGAATTCTCCACGGGGGGCACGGGGAACA
>CAYWHG010000253.1:0-4720 GCA_964457865.1 uncultured Steroidobacter sp.
CCGTCGGACCGTGGAACTTTACACGAGCCGCGGGCCGGACTGGTCGCTGGCCGACTGGTCTGCTGGCCAGAGCAAGAAACTTCTGAATCCGTTTCTGGCCAGTCGACCAGCAGACCGGTAAGCCAGTCGGCCGCCGCGGGCGGGTGACGGCCCGCGCCGGCACCTCTCCGGCGCCCGATATCACCGTTACCGTTGCTCCCTTCCGGGCCTGGCGGGGTTCACGGCTGATCGTCGCGGAGAAACCGACGCGAGCCGCCATAGGACCGGAATGGGCCGCAGCGGCATTCGGGCGAGGCCCGAAAAAGAGGCGCGGAATATAGCAGCCGCGGCAGGCAGCGGATAGCCGAGATGCCCTGCTCGCTAGTTTTCCATCGGCCTGCAGCCGACCCCGAGCGACGAAGGCAGCCGCTCTGGCTGTCAACTGTCAACTGTCAACCGCCAACTTTCTTACTAGCCGCGGCCGCGGTACGGAGCAACCCCCTGGTCGGGAATCCACAGGTCCACTGGCGGCTTGCCGGTCTGCCAGAAGACGTCGATGGGAATGCCGCCGCGCGGATACCAGTAGCCGCCGATGCGCAGCCAGCGCGGCGACAGCAACTGCACGAGGCGATCGGCGATCGCGATCGTGCAGTCCTCGTGAAACGCGCCGTGATTGCGGAACGAACCGAGATAGAGCTTCAGCGACTTGCTCTCGACCAGCCACTTGCGCGGCACGTAGTCGATGACGAGATGCGCAAAGTCCGGCTGGCCCGTGACGGGACACAGCGACGTGAACTCAGGCGCCGTGAAGCGCGCGAGGTAGTTCTTGTCGGGATGCGGATTCGGCACGCGTTCCAGCGTCGCCCCTTCCGGCGATTGCGGCCAGACCACGTCCCTGCCCAGCAGGGATACCTGCGGTTCCTTCTTCGAGTCACCGACTTTGCGCCTCGCCATCCTCACGGTCTCCTACAGATTTTCCGATGCGTAATCCGCCAGTCGCGAACGCTCGCCGCGCAGCAGAGTGATGTGACCCGCGTGCTCCCAGCCGCTGAAGCGATTGACGACGAAGGTCAGACCCGAGGTCGTTTCGGTCAGATACGGCGTATCGATCTGCGCGATGTTGCCCAGGCAGACGAGCTTGGTGCCCGGACCGGCGCGCGTCACCAGCGCCTTCATCTGCTTGGGCGTCAGGTTCTGCGCCTCATCGAGAATCAGGAAGCGATTGAGGAACGTGCGACCGCGCATGAAATTCAGCGAGCGGATCTTGATGCGGTTGCGCAGCAGATCGTTGGTCGCCGCCCTGCCCCAGTTGCCGCCTTCCTGGCTTTGCGTCAGCACTTCCAGGTTGTCCATCAGCGCACCCATCCACGGCTCCATCTTTTCTTCCTCGGTACCAGGAAGGAAGCCGATGTCTTCGCCGAGCGGAATGGTGACGCGCGTCATGATGATTTCGCTGTAGCGATTGCTCTCCAGCGTCTGCGCCAGGCCCGCGGCCAGCGTCAGCAGCGTCTTGCCGGTGCCGGCGGGACCCAGGATCGTGACGAAGTCGATTTCAGGATCCAGCAGCAGATTCAGCGCGAAATTCTGTTCGCGATTGCGTGCCGTGATGCCCCAGATGCCGTGCCGTTCGTTGCGGTAGTCGCGAACCAGCTCCAGCACTGCGCCATTGCCATCGATCCGGCGCACGAAGGCTTCGAGGCCGTTCGGATCCTTCTGGTACAGGAACTGGTTGGCGTGCCAGTCGCGCACCATCGGCCCCTGCACGCGATAGAACGTGCGCGCGTGCTCCTGCCAGGAATGCATGTTCTTGCCATGCTTCTCCCAGAAATTGGCCGGCAGTTCCAGCGCGCCGGTGTAGAGCAGGTCCGCATCTTCGATCGTCTTGTCGCTGTAGTAGTCCTCGGCCTGCACGCCGATGATCGACGCCTTGATGCGCAGATTGATGTCCTTCGACACCAGCGTGACGCGCGCGGCCGGATTCTCCTTCTGCAAGGCCAGCGTCTGACCGAGGATGGCATTGTCGGCGCCGTGTCCCGGCAACGTTGCCGGCAAGCCGCCGCTCAGGGCGCGGGTCTGAAAATACAGTCGGCCCGACGGACGTTTCTTGTGGCCGTTGAGCTGGTGCGCACTCGGCAGCGGCAGCCCCTTGTCGATCTCGTTCTTTTTCGCGCCTTCCATCAGCTCGTCGAGGAAGCGGCTCACCTGGCGCACGTTGCGCGCGGCTTCCGACAGGCCCTTCTTTCCCGCATCGAGCTCTTCCAGCACGATCATGGGAATGAAGATGTCGTGTTCTTCGAAACGGAAAATCGCGGTGGGGTCGTGCATCAGCACGTTGGTGTCGAGGACGAAGATGCGTCGTTCCCGACTGCCTTTGCCGGTGCGTGCAGCTTTGCGGCCGCGTCCGGTCTCGGGGGTGTCGCCTTTGATCATGGATGTCCGGGAGCCTCCGTTAATGAGAGCGGGAAATCATCGAAACGGCTCGACTGGCGACGGGTCGGTTCATTGGAAAAAGTCCCTGCGGCGCTTTTTCGCTAGAGCGCTTTCACTGCAGTCAGTACCTCCTCGACATGTCCGGGAACCTTCACCTTGCGCCATTCGCGCCTGAGTACGCCGTCGGCATCGATCAGGAACGTGCTGCGCTCGACGCCCATGTACTTGCGGCCGTACATGCTCTTTTCCTTGTAGACCTCGAACAGGTCGCAGACGGCATGGTCCTCGTCCGAGAGCAGCTCGAAAGGGAAAGACATCTTCGCCTTGAACTTCTCGTGCGAGGCGATGGAATCGGGCGAGATCCCGACCACGATGGCGCCGGCTTTCCGGAAGGCGGCATGCAGGTCGCGGAAGGCTTCGCCTTCCGTCGTGCAGCCGGCGGTGTTGTCCTTTGGATAGAAGTAGATGACGAGCTTCTTGCCCGCCGCGTCGGATGACTTGAATTTACTGCCACCAGTAGCCGGCAGCGAAAAGGCGAGAATCTTCTTGTCCAGCGTGGCTAAGCGGGTCGGCATTGGCGCTTGGGAATCTGCCTTCTAGGCCTTCAGCGGTTCGAGAATGGCATCGAGGTTGAACTGGTCACAGAAATCCATGAACTCCTCGCGCAACGCCGCAATGTGGATCTTGGACGGAATGTGCGCGACGAGCTGCACCGCGAACATCGGCGCGCCCGTGTGCGCGGCGGCGTAGCTGCGGGTGTTGAGTTCGGCGATGTCGATGCCGCGCGAACTGAAAAAACCGGCGAGATTAAACACGATGCCCGGCTGGTCGAGGCAGACGACATCGACGGAATAAGTGACGACATCCTTGCGCTGCGCCCGCTGCTCGGTGCGCCGCAGGCTGATCGTGATGCCGGTGGAATCGCTGAGTTTCTTGAGCTCGGTCTCGAGCTTCGCCAGCGTGTGCCAGTTGCCGGAGACGAGCAGCAGCATTGCGAACTCGCTGCCGAGCGCGCTCATACGACTGTCGACGATGTTGCCGGAACAATCGAGTACGACCCTCGTGAGGTCGTAAACCAAGCCGGTGCGATCGCCGCCCAGCGCGGAAATGACGATGAATTGCATCCCTGATCGCAGTGTCTGTTGACTTGCGAGGGAGTGTACAGGCTGCAGCAGTCGCGAGCTATGCGGCTTGCAGAAGCGTGGATACCCCGGCAAATCGCTTGCAGCCGGCTCGGCGCGGCCAGTACGATTCCCGCCTCCTCGCAGCAAGGATTCCCATGTTCAGCGGCAGCATTGTGGCAATCGTCACGCCGATGCAGGCGGACGGTGCGGTCGATTTCGGCGCGCTCGATCGGCTGGTCCAGTTCCATCTTGACAATGGCACCGACGGTATCGTCGCGGTCGGCACCACCGGCGAGTCCGCGACCCTCGATGTGGACGAACACATCGAAGTCGTGCGCCGCACGGTGGTCAAGGCGGGCAAGCGCATTCCCGTCATCGCCGGCACCGGCGCGAATTCCACCACCGAAGCCATCGACCTCACCCGCCGTGCGAAGGACGTCGGCGCCGATGCCTGCCTGCTCGTCACGCCCTACTACAACAAGCCCACGCAGGAAGGTCTCTACCAGCACTTCAAGGCGGTGACCGACGCGGTGCAGATTCCGCTGATCCTGTACAACGTGCCGGGCCGGACCGCCTGCGACATGCAGCCGGAAACGGTCGCCCGCCTGACGGCCATTCAGAGCATCGTCGGTCTCAAGGAAGCCAGCGGCTCGCTGGAGCGCAACCGCAAGCTGGTGTCGCTGGTGGGCAGCCGGACCGCGCTGCTGAGCGGCGACGACGACATTGCCATCGAAAGTACGCTGGCCGGCTTCAAGGGCGTCATTTCCGTCACCGCCAATGTCGCGCCGCAGGCCATGCACGACGCCATCGCCGCCGCGCTGGCAGGCAATGCCGATGAAGCCCGTCGCATCAACGACACCCTGGCTCCGCTGCACAAGGCCCTGTTCCTCGAGTCGAATCCGATCCCCGCGAAATGGGCCGTGGCGCGCATGGGGCTGATGGCGGACGGGATCAGACTCCCTCTGACGCCGTTTGCCGCTCCCTTCCACAGCCAGGTGCTGGATGCCTTGCGCTCAGCCGGAATTACATTCGCCTGAACTGGCGTTTGCCTGAGCCGGTCGCCGACGTGTAACCTTCGCGCCCGGTTTCAGCGCGGAAAGGTGGCCGAGTGGTCGAAGGCGCTGGACTGGAATTCCAGTAACATCTTCACGGGTGTTCGTGGGTTCGAATCCCACCCTTTCCGCCAA
>CAYWHG010000254.1:0-4713 GCA_964457865.1 uncultured Steroidobacter sp.
ATGATCCAGAAGCGCACGATCACCTTCGGCTCGGCCCAGCCCTTGAGCTCGAAGTGATGATGGATCGGCGCCATCCGGAAGATGCGCTTGCCGGTCAGCTTGTATGACGCGACCTGCAGGATGACGGAGATCGTCTCCATCACGAACACGCCGCCCATGATGAACAGGACGATCTCCTGCCGCACGATGACGGCGACGACGCCTAGTGCCGCACCAAGCGCGAGCGCACCGATATCACCCATGAACACCTGGGCCGGGTAAGTATTGAACCAGAGGAAGCCGAGTCCGGCACCGACCAGCGTCGCGCAGAACACCAGTATTTCACCGGTGCCCTCGATGAATGGAATGCCGAGATAACCCGAGAACACCGCATTGCCTGTTGCATAAGCGAACACCCCCAATGCTCCGCCAACGAGAACCGCCGGCATGATCGCCAGCCCATCCAGCCCATCGGTGAGATTCACCGCATTGCTGGTCCCGACGATCACGAAATAGGTGAGCGCGATGTAGCCGACGCCGAGCGGCACCATCACGGTCTTGAAGAAAGGAACGTAGAGCGCGGTTTCCGCCGGCGCCTTGGCCGTCATGAACAGCGCGATGGCCGCACCGAGACCGGCGACCGACTGCCAGAAATACTTGTAGCGCGCGATCAGGCCGCGGCTGTTGCCGACCACCAGCTTCAGATAGTCGTCCCAGAAACCGATCAATCCGAAAGCTAACGTGACCAGCAGCGTCACCAGCACGAAGCGATTGTTCAGATCCGCCCAGAGGATCGTGCTGGCGCCGATGGCAACGAGAATCAATGCACCGCCCATGGTCGGCGTGCCGGCCTTCGGCAGATGCGTCTTCGGACCATCGTCGCGTACGCGCTGGCCGATCTGCCGGGTCGACAGCGTGCGGATCATCCACGGACCGATGATGAAGGAGATCAGCAGCGCCGTGAGCGCCGCAAGAATCGCGCGCAGCGTCAGGTACTGAAACACCCGGAAGCCGGAGTGGATGTCGCTGAGGTAATGGGCGAGGTAGAGCAGCATGGGATTCTCTTGTTGTTGTCAGTGCCCGTTCGCTGTCTTCGGCGGCATCGCGGCCAGCGCCGCCGACACCCGTTCGAGCCGGTTGGCACGCGATCCCTTGATGAGCACGGCGATACCCGCGGTCAGCGACCGGCTCGCCTCGATGATCAGCGCGTCGACATCGTTGAACCACTGCGCGCCGCGACCGAAAGCCTCCACGGCAAAGTGCGAATGACTGCCCACGGCGAGCAGGCGTTCGATGCCGGCCTGGCGCGCATAGCGGCCGATCTCCGCATGCAGTTCGTCGGCGCTGTCGCCGAGTTCGAGCATGTCGCCCAGCACCAGCCAGCGCTTGCCGCCGAAACCGCGCAGTGCGTCGAGGCCGGCTTTCAGCGAACTCGGATTGGCGTTGTAGGAATCGTCGACCAGGAACGCGCCGTGAATGGCGGGCTTGAGCTCCAGGCGCCCGGACACCGCGCGCATCGCCGCCAATCCATCGACGATCTGCTCGAGCGACGCGCCTGCCGCATGCGCCACCGCGGCCGCGCCAAGCGCATTGCGCAGATTGTGCAGACCGGCGAGCGCCAGCGTCGCCGGCTTCGTGCCGACGGGCGTGGCGAGATCGAAATCGATGCGGAAGCCGCCGGCATCGCCGCTGACCTGCACCTTGTGCGCCATGAAGTCGGCGGGCTGCTCGAAGCCGAACGTGAGTGCACGCTCGGCCGCGCGCGACTCCGTCCACAGCGGCGCGTACTTGTCGTCCGCATTGATGACCGCGACGCCATCAGCCGGCAGGCTCTGGAACAGCTCTCCCTTGCCGACTGCAACGCCATCGAGACTGCCGAAACCTTCGAGATGCGCGGCGCCGGCATTGGTCACGATGCCGATGGTCGGTTCGGCGAGGCTCGCCAGATGCGCGATCTCGCGCTGGTGATTCGCGCCCATCTCGATGACGGCATAGCGATGGGTGTCGTTCAGCTCCATCAGCATCAGCGGCACGCCGATGTGATTGTTGAGATTGCCGCGCGTGATCAGGCACGAGCCGAGCCGCGACAGGATCGCGCCGATGAGTTCCTTGGTCGTGGTCTTGCCATTGCTGCCGGTGATGCCGATCACCGGAATCCGGAACTGGCGGCGCCATTCGCGCGCGAACGCCGACAGCGCAGCCAGCGCATCGGGCACGACGACCTGCGGCAGCTCGACCGGCAGCGGCCGCTCGACCAGCGCCGCCACGGCGCCGCGCTCGGCGGCCATCGACACGAAGTCATGCGCATCGAACTTCGGGCCGGCGAGCGCCACGAACAGCGCGCCGCGCTGCAATGTCCTGGTGTCGGTGGAGACGCTGTCGAAGTCGCAGTTCTCGCCGATCAGCTCGGCACCCGCGACTCGCACGATGTCATTGAGGCTGCGGGAAATCATGCATCCCTCCTCAGTGCGGCCTGCACCACGTCGCGATCGCTGAAGTAACGTGTCTCGAGTCCGACGATCTGGTAGTCCTCGTGACCCTTGCCGGCGATCAGCACGACATCGCCGGCGTGCGCCATGTCCATCGCCCGCCCGATCGCGCGGGCGCGGTCGCGCTCGACGATGGCGCGCTGCGGTTGCGTCAGTCCGGCGACGATGCCGGCCACGATGGCATCGCCGTCCTCGGTGCGCGGGTTGTCGTCGGTCACGATGACGACATCGGCCAGCCGCTCGGCGATGGCCCCCATCACCGGGCGCTTGCGCGCATCGCGATCGCCGCCGCAGCCGAACACGCAGATCAATTTGCCGCTGGCATGGGCGCGTGCGGCGCTCAATGCCTTGTCGAGCGCATCGGGCGTGTGCGCGTAGTCGACGATCGCCAGCGGCCGGTCCGGCGCGGTGAATGTTTCCATGCGACCTGGAGGCGGCACGCACTGCTCCAGCGCCGCGATCGAGGCCGGCAGCGAAAATCCGTGCGCCAGCAGGACGCCGAGCACCGACAGCAGGTTGTCGACATTGAACGCCCCGACGAAGCGCGAACGCAGCGTCGCGGCACCCCAGCTGCTGTCGATGTCGATCACGAGCCCGGAGGGAGTCGCCTGCACACCGGCCGCGAACACATATTCACAGCCCGGCAGCAGGCTGGCATCGGTGCGGGCGCAGATCACGAGTCCCCGGCCGCCGTAGTTCGCCGCGAGTTCGCGGCCGAAGGCATCCTCGACATTGATCACGGCATGCTGCAGACCCGGCCACAGAAACAGCCGCGCCTTCGCGGCGCCGTAGGCTTCGAAGGTGCCGTGATAATCGAGATGATCGTGGGTGAGGTTCGTGAACACCGCGGTGTCGATGCGCACGCCGACCACGCGCTGCTGATCGAGCGCATGCGACGAGATTTCGATCGCGAGTTCGGTCACGCCTTCGTCGCGCAGCTCCGCGAGCTGGCGATGCAGCGTGATGCAGTCCGGTGTCGTATGCGTGCCGGCGACGACGGAACCGATGCGACCGTGACCGAGCGTGCCGGCGTAGGCCGCCACCTGCTGCAGCCGGGACAGCGCCGCCGCCAGCACATACGCCGTCGTCGTCTTGCCGTTGGTGCCGGTGATGCCGGTCACATCGACTGCACGCGAGGGCGCATCGAAGAAGCGGTCCGCAATCGTGCCGATCGCCACGTTGAGCTTCGGCACTGCGATCACCGTGACATGTGCCGGCAGCGCCGGCGCGGCGATGCCGGCGACCGGCTGCCACAGCACGACCGTCGCACCGAGACCGACCGCCTGCGAAGCGAATTCCACGCCGTGCGCGCGCATGCCCGGTAATGCAACGAAGGCGGTGCCGGCGCCGGCCTTGCGGCTGTCGATCGTGAGATCGGTGACCAGCACGTCCGGCACCTCCGCATCGACGAGGCCCGCAAGCAGCTCGCGCAGGTTCTTGCGGCGTTGGGTGCGGGTGAGGTTCATGGCTGCATTGCTGCTCATGGCGCTCATTCGGAACCGCGGCTCGCCTGGACCAGCGTTGCATCCGGCAGATGCTCCAGACCGTCCGGAGGCACACCCAGCAGGCGCAGCGCGCCGGCCATCACGCTCGCGAACACCGGTGCCGCGACGTCACCGCCGTAGTAGAGCCGACCCCCCGGCTCGTCGATCACGACAATCGCCGCCAGACGCGGATGACTCGCGGGCACGACGCCGCCGAAGGTCGCCTTGTATCGGTCGGTGGAATAGCCGCCCGCTGCGGCCGTCCACGCCGTGCCGGTTTTTCCCGCCACGCGATAGCCGGCGAGCGCGGCGCCCTTGCCGGTGCCGTCCTGCGATACCACGGTTTCCATCATGCCGAGCAGTTCGCGCGCCACGCGTTCGTCGAGCACGCGCTGGCCCGCCACGGGTTCTTCGATGCGTCGCAGCGTGACCGGCCGGCTGATGCCGCCGGAGGCGAGCGTCGCGTAGGCATGCGCAAGTTGCAGCGGCGTCACCGACAGCCCATAGCCGTAGGACATGGTGGCCTGTCCGATACGGCCCCAGTGCGCGGCATCGTTGAGCAACCCCGCCGATTCGCCGGGATAGCCGCTGCCGGATACCTGGCCGAAGCCGAATGCGCTGAGCGTGTCGTGCATGCTCTGCGGCGACAGCGTCATTGCCATTTTCACCATGCCCGCATTGCTGGACTTCGCCAGCACGGTGGTCAGCGGAACCGAGCCGAGGAACTTGTGATCCTCGATCAGCTTGGCGCCGACCCGGAA
>CAYWHG010000255.1:0-4700 GCA_964457865.1 uncultured Steroidobacter sp.
TGCTGATCGCGCGACAGATGCACGGCGATGCTGCCCATGACGATGGGCGGTGCGACGAGTCCGACGACCAGCACCTGACGGACGCAGCCGGCGAGCAGCACGTCGGGAAACGGTTCGCCGTTGTCATCGCGTGCGGCCAGCAGCGAACTGGTCGGATCCATCAACGGATCGCGCGGTTCGCGGCGCCGTTCCTGGATCACTTCGGCCGCCATCCTTGCGAGTGCTTCGGCGGCGACCGCAACACTGGATTTGTCGAAGGCTTCCCACGCCTTGACGTATGCCTTCGATGTCGCCCACAGCACTTCGATCTGTGCGCTCGTCAGGCCCATCCATTCGCCGAAGACGTAGGCGGGCAGCGGACTCGCGAAGTGTTCGACGAAGTCTGCGTCGCCGCGCGCGACCAGGTCGCGCATGAGCTCGGCCGCGATGCGTCGCGTGGCCGGTTCGATCATGGCCACCCGCCGGCCGCTCAGCGCGCGATCGATCGCGCGCCGGTAAGGCGTATGTTCGGGCGGGTTCAGATGCAGCGGCGGACGCCGGCCCGTCGTCGACGAACCGGGCACCACGTTGCGCACCGACGTGATGTAGGTTTCCGGCTCCATCAGGATGCGCAGGATGTCGTCGTAGCGGGTGATGGCCCAGAAGCCGTCGAAAGCCGTGCTGTGCGCGACGGGACAGCGCGAACGCAGTTCCGCGAACTCGACATATTCGCTCTCGAACGTCTCCGGCAGGGTCGGATCGTATTCGTTGAGTTCGCTGACAGACGGCTTCGACATGAATGCTCCGCTCACGCGCCGATGATCCGGCGCGATGCCGTCAGGATCATATGCCGCCATTTCGAGGCCGGGTAACAGCCGTTCCATCTGCCAGCGATAAGGGCGCCTGATGGCCGGGAAACCCCGGTCTTCAATGCAACGATTGCAGCAGTTCGTCGAGGCGGTCGAGACGTTCCAGGCGCATCAGCGTGTCGGCAAACTGCCGGGCGGCGGCGGGGCTGAGGGGTTGGGCCGCGTGCCCGGCGCACTCGATGAACTTGTCCATGAGGTCGTCGAGCGACAGCGGATTTTCCAGGCTGCCGCGCGGATTCATGACGGTCTCGTTCACCGTCGTGCCGTCGTATCGCAGCAGCTCCAGGCGCGCGCCGATGGCGGTCGAACCCGGCGCGTCGCTGCGGACCTCGATGCGGGCGGCGAGCTGCAGCACGTCGTCGTCGACCAGTGCGCCGGGCAGGAAACTCTGCAGCCCGACCCGTCCACGCACCAGCGCCGTGGCGACAGTGAAGGGCAGGCTGAACTTCGCATCGATGGCGGTGGCGGGACGACGCTTGCTCTCGATGGGTTCGGCCAGCATGGTCAGCATGCGGCCGCCGTGGATGACGATCCTGTCGATGTCCTTCGTCCGCGGCCCATGCACACGCCGATAGTTCAGTGCCGCCTCGATCGCCGCATGCGTGCCGCGGCAGGATGGCCAGGGCTTGAAGCTGATGTTCTCGATCTCGAAGCGTCGGCCGAGGCCATCAGTGAGGACGTCGGGGTCGTACTGTCCGCGGGCGAAGCTCGCAAAGAATCCGGCGCGGCCTTCCAGCGGTGCGTCGAAGCCGGTGATGCCGCGTTGCGCCAGCAGCGCCGAGGTCACGCCCGCGCGTGCCGCGAACGCATCGCGCACCGCGCGGATCACCGAGCTGGGGCTGTGGATGATCTCGTTGCTGCAGGTCGACTGGCACTGCAGCAGCGACAGTGCATCGACCACCTGCCGGCGATCGAGCTTCAGCAGCCGCGCGGCCGCGGCGGTGGCGCCGAAGGCCGCAAGGACCGGCGGCGGATACCAGCCGAACTCCGCCAGCGACACGCGCAGGCAAAGCGCCATGCGTACGCTCACGTCGCAGCCGATGGCGATGGCCGCGATCAGGTCACGCCCGCTGACGGGCCCGACCGCTTCGGCGATGGCGAGCGCGGCGGGTACGACAGGCGCATTCGGATGCACGAGCGCGCCGTCATGCGAATCCTCGTAGTCCAGTGCATGTGCGAGCGCGCCGTTGGCGAGCGCCGCGGCTTCAGGCGGAACCTTGCGCTGTTCGCCGAGCAGCGTGCACAGCGGCTGCCCGCCCTGCGCCAGTGCCAGATCGATGAACGCCCGGCAGCCTTCGCCCAGTCCGCTCGCACCCAGCGACACGCCGATCGCATCGAGCAGGCAGCGTTTGCTCATCTCGATCGCGGCCGGCGTCAGATCCTCGTAGCGCGCATCTGCGATGAACTCGCCGAGGGCATTCGACAGATGACTCATCGTGCCCGCGCTTCACCCGGCAAATCGGCACCCGCAGCGGTGCGGGCTGACGGCATCGTGCGCAGCCAGAGCAATGCCAGCGCGCCGACCACCAGCACGGCGCCCATGGCGTGGACAGGCAGATCGAACGAGCCCGTGCGCGCGCGGATCCAGCCGATGGCCACGGGCACGATCAGCCCCGCGAGATTGCCGCACATGTTGATGATGCCGAGGCCGGCGGCGAGCGCGAGCGGACTCAGGAGAATCGGTGGGATCGTCCAGAACGTGCCCTGCGCCGCGCCCATGAAAAAACCGGCCAGAATCAGCAGGACGAGGGCCGCACCGGCGCCCGGCAGCGTCGTGAGTGCGAGCAGGATGCCGGCCAGCAGGCTGGCGATCGCAACGTGCAGGTAGCGCTCCTGCACGCGATCGGAATGCCAGGCATTCACCAGCATGCCGACGCCGATCGCAAACCACGGCAGCGCACTCAGGACGCCGACTTCCAGATCGCTGCTGCCGGCGGACAGATGACGAATCGCCTGCGGCAGCCAGTAGAGCAGTCCCTGCGCGCCGGCCATCAGCGCGAACCAGCACAGCGTCGCCGCCCACAGGCGCGGATCGCCGAGCAGCGCCCAGCTCGACGTATGCGGCTGAGCCGCGACCTGTTCGGCCGCGAGCTGGTCTTCGATCCAGCGCTTCTCGCCCTCGCTCAGCCAGTGGGCATCGCGCGGCCGGTCGGCGAACAGCCACAGCACGGCCACGCCGAGCGCGAGCGTCGGCAGGCCTTCGACCAGGAACATCCAGCGCCAGCCGGGCAGTTCGAGCGGATTGTCGACGCTCATGAGCCAGCCCGAGAGCGGTCCGCCGACGACGACGGAAATCGGCACGGCCAGCATGACGTTGGAGATCGCGCCGGCGCGATGACTTTTCGGGATCCAGTGGGCGAGGTACAGCATGAGGCCGGGTGCATAACCGCCCTCGGCAAGGCCGAGGATCACGCGCAGCGCATAGAACATCTCGCGCGAATGCACGAACGCCATGCCGGTCGCAGCAAGACCCCATACCAGCGAAATCAGGCACAGCCAGCGCCGCATGCCGATGCGCTGCAGCAGCCACAGGCTCGGCAACTGGATGATGATGTAGCCGACGAAGAACAGGCTGACGCCGAAACCATAGCTTTGCGCCGTGAGGCCGAGCGCCTCGTTCATCTGCAGGGCGGCAAAGCTGACATTGGCGCGATCGATGGTGCTGAGGAACAGCAGCAGCAACAGCGGGATCACCAGGCGCAGGCGGATCCTGCCGATGACGTGATCTGCATCGATTGTCAAAGAATCCCCCGGTGTGTCGATGGTACGTAGTACGAACGGATAGTAGACACACGGATGTGTCGCTGGAAACAACTTCTGTGGCTCCCAGCATAAGCCCGGCTTATGATCGCCGCGTCACAGCGGATGGGGGTTGGGATGGACAGTCGCCGGTTGCGGTATTTCGTGCAGATCGTCGACAGCGGCAGCATTACGCGCGCCGCGGCGGCAACAGGCGTGGCGCAGCCCGCATTGAGTCAGCAACTGGCTGTGCTGGAGAACGAACTGAAGGTGAAGCTGCTGGAGCGCTCCGTCTCCGGTGTCACGCCGACGCGCGCCGGCAGCATCCTGTATGCGCGGGCCCAGACCATCCTGCGTCAGTTCGAGGAACTGCGCGACGCAGTGCATCGCGAAGTGCAGCCGCTGTCGGGCGCGGTGTCGCTGGGAATTTCACCGACCATGGTGCCACGATTCGCCTTGCCGCTGATCGAGAAGGTCTGCACACAGCATCCGGAGATGCATCTGCAGATCCGCGAGGAGGGCAGCGCGGTCCTGAACGATCTTCTGGTGAAGGGGCGCATCGAGCTGTCCATTTCTCCCACGCGTCCGGACGGCGAAGCGATCGTCGGCGAGGAGATTCTTTGCGAGCAGCTCATCCTCATGTATCCCGCGGCCTGGGATATTCCGGAGGACGCCTCGCTCGCCGACCTGGCGGCGCTGCCCTGGGTGGTGCCGCGCCAGCCGAACTCGATCCGGACCATCATCGATGCCGTGTTCGCTTCGGCGAGCCTGACGCCGCGCGTCGCCGTCGAACTCGATTCGCTGCAGAACGTGACGGAAACGGTGCGGCGCGGCCTGGGCGTGGGCGCGATGGTCACCGGCGTGATCAAGGAAGACCTCGCGGCCGGCACACTCAAGGCGCGCACGCTCGGCGATCGGCCGACTCTGCGCCCCATGTTCCTGTCGCACCGGCGCAGTCCGACCCTGACGCCGCCGGCGCAGTTCGTCTACGACATCCTGCGCGAGATCGGCGCGGAGCTGCGGATGGAGGAGCCGGCGAAGAAGAGTCAGGAGTAGGACCAATGGCCGCAAAAGGCGCAAAACGCGCAAAGTCGGAACAAGAGATCTCTTTTC
>CAYWHG010000256.1:0-4688 GCA_964457865.1 uncultured Steroidobacter sp.
AACGAGCGGCGTTCGGTATTTCCTCGTCATTGGGTGAAGGTTAAACTCCACGCCCCGTCGACGGCGCTGCATCCAAGCCGACTCCTTCTCGAGTCGTCCGGCCGCGTCTGCGAAGTGGGCAGGTTTCTCACAGAACATGAGCGCCGCGGACTTGCGGTGCGACTAAAGCAGCTGGTGGGGAATGTGAATGAGTCACCCGCGCTCAGGTGAACTGGGCCGTGGGGCGTAATCGCGGGCGAACTCCGGAAGTTCATTCGCGGCTGCGGACTTTGCGGTACCGCCTTGTGCGGACTGGCAATGCACAGAACGAAGCAATGGGAGCATTGGCGACAATGTCGAAGATTCTGAAATACGCCGCCGCCGGCGCCGCAGCTTGCGTGCCCACCGGGGCAGCGCTGGCCGCGTGGGAATTGAACATGCCGGTGGGCGTCACGGAGCTGAGCCGCGACATCCACGGGCTGCACATGCTGATCTTCTGGATCTGCGTGATCATCGCGGTGGCGGTCTTCGGCATGATGATCTACTCGATCATCAAGTTCCGTCACTCGCAGGGCGCGGTGCCGGCCAAGTTCGATCACAGCACACGTGCCGAGATCATCTGGACCATCATTCCCGTCGCCATCCTCGTCGGCATGGCGATTCCCGCCGCCGAAACGCTGATCCGCATCGAAGACACCCGCGACTCGGAGCTGTCGATCAAGGTGACGGGTTATCAGTGGAAGTGGCAGTACGAATATCTCGACCAGAAGGTCGGCTTCTTCTCGACCCTGGCCCGCGACAGCGATGCAGCGCGCCAGCTGCACTCCGGCATCGATCCCAACACCGTCGAACACTACCTGCTGAACGTCGACAAGCCGCTGGTCGTCCCGGTCGATACCAAGGTCCGCCTGCTGCTGACCTCGGCCGACGTGATTCACGCCTGGTGGGTGCCGGCCTTCGGCATGAAGAAGGACGCCATCCCCGGCTTCGTGAATGAAATGTGGTTCAAGGCAGACGTGCCCGGTGTCTACCGCGGCCAGTGCGCCGAACTGTGCGGCCGCGATCACGGCTTCATGCCGATCGTGGTCGACGTGAAGTCCAGGGAGGACTACGCGGCGTGGCTGACGGCACAGCAGGGCGGCGAAGCGGCACCTGCAGCGGCACAGACGAACGAGAGCGCAGCGACCGCAGTCGTTGCCAAGGCGGAGTAAGAGTTCATGAGCACGGCACACACCCACGAAGCGGCTGGTCATCACGATCACGCGCACGACGATCACGATCACGGCCCGGCCAAGGGCTGGCGCCGCTGGCTGCTGGCCACGAATCACAAGGACATCGGCACGATGTACCTGGTGTTCAGCCTGATCATGTTCTTCATCGGCGGCACGATGGCCCTGATCATCCGCGCCGAACTCTTCCAGCCGGGCCTGCAGCTGGTCGATCCGGGCTTCTTCAACACCATGACCACCATGCATGCGCTGATCATGATCTTCGGCGCGGTCATGCCGGCGTTCGTCGGTCTCGCCAACTGGATGGTGCCGCTGCAGATCGGCGCGCCCGACATGGCGTTGCCGCGCATGAACAACTTCAGCTTCTGGATCATGCCGTTCGCGTTCGCGCTGCTGCTGGCAACGCTGTTCGTGCCGGGCGGCGGTCCGTCGGGCGGCTGGACCATGTATCCGCCGCTGGTGCTGCAGAACGGCACCTCGTTCCCGATGCTGATCTTCGCCGTCCACATGATGGGCGCCTCGTCGATCATGGGCGCGATCAACGTGGTCGTGACCATCATGAACATGCGCGCCCCCGGCATGTCGCTGCTGAAGATGCCGCTGTTCGTGTGGAGCTGGCTGATCACTGCGTACCTGCTGGTCGCCGTGATGCCCGTGCTCGCCGGCGCGGTGACGATGCTGCTGACCGACCACTACCTGGGCACGACGTTCTTCCAGGCCGCAGGCGGCGGCGACCCGGTGATGTTCCAGCACATCTTCTGGTTCTTCGGGCACCCCGAGGTCTACATCATGATCCTGCCGGCCTTCGGCGTGGTCTCGGAAATCATCCCGACGTTCTCGCGCAAGCCGCTGTTCGGCTATGACGCGATGGTGTACGCGACGGCTTCGATCGCCTTCCTGTCGTTCATCGTGTGGGCGCACCACATGTTCACGGTGGGCATGCCGCTCGCCGGGCAGCTGTTCTTCATGCTGGCGACGATGCTGATCGCGGTGCCGACGGGCGTGAAGGTGTTCAACTGGACCGCGACCATGTTCAAGGGCTCGATCAGTTTCGAACCGCCGATGCTGTTCGCGCTGTCGTTCCTGTTCCTGTTCACGATCGGCGGCTTCTCGGGCCTGATGCTCGCGATCGTGCCGGCGGACTTCCAGTATCACGACACGTACTTCGTGGTCGCACACTTCCACTACGTGCTGGTGCCGGGTGCGATCTTCGGCATCATGGCCGCCGTGTACTACTGGCTGCCGAAGTGGACCGGTCACATGTACAACATGGCGCTGGCGAAGTGGCACTTCTGGCTGTCGACGATCTTCGTCAACGTGCTGTTCTTCCCGCAGCACTTCCTCGGCCTCGCCGGCATGCCGCGGCGTATTCCGGATTACTCGACGCAGTTCACCGACTGGAACATGATTTCTTCCATCGGCGCCTTCGGCTTCGGTCTGTCGCAGCTGCTGTTTGCGTACATCGTGTGGCGCACGGCCCGCGGCGGCGCCAAGGCTTCCGACAAGGTCTGGGACACGGCAGCGCCGCATGGGCTTGAATGGACGCTGAGCTCGCCGCCGCCGTATCACAGCTTCGAAGTCGCACCTGAAGTGAAGTAATGATGGCGGCCGAGATCAACAACACCGATCGCAAGCGCGGCATCCGCCGGACGCTCCTGTGGACGTCGCTGCTGGCGGCGGCGTTCTACGCGGGATTCATTCTGCTGGGCGTGCTGAATTCGAGATGAGGATAAGTGATGAGGTGATGCAGTGAGGAAGTGATATCGCAAGAGGAACCGCTTTTCCTGCGTCATCACTCCATCACCGCATCACCTCATCACCTCACACAGTGACCACGATCAAACAACGCAACCGTTCGCTGACCCGCAGTCTGTGGCTCTTTGCCGCAGGCAGCTTCGCGTTCGGTTTTGCGCTGGTGCCGCTGTATCGCGTGCTGTGCGACGTCACCGGCTACGGCGACCGCACGCAGCTCGAAAAAGCGGCCGACGTCACCGAGGCGCCAGTGCTGGATCGCGAAGTCACGGTGGAGTTCGTCTCCGCCACGCCGACGTTCGGCGAATGGGAGTTCCGGCCGGAGGCGGGCAGCATGAAGGTGCAGCCGGGCCGGCTCTACGAGGCGAAGTTCTACGCGAAGAATCTGCGGTCGCAGGATGTCACGGCACTGGCGATACCCAGCGTGGCACCGCTGCAGGCGACGCAGTACTTTCGCAAGACCGAATGTTTCTGTTTTACGCCGCAGCACTTCGGCGGCGACGAGGGACGCGACATGAGCGTGCGTTTCATCGTCGATCCGAAACTGCCGGGCAACATCGACCGCGTCACGCTGGCGTATTCGATGTACGACGCGCCGCCGAAAGTGGTGGCGGCAGAGAAGGCGCTAGGCCCTAGGAGCTAGGCTCTAGCATTGTTGTTTCTGGCCAGTCCCTAGCGCCCAGAGCCTAGGGCCTGATGATTCGTCTGAGAACCGAGAAGCTGACACTCATGGCTCACGCACACACTTCGCACGCGCCGTCGGACAAGTACTACGTCCCTCACAGCAGCCTCTGGCCGATCTTCGGCTCGGTCTCGCTGTTCACGCTGATGAGCGGCATCGCACTGTGGCTGAACCATGTCGCCGCCGGTCCGTGGTTCACCACCCTCGGCCTGATCATGCTGATCGTGATGTTCGCGGGCTGGTTCGCCGACGTCATCAGCGAAAGCGAAAGCCGTCTCTACAACGATGCCGTCGACCGCTCGTTCCGCATGGGAATGATGTGGTTCATCTTCTCCGAGGTGATGTTCTTCGCCGCGTTCTTCGGTGCGCTGTTTTACGCCCGGCAGTTCTCGATCCCATGGCTGGGCGGCGAAGGCGTGAAAGTGTTCACCAACCTGCTGCTGTGGCAGAACTACGAGAACGCGTGGCCGACCAACGGTCCGGAAGCCGTCGGCGGCGACTTCGAAGTCATTCCGGCGCTGGGCCTGCCCGCGATCAACACCGCGCTGCTGCTGGCCTCGGGCGTCACCATCACCATCGCCCATCACGCGCTGAAGGCCGGTAACCGCAAGGTGCTGAACATCTTCCTCGCCGCGACCTTCCTGCTCGGCTTCCTGTTCATCTTCCTGCAGGCCGAGGAATACATTCACGCCTACTCGGAACTGAACCTGACATTGAAGAGCGGCATGTACGGTTCGACGTTCTTCCTGCTGACAGGCTTCCACGGCTTCCACGTGACCGTCGGCGCCATCATGCTGACGGTGATCTGGTTCCGCTGCCTGAAGGGTCACTTCACGCCGACGCACCACTTCGCATTCGAAGGCGTTGCCTGGTACTGGCACTTCGTCGACGTGGTGTGGCTGATTCTGTTCGTGTTCGTGTATTGGCTGTGAAGATAGTGATGAGGTGATCGGGTGATCGGGTGATGAGGTGATGAGGTGATGAGGCCAGATGAAGAAGCGATCGCTTCTTGCGACATCACCTCATCACCCGATCACCTCATCACT
>CAYWHG010000257.1:0-4641 GCA_964457865.1 uncultured Steroidobacter sp.
ACGCGGCAAGTTCTTCGATGAGTTGCTGTTTTCGCAGCCGGGCCGCCGGACTCAGAAACCGCGAGTGCAGGTCGCCTGGCACGCTCATCGCCGTCACGCGACCTGCAGGATGATTTTGCCTTTGTGAACGCTGCTCTCCATGCGGGCGTGTGCGGCGGCGGCCTGCGCCAGCGGGAACACTTCGTCGACGACGGGCCGGATCGTCGTGTTCGCCAGCAGCGGCCAGACGTGTTCCAGCAGCTTCTGCTTCATGCGGCGCTTGAAGGCTTCGTCGCGCGTGCGCAGCGTGGATCCGGTCACCTTGAGCCGACGCTGCATGATGCGCAGGACATCGATCTCGCCCTTGGTGCCGCCCTGGGTCGCGATCATCACCAGTCGTCCTTCGACCGCAAGCACCTGGAGATTGCGCGCGACATAGCTGCCGCCGACCATGTCGAGCACGACATCGACACCGTGGCCCTGCGTCAGCGTGCCGATCTCGGCGACGAAATCCTGGGCCTTGTAGTTGATGGCGTGCTGCGCACCGAGCTGTTCGCAGAAACGCGCCTTGTCGTCGGTGCCCACCGTCGTGAACACCGTGCTGCCCAACGCTTTCGCAAGTTGAATCGCGGAAATGCCGATGCCGCTCGAGCCGCCGTGCACCAATAACGACTCGCCGCGCTGCAGCGCGCCGAACTCGTACAGGTTGCTCCAGACGGTGAAATACGTTTCCGGCAGCGAAGCGGCTTCGATGAGATTCAGGTTGCCCGGCACCGGCAGTACCTGCGCAGCATTGACGGCGCAGTATTCCGAATAGCCGCCGCCCTGCAGCAGCGCGCACACCGCATCGCCCACTTTGAATTCACTGACATTGCCGCCGACGGCGACAACGTGGCCGGCAACTTCGAGCCCGGGATTGGCCGGTGCGCCCGGCGGCGAGGGATAGTGGCCGCGACGCTGCAGGACATCGGCGCGATTCACGCCGGCGGCAGCCACCTGGATCAGGACATCGTCCTTGCCGGTTTCGGGCACCGGCCATTCCGCAATCTGCAGCGCCTCCGGTCCACCGGGCTGGCGGACCCCGACAACACGCATTCGGGCAGGAATGGAACTCATGGGTGATGCCGCGGTGACGATGGGCGAAGCATTCTGCCTCGCCCATCGCCATGCGTCACCCGCTCAGTTGACTCTGCTCAGTTGGATTTGACGCCCTCGTTGCGCAGCGCTTCGAGCCCGGAGAGATTGACCTCGGTGATCGCCGACTTCAGCTCGTCGATGCTGGCCGCCTGACCACTGACCTTGACGGTGAAGCGTTCGCCCAGGACGACTGCATATTCGCCATTCGAACCGTTCCATTCCTCATGTACGAGGCGGCCGTCGGCGCGATAGGTCTTTTCGTAGCCGCTCGACGTCTGCTTCTCGCCCTCGACGCCGGCCCAGCTCGCGAGCCCCAGCAGGCCCTTCGCCGAACCCGTGTCGGTGATCTCCAGTCGCAGCATGCGGCCGGATTCGTCCGCGTAGGAGGCGCGCGCCTCCGAGATCTGCATGCCCAGCGCGCCATTGCGCTCGCTGGACAGATCCCCCCGGGACAGGCCCGCCAGCGAATCGGGCAGGAATCCCTTGAGACGATCCGGCGCCAGCGACTCGACCTGACCGCCGCCGAAGGCCGCGCCCATCATCGCCTTCATGGCATCGGCCTGCGCCTGCTGATCGCCCGACTTCTGCGCCGCTTCCATCTGCTTGCTCGCCTGCTCGACGCTCTTGCTCCACTGTTCGAGCTTGCCGAGCGAACTGTCCTTGTCGAACGTGACGTCGTTGTCGGAGACGCTGAACGGTGCATTGCCGCGCATCATCGAGCTCACACCCGTGGCACCGGCCGCGATCATGCCGATGACGAAGCCCAGGATGATGGCGATGATGATCACGACGGCCGTATAGCCGCCGGCCTTGTCCGGCGGGCACTTCATCGTGTGCGGCAGTCCGAGATACAGCAGGTAGATGCTGTAGATGGCGCCGGCAATCAGGATCAGCGTGCCGAGGATGGGCACGATCTGCGCGACGCCCGCGACCCAGCTCGCGGTATAGGCATAGGCCACGACCTTCAGCGCCTGCGTCTGGTTCTTTTGCCCACCGAACGTCGGCGCCAGCGCGTCGACGATCAGCGCCATCACGAACACCATGCCCAGCGTCAGCACGTAGCCGACCAGCATCTGGGACAGGCCCGCGCCGACACCGATGCGGATCGTGCCGGCAAAGGGAATGCTCACGCCGAGCAGGCTCATCTTGATGAAGCCGAAAATCGCCGGGATCGCGGCCAGCACGATGATGTAGTTCTTGTACAGATCCGCGACCGTTGCCGGCTCGTCGGCGATCACGGGCCATTCGGTTTTCGGCGTCAGCAGGATCGCCTTCGCCCGCGCGACTAGCTTGTTGAAGTCCACGAATCTCTCCCGGTTATGGTTGGTGTAGGACGGGAAGAGAGTCTACGCCGCGGGATGCGGCGGGGCAGTGGTCCGGAAGAGCCGGAAGAAAGGCGCCAAGGCCCTAGGCGTTAGGCGCTAGGTCTGCAGGTGAGATGGCCGACCCTTTCCTCTCTGGCTAGCGCCTAGAGCCTAGTGCCTGGATGCCTTCTTCGGCAGATACAGGTCCGTCAACGTCCCTTCGAACGCTTCCGCCGACATGCCGATGGTCTCGGACAGTGTCGGGTGCGGATGGATCGTGAGTCCGATGTCGGCCGCGTCGCTGCCCATTTCGATCGCCAGAGCAACCTCTGCGATCAGGTCGCCGGCGTTCGGCCCGACGATGCCGCCGCCGATGACGCGATGCGTCTGCTTGTCGAACAGCAGCTTGGTCAGGCCCTCATCGCGACCCAGCGTGAGCGAGCGCGCATTCGCCGCCCACGGGAAGCTGGCTTTCTCGTACTCGACGCCGCGAGCCTTCGCATCGGTCTCGGTCAGGCCTGCCCAGGCGATTTCCGGATCGGTGTAGGCCACCGAGGGAATCACGCGGGCGTCGAAGAAGCTCTTCTCGCCGTGCGCCACTTCGGCCGCGACCTTGGCCTCGTGCGAAGCCTTGTGCGCCAGCATCGGCTGGCCGACGATGTCGCCGATCGCGAAGATGTGCGGCACGTTCGTGCGCATCTGCTTGTCGACGGGAATGAAGCCGCGCTCGTTGACCTGCACGCCGGCGGCTTCGGCATTGATGCGCTTGCCGTTGGGGCTGCGGCCGACGGCGATGAGCACTTTGTCGTAGAGCTGTGGTTCGGGAGCCCGTCGAGAAGCGGCCGCAGCCGACTCCCCCTCTCCCGCTTGCGGGAGAGGGTTAGGGGTGAGGGCAGCATTTTCGAACGTGACCTTCAGACCTTCCTTGAGCGCTTCGATTTTCGTGACCTTGGTCTTGACCAGAATCTGCTCGTACTTCTTCGCGATACGCTTTTCGAGTGGCCGGACCAGATCGCGATCGCAGCCGGGAATCAGACCGTCCGTAAGTTCGACGACACTCACCTTCGCACCGAGCGCCGCGTACACCGTCGCCATTTCCAGGCCGATGATGCCGCCGCCGACGACCAGGAAACGTTTCGGGATATCGATCTCGAGGGCGCCGGTGGAATCGATGATGCGCGGGTCGTCCGGCACACCCGGCAGTTTGATTGACTCGGAACCGGCAGCGATGATGCAGTTGCGGAACGACACTTTCCGGACTTCCTTGCCATTCTCTGCGACCGAGATTTCATGCGCAGAGACGAAGCTGCCGGTACCGCGGATGACTTCCACCTTGCGCTGCTTCGACATCATGGCGAGTCCGCCCGTCAGGCGGCCGACCACCTTGCCCTTCCATTCGCGCAGCTTCGCCAGATCGATCTGCGGCTTGCCGAAGGTGATGCCGCCGACGTGCATTTCTTCGGCTTCCTCGATGACCTTCGCTGCATGCAGCAAGGCCTTCGAGGGAATGCAGCCGACGTTCAGACACACGCCGCCGAGCGTCGGCCAGCGTTCGATCATCGCGACCTTCATGCCGAGATCGGCGGCGCGGAACGCCGCGGTGTAGCCGCCGGGGCCCGCGCCGAGAACGACGACGTCGAAGTCGTGAGAGCCCTCACCCCGGCCCTCTCCCGGGACGGGAGAGGGAGCGGATGTCGCGGGAGCAGGAGATGATGTCGGAGTCGCGTCCTTCTGCTCCCCCTCTTCCCTCGTGGGAGAGGGCTGGGGTGAGGGGGCCGCCTGCTCCACCGTCACCACGACCGAACCCTTCGACACCCGATCGCCCTTCTTCACGGCCACCGACTTCACGACACCTGCCGACGACGACGGCACGTCCATCGTCGCCTTCTCGGTCTCGAGGGTGATGAGCGGCGTTTCGGCCTCGATCCTGTCGCCGGGCTTTACCAGCACATCGATGACTTCGACATCCTTGAAGTCGCCCAGATCCGGAACGGTTACATCAGTGGCCATCGTCTCGTGTATCTCTATGTCTGGCTAAGCGCCGGGAACAACAGCCAGGGAAGCTCCGAGTTGCGCGTCACTCCCGCGCAGGCGGGAGTCCATGTTCGTCATCCGGATGGATTCCCGCCTGCGCGGGAATGACAGAGAAAAACCCCGTTGCTCCGCTCACGGCACCGCTTCCAGCAGTCCTTTCGGATCTGCCAGCTTCTGCGCCAGGAAT
>CAYWHG010000258.1:0-4625 GCA_964457865.1 uncultured Steroidobacter sp.
CGCCAGGCGAATCTCCTTGTCCGTACTGCCGCTGATCTGAATCACCGGCCTGCTGTCTGGCTCCAGCGCGAACTCGACGCTCTTGCGCAGTAATTTGCAGTCGTGACTGCCGGTATGCTGCATGGACTGCAGCGAACGGCCTTTGTCGATCACATCGATCCATGCGGCTTCATCCAGCGTGACACGCAGGCGGCTGGCCTGGCCCGTGGCGACCTGGAACAGACCGGCGTACGAACCATCGGCCACCGTGAGCTTGTCGGGAGCCACGACGAAACGCACTGCGGACTGATTGTTGAGGGAGGCGACGTACAGCGTGTCGACCTCAAGCATCGTGGCTTCCGGGCCAGACGCAGCCTCGATCTTCTTGGGCGAAGCGGAAAACAATTTCAATTCATGGTCCAGATTGAACCGGAACCCGGTACATCCCGCGACCATCGCCGGCTCGGCCGCCTGCACCAGAGACGGCATCGCGACCAGGGTGCCCAGCAGCATCGCGGTCTTCAGTAAACGCATCGATGAATCCTCAAGGTGCTGCGGGGATCAGACTGAATCCCGCGTTGATGAACGCCTGGCTCGCTCGCTCACTGCGCAGAAACCCGATGAACGATTGTGCATTTGCGCTCGCGACACGGGTGGCCGACACCGGATAAGTGATCGGGGGATGAGAATTCTCCGGGAACGTATCGACGATACGCACCCGTGGCTCCACGGCTGCGTCGGTCGCGTACACGATGCCGAGCGGCGTCTCGCCTCGCGCGACATACATCAGCGCCACGCGAACATTCTCCGTACCGACGAGTCTCGGCTGCAGGGATTGCCAGAGATTGAGGGACTGCAGCGCAGCCTTCGCATACCGTCCCGCGGGAACCGAATCGGGATCGCCCGTGGCAAGCCGCCCGCCCTTGCCGAGCGCCGCGACCAGCGGTGCGTCCGGCGATAGCTTGATCGCAATGTTGCTGGTACTGGGCGCGATCAGGACCAGGCGGTTGCCGAGCAGGTTGCTGCGCGAGCGGGTGTCGATGAGGTTGCGCTGCGCCAGATAATCCATCCACTCCTGGTCGGCCGAAAAGAATACGTCGGCCCGGGCGCCGGACTCGATCTGCCGTGCCAGCGCGGAGCTCGCTGCAAACGAAAACTTCACTTCCACGCCGGAGGCGGCCGTGTATTCCGGGCCCAGTCGCTGCAACACATCTGTCAGTGAGGCGGCGGCGAACACGATCAGCGGCTGACGAGGGGCGGGTTCGGCGGCGAGCGTCAGCTGTGCCAGCAGCAGCAATGCCGGGAACAACAAGCGACCGATCAGGGCAGACATGGCGACACCTTCCATTCGTTATGCATGATTCTGCATAGCGCGTGACGCAGTGGCAAGCGATAAACTCGTCGCGGCCGCCATGGGAGGTGTTAGTCGTGACCCAGTTGAGCGTGACGTTCCGTCTCGATTTCGATGCCGGCAATGCGATCGGCCCCGGCAAGATCGCCTTGCTGGAAAAAATGCGCGACTGCGGATCGCTCTCGCAGGCGGCCCGGGAACTCGACATGAGTTATCGCCGCGCCTGGCAGTTGCTGAGCAGTCTCAACCAGGCGTTTCGTGCGCCGGTCGTGCTGACCACCGTGGGTGGATCCGGGGGCGGCGGAGCGACACTCACGAAAATGGGGGAAGCGCTGATCCTGGCGTATCGCAGCTTCGAAAAGGACATGAACGCACGGGCACCGAAATATTTCGGTGCCCTGGTGCAGGAAGCCAGCCCGCGCACCGCCGGGCTGCGCCGCTCGATCGCCCGCAAGCCCGCCGCGGTCCGGCGGGCACTGCGTCAGAAGGCCTGATTCAGAAGTTCACGTTCAGCTTGGCGTACAGGCTGCGACCGGGATCCGGATAACCATCGGCCAGCTGGTAGTTCTCATCCAGCAGGTTGCGGGCGCCGACGGCCACCTGCCACAGATCACCCATCCCATACTGAACCTGGAGTCCTACCAACGTGTAGGACCCCACCTTGCGATACGTACCGCCGGTCACATCGCTCCATCGATCATCCGCGAGTTCCACAGTCGGCGTGACGGTGAGCGCATCCAGCGGCTGCCAGGCCAGGAACAGGAAGGCCTGATTGGTCGGCGTGCCCGTCGGACGGAAGTCGGGCTGCAGCGCATCGACGATCTCGCGCTTCAGATACGTGTAGTTGGCGCCGATGCGCAGCTGCTCATTGAGCTGCGAATCGATACCCAGCTCGACGCCATAGTATTCACCGTCGCCGACATTCTGCGTCTGGGTCAGTTGCGGCGGACCCGGATTCACGACCACGGTCTGAATCATGTCGGTGACATCGTTGTAGAACACCGCAGCAGTCACATTGGTATTGCGGTCCGGCAGTGCCAATTGCCAGCCGATCTCGTAGTTGATCGCACGCTCGGGATCCAGATCGGGATTCGGCAGGGCAGTACCGAATCGTGTGCTGAATCGCTCGAACAGCGTTGGGAATCGAGTGCGTGAGGAAATGCTGGCGTACAGCTCGCCGACATCGCTGTAGCGCCAATGCACGGCGCCCTGCCCGTTCATGGCGTGACTGCCGCCGGTCGGGTATTCGAACAGCCCCAGCGTGGTGTTGTATTCCTGGGCCTGGCGCAGATCGTTGCTGTCGTAACTCACTCCCACGACAAGATCGATTGCGTCGGTCGCGTTGAACGTGTTTTCCAGTGCGAATGACCAGGTATCTTCCTCTGTCGTCTGAACGGGCTCCACCGAACTCAACGTCGGATGCGTCGGCCGGTTGATGTTGTACTCGGTGTGTTCGTCGCGCCGATAGTGGACGGCAGCCTTCAGCGTATTCCTGCCAGGCAGCGGCAAGCCTGCCTCGATGCTGGCGCCGTAGCCCGTGTCGTCGTAGATGCTGCGAAACCGTCCATTGGCCGACTGCGTCGTATAGGTCGCATCGTCGTAGGCATAGAGCGCGTTCTCGAACGTGTTGTAGAACGCGCGCGTCTTGATATAGCTGCCCTCCGTGATCTGCGTGGTCGACAGCCAGTAGATGTTCTCGATGTCCCACCACGGCCAGCGCCAATAGCTGTTGGGTGGATTGGGCGGGTCGTTGTTCACATTCAGCGGCGCCCACTTGCTGCCGGACTGCGATGTGTAGCTCAGGCTGTACTCGTCCGTCTCGTTCGGCGTGTATCCCGCCTTCGCATTGACCCGCCAGTCGCGGTTGCCCGATGCGTTGCGATCACCGCCGTCTTCGATGGCGCTGGCGGGCCGGAAATCATCCGAGAGTCGCCAGTGGTCACGATCGAGATAGCTGCCGGTCGCCTGCAGATAGAAATTCTCCTGCCTGGTGCCGATCCGCGCGTAACCGTTCCATCCCGCATAGGAGCCGTCGTTGTCGAAGGCAGCGCCGGCCTCGGCCCCGGCCTCGAACGCCTGCGTCGGTTTGCGCGTGACGAGATTGATGGCACCACCCATGCCGCCGGGACCATCAAGGACGGACACGTAACCCTTCTGCACCTGGATCTCCGCCAGATCCTGTGTGAGGAAGCGGTTGAAATCGAGTCGATTGTCGGCCGGCAGATAGATGCGAATGCCGTCGATCGACAGCGGCACCTGCCAGCGACCGAAGCCGCGCACGAATATGTCGTGCTCGTTGCGCCGTCCGTTGCTGTCGAATGTGCTGGTCACCCCGGGAATGAGCTTGACCGCCTCGTCGAGCGTGTTGCGATCGAAATTCCAGATCTCGACGCTGCTGACCGTGCTGTCCGCCACCGCCGACTCCTGTATCCGCTGCGCGGTGACGGTGATGCGGCCCAGTTCGAACACCGCATCGTCGGCCCATGCGACATTCTGTGCGGTCGCATAGGCGAGCAACACTCCGGCCATTCTTGTCTGTCGATTCTGCATGCCCACTCTCGCTGTTCGTTGTTGGTGAGAACGCGACCTCCCTGCGCAGGCCGCAATAGCCAGAAGAATATAGCGATGTACCGAATGCACCGCTATATCCGTCGGAATATTTTGGTCAGGGAAGAGGCGCCGCAGGCAGTTCAGAACGCGGGAGACACGGATACGTTTGCTACTGCAGCGACAGGCTGGTCTCCCGGCACACACGCGGATCGACAGTTGCAACGTCACCATGCGAGGGATTCGGAAAGGTGCAGGTGCACCACCTGAAGCGCACGTTCCGGCGACGGCTGCGAGCGGGCGGAGTGTCTTTCGAGGATCGTCCGGATCGGACGGATCACGACGCGCGATCGCGCGCCGAAGTCGAGAATCTGATTGCCGCCGCTGAGAGAGTTGCGACCTGGAGGAGGAGTCGCAAGTGCGGAGTAAGTGGTGCGCCCGGAGAGATTCGAACTCCCGACCTTCTGGTTCGTAGCCAGACGCTCTATCCAACTGAGCTACGGGCGCACTGAAAACGATGCGGCAGTGAATTCACCCTGCTGAACCGGCCCTGCCAGCGCCGATTCACCATGCGTAACCGCTTGAAACACCAGAGGTTGCAGCGGTCCGCATCGACACCCGCAGGATCCGACCCCGGCGGGGCGCGCATCCTACCAACATGAACCGCTTTCGGCCAGTTGGGACTGACAGGTTTGGCGGAGAGAGAGGGATTCGAACCCTCGATAGGCTTTTGACCTATACGCCCTTA
>CAYWHG010000259.1:0-4623 GCA_964457865.1 uncultured Steroidobacter sp.
TCCCACAGCCAGTCGACGATGTCGTCGATGCGGAATTCCAGCGTGTACTGGATGCCGCCTTCCTCGTTGCCGCCCTGGCCGCGCTCGTCGCTGTCCTGCGGCTGCGGACGGCCGATGCGGTCGCCCGGTTTCGCCTGTCCCTGGCCGACGCCTTCCTGCTGGTCCGGCGGACGCAGTTTGAACCGATAGTGTTCGAGCATCCGCACGGGCACGCGGACGGTGCTGGCGCCGCCGTTGAGCACGTCGGCACCGGCGACGATCTGCGGCAGATGCTGCCGCACGGCGTCGCGGACTTTCTCGTTGTGCCGCAGCCAGTCGCGCGCGCCGCGGGAGAACAGGTCGTACCAGCCTGCGTCTCCCGGACTCGTGCCACCGGGGGCGGTCGAAGTGGGGTCGCTCATGGCGCTGTCGAAACCCCCGTCATGTAGTACCTATTCCTGCGCGAGCAACGTCGTGACGTAGCTGAGTGCCTCCTTGGCGCTGTGATCGTCATAACCGTACTCGCCGGTCAGTCGTTCCTGAACCGCGGAAATCTTCTTGCGGGCCTCGTCGTCCGGTCGTGCCGCCGACGTCACCAGCCGCAGCACGTCGCGCCGCTCCTCGAACAGGTACTGCTCGATGGCCTCGCGCATGCGCGAGTGACTGTTCAGCGTGAACTTCTCGTGCGACTTGTAGGCGACCATCGCCTTGCGCACGACTTCCTGGCGGAAGGTCAGCTTGCCGGAATCCGACACCTTGATCTTGTCCTCGACCGAGCGCAGGAAGCGCTCGTCGGCCGGACGCGATTCGCCGGTGATCGGATCGGTGACTTCGCGGTGATCGAGCGAAGCCTCGACCTCGTCCAGGTACTTGTCGAGCAGCTGCTGCGCTTCGTCCTCGAACGAGGCGAACAGGGCGCGATGCACGTCTTCCTTCACCCAGCGGTTGTAGAAGTCCTTGCGCGCCAGCACCAGGTAGTCGATCCAGAGCTTCTTGGCCTTGGCGTCCATGCGCGCGTCGGTCTCGATCGAATCCTTGAGCGCCAGCAGCACTTCCATGCTGGTGAGGCTCTTCTTGTCGCTGCGCGTGATGGCGTTCGAAATCGCGTTGACGATGAAACGCGGGCTCACGCCCGTGAGTCCTTCTTCGGGCGCCTCGGCACGCAGACGACTGATTTCGCTTTCGGCGAACCCCTCCACGGACTCGCCGGCGTAGAGGCGGACCTTCTTCGACAGGTCCAGGCCTTCGCGTTCCGGCTTCATCAGGCGCGTGAGAACGGCGAACACCGAGGCAAGCCGCAGTGCATGCGGATCGAGATGCACATCGCGGAAGGCCGGCGCCGCCGAGACGAGCTTGGTGTAGATGCGCGCCTCTTCCGGATAGGCCAGCGTGTACGGCACCTTGACGATGACCATGCGGTCGAGCAGCGCCTCGTTCTCCTTCTCCTGCAGGAACTTGTGGAATTCCGCCAGGTTCGTGTGCGCGAGGATGGTTTCGTCGAGATAGATCAGCGGGAAGCGCGACACCTTGACGTTCTTTTCCTGCGTCAGGGTCAGGAGCAGGTACAGGAACTCGCGCTTCACCTTGAGGATTTCGATCATCTCCAGCACGCCGCGGCTCGCGGCATACACCGCGCCCGACCATGACCAGGCGCGCGGATCGCCTTCGTCGCCGTACTGGGCCACCTTCGACAAGTCAACGGAGCCGACCAGGTCGGCCAGATCGGCGGTGGTGGGATCGTGCGGCGCATAAGTGCCTACACCCATGCGGGCCGATTCCGACAGGAACACGCGTTCCACCGGCATGCGCAGGAAGTCGCCTTCGAATTCGCGCTCCAGGCGGTCGCGCGCCCAGGGACTCAGTTCGCCGCGGATCTCGACGCCGTAGCTGTCGCGGAATTCGGCACGCAGGCTGGCCGGGATGAGATTGAGCGGCGACTCGTGCATCGGCGAGCCCTGCAGCGCATACATCGCGCCTTCGTCGGTGAGGCTGTATTCCTCCAGTCCGCGCTTGAGCAGGATCGCCATGGTCGACTTGCCGCCCGAGGGTGGGCCGAGCAGCAGCAGCAGGCGACGGCCGACGTCGGACCCCGCGGCCGCGGCCTTGAAGTAATCGACGACACGGCCGAGCGGTTCGTCGATGCCGTACAGCTCGCGCTTGAATAGTTCCTTGGGACCGGCGGGGTCGCTGCCGTTGCCATTGGCATCGGGCCGCCCGTACCAGTTGAGCATGTCCCAGAGATATTCGTGGCTGGTGCGCGCGAGTTGCCGGGCATTGCCGGGCACGACGGTGCGCAGGAATTCGCCGAAGGTGCCGGACCAGTGCTGCGCACGATGGAACCGGCTGTACGCACTCAGGGATTCAACGAAGCTCTCGCCGCGTTGCGAGGCTGACCCGTGCTTCGGGCTTGCCATCGGGCTGTCTGACATCGAACCGCCCTCCAACTGATTGAATGTGTCAATGCATGGAACGAGGCACGCTGTGTGATGGACCGCCTTGTCCGGCACGCGTCACATCGTTCGACTCACCGGAAACTCCAACTCTGCTCTCCGCCTTGCGATCAGCATACGACCGGACCCATCGTGCGCCGCCATTCCGCAAAAACTCAATGTCCTATAAGACCAAGACTGATCCATGAGGGAACAGGTTCCATTGGAAACTGCGCCAGCGCGGTGCGCAGGCGAGCAGGCGATGCTAGGGAACGGCGGCGAAGAGAGATAAGCGTGCGACCACGACTCGCTTGAATGGGAGCCGGATCGCGCAACGTTGCGCATGCCACAAGTGTGCGTGCGAAACATGTGTCTTAGTTACTCCCTTCTCATCGATCTTGCAATGCGATTCATTGCTGAGGTGTTGCATGGCACATGCCAGCGCGCGACCGCGATATGTTCAGCAATAACCGATTCGGCGAAGTGTGACTCTGCGCACACGACAGCACTCGCTGCTGCGCCCGCGACATGTAGAGCACATAGCGGATGTCATCCCCGCGCAGGCGGGGATCCATGCTTTCAACAAGATGGAATCCCCGCCTGCGCGGGGATGACGATGCGAGGCGAGTTACGCGGCCGCCGTGATCGGCGTGACGTCGAAGGTGATCCCCAGTGCTTCGCGAATCACGTCGTCGACGCGTTCGCAGAAGACGAATTGCAGATCATCGCGCACGCTCTGGGGCACATCTTCGAGATCCTTGCGGTTTCTTGCCGGCAACAGGACGCGACGGATGCCGGCGCGATGCGCCGCCACGGTCTTCTCCTTCACACCGCCGATCGGCAGCACCAGGCCGCGCAGGCTGATCTCGCCCGTCATGGCGAGATCGCTGGCCACCGTCCTGCCCGTCAGCAGCGAAACGAGCGCCGTGTACATGGCCGTACCTGCGCTCGGACCATCCTTCGGAATGGCGCCGGCGGGTACGTGGATATGCACATCGCTCCTGCGCAACAGCGCAGCATCGATGCCGAGCCGTTCCGCCTGCGACTTCACCAGCGACAGCGCCGCCTGCGCGCTTTCCTTCATGACATCGCCCAGCTGACCGGTGAGGATCAGGTGACCGTTGCCCGGGATGCGCGTGGCTTCGATGAACAGGATGTCGCCGCCCACCGGCGTCCAGGCCAGGCCCGTGGCCACGCCCGGCACGCTGGTACGCATGGCCACTTCGCTTTCGAAGCGCGGTGCGCCCAGGATGCTGCGGACGCCGTCGACGTCGACGGCCTGATCGGTGACGCTGCCGTCGGCAATCCGCACCGCGACGTTACGCAGCACGGCGCCGATCTGGCGTTCCAGATTGCGGCAGCCGGCTTCGCGCGTGTAGTCGTGCGCGATCTGGTGCAGCGCCTCGTCGGTGATCGTCGCCTGTTCGGGCTTGAGGCCATTGGCTTCGAGCTGACGCTTCACGAGATAGCGCCGGGCGATCTCGACCTTTTCGTCCTCGGTGTAGCCCGTCAGCTCGATGACTTCCATGCGGTCGCGCAGCGGCCCCGGAATCGTGTCGAGCATGTTGGCTGTCGCGATGAACATGACCTTGGACAGATCGAACGGCAGGCCGAGGTAGTTGTCGCGGAACGTGTTGTTCTGTTCCGGGTCCAGTACCTCCAGCAGCGCCGAGGCCGGATCGCCGTGCATGCCGGCGCCCAGCTTGTCGATCTCGTCCAGCATGATCACCGGATTGCGCGTGCCGGCCTTCTTCACGGCCTGCACGATGTTGCCCGGCAGCGCTCCTATATAGGTACGCCGGTGGCCGCGGATCTCGGCCTCGTCGTGCACGCCGCCGAGACTGACGCGCGCGAACTTCGTGCCGACCGCGCGCGCGATGCTCTGGCCGAGCGAGGTCTTGCCGACGCCCGGCGGGCCGACGAAGCACAGGATCGGGCTGCGACCCTGCGGATTGAGCTTGCGTACGGCGAGATACTCGACGATGCGGCGCTTGATCTTGTCGAGGCCGTAGTGATCCTCGTCCAGCACCTTGCGCGCATGCGCGATGTCGATGGATTCGTGGTCGAGCTTCGACCACGGCAGCTGGATCATGAGATCGATCCAGGTGCGCAGCATCGAGTACTCGGCGCTCGCGTCCGACATGCGCTCCAGGCGCTTGAGTTCCTTGCGGGCCTGTTCGAGCGCTTCCTCGGGCATGCCGGCCTTGTCGATCGC
>CAYWHG010000260.1:0-2038 GCA_964457865.1 uncultured Steroidobacter sp.
GGGCGCCTTCGATCCATTCCCGCGTTTCGCATGCCTGCAGTTCGTCGGCGCCCGCGAGGTCGTCGCCCGCTTCCAGTTCGACGAGTTCGAACGAGCGTCGCCGCAGGGTCTTCAGTCCGCGCCGGTAGGCGATGCCGACGATCCAGGTGGAGACGCGGGAGTCGCCGCGAAAACGCGGCGCGGTGTTCCACACGGCCAGCAGCGTGTCGTTGATGATCTCCTCGGTGACATCCTGCCGCTGCGTCAGCCGCATCAGGAAGCGGGACAGGCGGCGGTGATACAGCACATACAGTTCGCGCAGGGCGGCGCG
The DNA here is from genome assembly GCA_964457865.1 of uncultured Steroidobacter sp. Lineage (GTDB taxonomy): Bacteria > Pseudomonadota > Gammaproteobacteria > Steroidobacterales > Steroidobacteraceae > Steroidobacter. Next base: position 311 of record CAYWHG010000260.1, read on the forward strand.
GTCGCGCAGACGGATCCGGCGAACGAGTTCCAGCTCGGCGTCGTTGTTGCCGGGTCCGGCGGACCGGGCGACGGGCGCGACCCTGGGACTGGTGTCGTTGGGACTCGTGTTGTTGCGGGCGTGCGTCATCACGCTGGTGAGTACCCTCGGCGAGCCATCCGGTTCAATCGCTGTCGCCGAATCTCCAGATCACCGTGCCGGACCAGGCGATGTCGGCGCGTTCGCGGCCGAAGAGCTGCCGCGCCGCGGAGTCCACGTACGTGTACGTCAGGTGCACGGTGAAATGTTTCGCTGCCAGCATGAGACCGGCGTGGCCGTACCAGTAGCAGTCGTCGAACAGGTCGCTGAGATCCCGGTAGCCCGCGCCGACGGTGCCGGACCAGCCGCGCAGGATGGGCTGAGTCGCGCTGAGTTCGTACGACAGGGCTGATCGATCGGTCGCGATACCGCGGTAGCTGAAATCGGTGTAGTTGGGTGCCCATGCCACGGTCGCGAACAGCATCGAGCGGTAGCCCAGCGAGGCGGTGAGCTCGTCGTAGTCGTAGCTGACATAGCGCGTGTCGTCGGGATAGAAATAGTGCGTCGCCGTGACCGAGGCGACCCACTCGGGCGCGATTCTCCAGGCCCGCGCGGCATACACGTCGATCTCGATATCGCTGGATCCGGCATAGCGCTCGATGCCGGAGGCCCAGGCGCCGACGGTCCAGCGCTCGTCGAGCGTGGCCCGCACACCGCCTTGCAGCGCCGGCTCACCGCGCGTCTGCGACAACCCTTGCCGGAGGTAGTCGCTGGTCAGAGCCAGCGAACCGTCCCAGTTGGTTTCCGCGCGTGCATCCGGCACGGCCACGACGCTCGAAAAGCACAGAGCGCAGAGTGCCGCCATTCGCCACGATCGCGAGTCGTCCCCTCTGTCGCTGGCAATGCACGTGCTCATTCCGGACCGTTGGCGCGCGCTGCTCGTCCGAGAGAATTCCCGGTGCGCAGAGCATACGCGCCTCGACGGCCAGATGAGAAATCAACAGCGATCAGTTGTTCAGTGCGCCTGCCGTGATCCACGCGCGCACGTCGGCAATCAATGCGGCGCTGAGCGGGGCGCCTCCCAGCGGCATGCGATCTCCCGTGATGCCGGGTGTGCCTTCCAGTTTGCGAACCACATAGCTTGCGTCCGGATTGCCGGGGTTCACGCGCTGCACGTCGGGTTGCTCTGTACTTGCGATACCTACAAGTGCGGCATACGAGGCGGCCGCGTTCGACAGGTTCATCGACGAAGGCAACACCGAGCCGCCGCCGGTGTGACAGCCCGAACAACTCGGCGTGAAGATCGTGCTCTGCAGTTGTGCCAGCGTCACGGTCGGCGGCGGCGGAGGAGGAGGTGGAGGTGGCGCAGTCTGCTCATCCAGCGACAACTGGCCTCGCAACGCACCATTCACTGCGCCCGGCGTATGCACATCGACATACAGCCGGTCGTTGGCGAGTGCATCGCGATCGGCCTGGGTGATGCCCTGCTGTTCCAGCGACCAGTGTGAAGCCACCGCGGGATCCTTCATCAACGTCAGCAAGGGCGCCGAGGCGTTTTCTCCCGCAGGGGCATTGTGCACGTGAGCCTCGGTGGCATCGTTCACGCCCGAGGTCTGCACATGCACGGTGGCGGTGTTCGCCGCTTCGACGACGGTCATGGCCGCGAATCCGTCGGCGGCGTTCGTCACGGGCGGCACCACGTTGCTGCCG
>CAYWHG010000260.1:2138-4607 GCA_964457865.1 uncultured Steroidobacter sp.
CCGCCGTGAATGTGCGCGAGCGTCGCAGTGATCCCTGTCAACGTGACTCCGCCGCTTACCGCGCCCGTCACGAGATTGAATGTGAGTTGACCTTCCCCCGTGGCGGTGGAATCGGTTCGTGGAAAGACTTCCGCCGCGCTCAGCGCAACATCGATGGTCGGCGAGTTCGCCACCGTCACTGCGACGGCGGTCGACGTGGCGCTGACATTGTTCGCATCGACCACGCGTGCCGTGAGCGAGTGCGAACCGTCGGCGACCGTGGACGTATCCCAATCGGCGGAGTAGGGCGCGCTCGTGTCGCTCGCGATCAAGGTGCCGTCGACCAGGAACTCGACTTGCGTCACGCCTGCAGTCGCGTTCGCGTTCGCCGACAGCGGCACCGTTCTGTTGACCGAACCGGCCGCGGGCGCCGTGAGCGATACCGTCGGTGGTGGTGGAGGCGGCGGCGTGTAGTCGTCGCCGCTTCCTCCACCACCTCCACTACTGCCACCGCAACCGGTCAGCGCGAGCAAGGCAACGACAGCAATGGATCGCCGGTGGATGTGGACCGTGCTCTGCATGCCCATGACTGCACTCCCTTCTGCGCACCGATGTCGATCGTCGGTGTCCGTGAGTACCGGCGCATGGCGCAAAGGTTCAAAGCGCGCGAAATGAACCGGGCGTGTCTGCGAGGGCACTCACTGCCTGTGAGCAACCATCTGCGGTGCATGAGGATGATGAAGTTGGGAATCCTGTGCGTGGCCTGCGCACTCACTGCCTGTGCCGGCAACGGCGAGGGACTGGACCAGAACGGCCGACCGGAAGCAGGCGACAGCGGTGCGCTGCAGCCGAATTTCCAGTCCATTCAGGATCGAGTCTTCACGCCCCTGTGTACGGGATGTCACGCCGGCGCGGCAGCGCCGCTCGGCCTGCGCCTCGATGCCGGTGTGTCCTACGCCATGCTCGTGAGTGCGCCGAGCGTGGAAGTACCGGCACTGCTGCGTGTGCAGCCGGGCAATCCCGATGCGAGCTATCTCATCCAGAAGCTGGAAGGCACGGCCGCGGTCGGCGCGCGCATGCCGCTCAATGGACCGGCGCTGCCGCCGGACACGATTGCAGTCATCCGCCAGTGGATCACGGACGGTGCGGCGGATGCTGCTGCGGCAACCAGCAGCAAGCCGGGCTTCGAGCCTGCGCAGCTGACGGCCGTGGCGCCGGCGAGCGGCGAGCGCGTGCAATCCACGCTGCGCGAAATCGTCGTTGCAGCGAACGTGGAACTCGACACGTCCCGGCTGCAGGCGGATCTGATCACGCTGCATGCCGCCGGGGCGGACGGCGACTTCGACCCGGCCAACGAAGCCGCGATACCGATCGATGTCACGGTTCGATCCCGGCAGCCCACGGTGATCGCGATCGCGCCGCGTCTCGCAGTCCTGCCGGCGCAGATCTATGAGTTGCGCATCAGCGGCACTGATCCCGTTGCCTTGACCGACTATGGCGCACGCGCCATCGACGGCGACGGCAATGGCGCGCCCGGCGGAGATTTCGTTCTGCGCTTCACGGTGGAGACGGCACGATGAGAGCGAGCACGGTGTTCTGGAAATTCCTGGCGCTGCTGCCGCTCTTCGCCATCCCCATCGCGCACGCCGAACCGTACTTCGCCGTCCGCGAAGGACTGAAGTGCGGCAACTGTCATTTCAATCCCGCGGGCGGCGGCATGCGCAATGCGTTCGGCAATGCCTGGGCGCAGACCGCGCTGCCGGCGCGCCGCATCGAAGGCACGGGCACCGATACCTGGACCGGCGCCGTGAACCGCTTCTTCGCGCTCGGCGGCAATCTGCGCGCCAACGCCACGTATACCGATGTTCCGCACAACGATGCGCAGTCCGAATTCGATCTCGAAGAAGTGCGCGCCTATCTGGCAATCATTGCCGTGCCGGACCGCTTCGCCGTCTATATCGATCAGCGTCTCGCACCCGGCGGCAGCACCAACCTGGAAGCGTTCGCACGCTACACCACGCAGGATCGGCGCTGGAACATGCAGGCGGGACAGTTCTACCTGCCCTATGGCCTGCGGCTCGAAGACGACGCCGCATTCATCCGCCAGGTCACGGGCATCAACTTCGCAACGCCGGATCGCGGCGTGCAGGTGGGTTTCGAGTCGGCGACGTGGTCGGCACAACTCGCGCTCACCAACGGCACGGCGAGCGGCCCGGAACAGGACGAAGGCAAGCAGGCGAGCCTGCGCGCCGAATACGTGCGCAATGTCTGGCGCGTCGGCGCCAGTTTCAATCTGAACGATACGGACGCCGGCGACCGCCAGATGCAGGGCATTTTCGCGGGCCTTCGCACCGGCCCCATCGCCTGGCTTGCCGAAGCCGACTATCTCACGGACGAAACGCTCGGCCCCGGGGAGCGCAAGCAATGGGTCGGCCTCCTCGAAGCGAACTGGCGCATCGCGCAGGGCCAGAATCTCAAACTCACCGCCGA
>CAYWHG010000261.1:0-4525 GCA_964457865.1 uncultured Steroidobacter sp.
CCAACCTGCAGAAGCTGGACGAAACGCGCAGCAAACTGCGGCAGGCGCAGATCGAGGCGCTGGTGATTCGCGTCGGCGAATAGGAACCCGGCGTTTCCCACCGCCTCTGCCCTCGCGCCCCGCACACCTCACGGACGCAAGTCTCGCCAAATCGCTTTACTCGCCGCGACCGCCCGCGGATAATACGAATCATTCTCGTTCCCAATAACAACTGGCAGGAAGGCAAAGATGCTTCTCTCAGATCCCAGGGCAGGGACTTCTCCTGCCATCGCGTCTCCCGTTCGCCTCGCGCTGCGTTCCGTGCTGGCTGGTTGCGCACTGGCAGCTGCCCCCGCGGTGAGCGGCGCCCAATCCCAGCCCGCGCCCGGACCGCAATCGGCACGGCTGCGATTCGACATTGCTGCGGGGAATCTCGGGCAGGCGCTCGACGCCGCGGCAGCGCGCGCCAATGTGCGTCTCGCCTACGACCGCGCACTGGTGGAGGGAAAGAGCACCGCGGGACTGCGCGGCGAGTATTCGATCGACGAGGCCTTCACTGCGCTGCTCGCCGGCACGGGCGTGGAGGCCATTGCGGGTGACGGCAACGTCTATTCGCTGCGCGACTCCGCGGCGAAGCTCTCGGCCATCCGGGTCGTTGAAGAAGTCGACCTGGACAATGTCGGTTTCAAAGCCGATATCCAGGAGGGCGCCACCAAGATGCCGCTGTCGATTCGCGAGACGCCGCAGGCGATCACGGTCGTCACTCGCGAATCCATCGACGATCGGCTGGCGCGCGATCTGACCAGCGCGCTCGAACTGACGGCGAGCGTATCGATCGCCGGCGGCTCCACGACGGGCGGACCGTTCGCGGGACGCGGCCTGGCGACCGGCGAATCCTTCGTCATCCGCGGCCAGGAGCTGAACGACTTTCGCGATATCCGCATCGACGGTTTCGCCGTCCCGACGCGCTCGTTCGATCTCGCCGCGTTCGAGCGGGTCGAGGTGATCAAGGGACCGTCGGCCGCGCTGTACGGACAGGGCTCGCTCGGCGGATTCATCAATATCGTGCGCAAGAAGCCGCTGGCGGAATTCGGCGGCAGCGCGGTCGCGCAGGTCGGCTCCTGGAACAACTATCGCGCGGAAGTCGACGTCACCGGCAGCCTCAAGGACTCGATCACGGGTCGCGTCACCGCCGTGTACGACGATGGCGATTCGTTCATCAACGGCGTCGCAACGCGCGTCGCCGTCATTGCACCGAGCGTGCAGTTCGAGATCGGCGAGGCGACGACGGCCACGATCGACGTGCTGTACCAGGATGAGCAGTTCGTGCCCTCGCACGGCATTCCGCTGCGTCCGGAAGGCCACACGCTGCTGATCCCGGAAATTCCCCGCACCCGGTTCGTGGGCTTGCCGGCGCAGAAGGATTCGTCCGCAGAGAATCTCCTCGGCACCCTGACCGTCGAACATGAATTCTCCGACCGCTGGCTCGCGACGCTGGTCCTGCAGGACAGCAGCCAGGATTTCCATCGTTACTTCGACAGCTATGCCCACGGCGGCCTGGCGCCGGACGGCGAGTCCAACCTGTACGCCGACACGGCCCTGATCGAGCGCGATGCGTGGGCGGGCGAACTGCGCCTCGACGGACGCTTCGCAGCGTTCGGTCGCGAGCATTCGCTGCTGGTCGGCATCGAAAAGAATGAACGCGAGGACCACACCGCATTCGGCTACATGTACATCGGACGCACGAATATCTACGAGGGCGATTTCGCCAGCGTCGGCACGATTCCTGGCGGCGCCGCCGCGCTGCCGTTCAACTACGACTTCGGCACTCGCAGCCGCAACCAGGCGGTGTATGCGCAGGTGGCGCTGAGCGTTGCCGAGCGCACGAAGCTTCTGCTCGGCGCCCGCTACGATGAAGCGAAGCAGGAAGCCCTCGCCTATCCGGGCGGCATCATCGGCGATCGCAAGACGGATCGCGAACCGACGTTCCGCGTGGGCCTCACGCACGATTTCACCGCCAATATCAGCGGCTATGCGAGCTTCGCGCAGTCGTTCAACCCGATCTCCGACGTCGGTCGCGACGGCAACATCCTCGATCCGGAAACCGGACGGGGATACGAAATCGGCCTGAAGTCGGACTGGTTCGACGATCGCCTGGGCGCGACGCTCGCCGTGTTCCGCCAGGACCTGGTGAATACGCCGATTCCCGATCCGGTCGACATCGATTTCTCGATCAACGGCGGCAAGCAGCGTACTGACGGCGTCGAACTGGAAGTTTCAGGATCGCCGGCGACGGGACTCACGCTGGGTTTCGCCGCGTCGTGGCTCGATGCCGAATACGTCGATCGGGCCGACCCTTACTACGGCATGAAGCCGTATGCCTCCGCCGAGGAGCAGTACAGCCTGTTCGCCAAGTACGAATTCAGCGGCGGTGCGCTCCAGGGCCTTGGATTCGGTATCACCGCCATCAGCATCGGCGACCGTTTCCTCGGTTATCCCGGCATGAGCCAGTGGGTTGACGGCACGGTCGACGACTACGCGTTGCTCGACGGCTATGAGCGTGTCGATGTGAACCTGTACTACGACGGCTTCGAGCGGTGGAAACTGTCGCTGCAGGTGCGCAACGTGCTCGACGAGCGTTACATCGAACACTTCCGCGACATCGAGAGCAACAACTACTTCGGCGCCCCGACGGCGGTCATCGTCCGTGCCGGGTATGAGTTCTGACGCTGCGGCAGAGCTTCTTGCCTCCGTGCAGGCAGCTCTGCACCGCGCCGCGCCGGAAACCGCTCTCGAACTCTGCCGGACCTGGCTGCAGACACATCCCGAGGATGCCGACGCCTATCGGCACCTCGGGAAGATTCATGCAGTCCTGGGACAGTCGCTTCCCGCCCAGCACGCGGCGCGGCGCGCCTGCGAACTCGCACCGCACGATGCGCGCTCCTGGGTCGATCTCGGCCGTGTGTTCGCCTTCGATGGACAACTGACCGACGCAGCCCGCTGCTTCGAAGAAGCCATCGATTGCGATCCGCAACATGCGGATGGCTGGCACAACCTCGGTATCGCGCGCTACCGGACTCAGGATCGGCGTCGCGCCTTCGATGCATTCAAACGTGCCCTGCACATCGATCCGACGCGCGCCGAGACTTACCTGGCGCTGGGCAATCTGCTGATCGAGACCGCACAGCTCGAAGATGCGATCGAATGCTTCGAGCGCGCCGCCCGCCATGCACCGGAGCTGGCGCGCGCCAGAAGCCGTCTGGCACGCGAACTCGCCGCCCGCGGCAAGGCAGGGCGCGCCGAAACGGTGTTTCGCGAATCGCTGGGGCTCGATGCCGACGACCTCCAGAGCTGGTTCGGTCTCGGGCGCGTGCTGGAGGATCTCGGCCAGTCGCAGGGAGCGCTCGACTGCTATCTGAACGTGCTGCAGCGCCAGCCGCGTCACGCCGAAGCCATCGGTCAGTATCTTGCGCTGATCAGGGACGAACCGGACGCTGCTGTCCTTGCGGCTGCTGATTCGATCCTCCAGGACGCGACGGCAACAGGCGAAGCGCACGCACTGGTCGGCTACGGGCTGGCCAAATTCCATGATCGACGGGGTCGGTACGCAGCGGCAGCCGCTGCAGGCATGACTGCCAATGCCGCACGGCGCGCTGCGACGGGCGCACTGGATCGCGTTGCCCTCGCGGCCCGTATTGACGGGATGATCGATCGCTACAGCCGCGAGTTCTTTGCGGCACGCCGCCGGTTCGGCGTCGGCAATGACCAGCCGGTATTCGTCGTCGGCTTACCGCGTTCAGGCACGACCCTGACCGAGCAGATTCTCGCCTCGCATCCGCTCGTGCATGGCGCGGGCGAACTGCCGGACATGGCACGCAACGCCGCGCAGTGCGCGGGCAAGGCTGCGCCCTGGCACGCCGCGAGTCTGATCGACGAAGCGCAGAGTCGCACGCACGCGACCGGTTATCTCGATGCCCTGCGGCCCGGCGCACCGAAGCACCGCGTGCGCATCATCGACAAGTCGCCGCTGAATTTCTTTCACCTGGCGCTGATTGCCGTGCTGTTCCCCAATGCCCGCGTCCTTCACTGCCAGCGCGATCTGCGCGACACCGCCTTGTCGATCTGGATGGAGAACTTCAATGCGCAGCAGCGCTATGCAACGGATTTTTCCGACCTGGCGTTCTTCGCAAAGCAGTACCAGCGATTGATGGCGCACTGGGAAGAACATCTGCCGCTGCGCATCCTGACGGTGCGCTATGAGGAAACCGTGGCCGATGTCGAAGCTCAGGCACGGCGGCTGCTGGATTTTCTGGACGTGCCGTGGGACTCGCGCTGCCTGGCCTTCCATCGCCACGAGCGCGCGGTTCAGACGCCGAGCCGCTGGCAGGTGCGCCGTCCTGTCTACAGCAGCTCGGTGGGTCGCTGGCGGGCGTACGCGCCCTATCTGCCGGAGCTTGAAGCCGCGTTCAGATAGGAATGTCTCTCCGTCAGTCTTCCGCCAACTGCCGGAAATCCACGCCCAGCGACCGCAGCTTGCGATACAGAT
>CAYWHG010000262.1:0-4501 GCA_964457865.1 uncultured Steroidobacter sp.
CGCTCGACTTCGTGCCGCAGACATTCCTCATTACGCTGATGACCGTGGTCGCAGCGACGCTGTTGACGCGCAAGCGGGTTCATCAACAGACGATTGAGCGCCTGTCGGGACCGCCGCCGCGGTTGCCGTCGAATGCGTTGTTGCGTGCGTTGCTCTTCGCGATCACGGCAACGGTCGTATTCGGCGGACTCGCGACCGGTGTGCTGGCGTTGGTCTGGAATGGTTCCGCGAGTTTTGCAGCGATCATCATTCCAAAGATCTTCTACGGCGCGTTAATCGCCGCACTCGTTGCGCCGATTGCCCTGCGTGCCGCACTCAGGGACGTACCGCCTGTTGAAGCGCCAAGCGATCCAGCGATTCGATAGGGACATTCACGAACAGCTTGATGCGCGCTTCGAGTTCGGCGCCGCTTTGGTTGGCTCGCAGCACGGCTTGCCCTGATTGGGCCTGACCGGTGCTGCGCTATAGGTCGTGCTTTCGCCGGTCGTGAGAAATGTCTCCCATTGGATGCCCTGCGGATCCTCGACCCAGTTTTTCTCGCTCTTCGCGTAGCAGCAGGTCGTGGCCCCTTCTTCGAGAATCGGCGCTTCCGCACGCTGCAGGCGTGAGTAGACGTCAGCCAGTTCGGCCCGGTCTTCTGCCTGGATGCCGAGGTGTCGAATCCCTGCTTCATCACCGCGCTTGCTGATGGCGAAGTTCACGCGAGGGTCTTCGAGCATCCACTTTGCGTAGTCATCCTTTGTCACCGTGGGCTCAGCGGCAAACAGCGTGCTGTAGAACTGGATCGACTTGGCCAGATCATCGACGCTCACGTGTACGTGCAGGCGCTTCATACTGAATACCTCAGATCAGAGATGTTTTGACAGGAACGCCGAACTGGCTGGGCACAGCCCGGAAAACTCGGCGGTTGATCGCAGAATGGATGACGCAACTTCCATGACCATCACACAGCTCTCTTGCGTTTGGTCGCTTTGGTGCCCGGGGCAGGTTTGCACGCCGTGACACATGAGCTGCTCCCGGCACAGCAGTTCTCGGTCAGGTAACCCACCAGGTCATTCATGGCGGAGAAATCGACGCTGTAGATCAAGCTGCGACTCTCGCGTCGCTGCAGGATCAATCGTGCTCTATGCAGATTTTGCAGATGAAAGGTGAGCGAGGAGGGAGCGAGTCCGACCCTTTCGCCGATCGCCCCGGCTGGCAGACCGTCTGGACCTCGTTCTACCAATAGGCGGTAAATTGCGAGACGGTGCTCATGGGCCAGCGCACCTAGCGCCTCGATGGCATGCTTCGTTTCCATGGAAGCGACGATATTACGAGAATAATCGTAATGTCAATGACTGGAAGGGGAGTCCGTAATCGGCCAGGGGCGGACATGCCTTGATTCGTGACTACGCACGCCAACCGCCGTACACGATGATGCACATGCCAGCGATTGCGACGACGGCACCGGTGATGTCCCATCGTGTCAGCGGCACCTGATCGACCTTCCAGAGCCAGACCAGTGCGACGGTGACATAGACACCGCCATAGGCGGCGTATACACGGCCTGCAGCTGCGGGATGAAGCGTCAGCAGCCACGCGAACAGCGCCAGACTTCCCAGCGCCGGAAGCAGCAACCATGCCGATCCATTCTTCTTGAGCCACAAGTACGGCAGGTAGCAACCGACGATTTCAGCGAGCGCGGTCAGAACGAAGAGCGCGAAGGATTTAAGAATCAGCATGAGCATCCGCCTCTGGACGAGGCTGATCTGATCGTGCCTTCGGTCGCATCGAGGGGCGACAGAGTGCAGTCCTCGACTCGCAGACAACCGCACTTCAGGCTGACTTCCAGTGCGCGGCGCATTCGTTGAACCCGGCTGGCCAACTCGTCAAGTTCCTTCAGCTTCTCCCTCGCGAGCTTCTGCCATCTCGCACTCAACGGCGTGGTGGAACCGAAGCCATGGAACAGAACCTTGATTTCGTCGAGCGAAAAGCCCGCCTGTTGCGCGAATCGCAGAACATCGATGCGGCGAAGCATATCGGTGTCGTAGACACGCCGCCCCCCGACGCGGCCTGCTGCCGGCAGGATGCCTGCTTCTTCGTAGTACCGCAGCGCCGACGTTCGAATCCCCATTCGCCGGGCGACTTCTCCAATCGAGAGCGTCTTCATGCCAAAGAGTCCTTGACTTCAAGTTGACTTGAATATGTACGATCACCTGCGTCGAGGCAAGAAGCAGGAGATCACGTGCCCCCCACTGCACAACGCATGGATGAAATCGCATGCGTCCCAGGCGCCATTCCGAAGGAGGAACGGGCAGCGCACTTTCATCTCGCAAAGAGACTCTTCAGCGAGATCGCCGAGCACCGAGAGCAGCTATCCGATGGCTATGCCTTTCGCTTTCCGGCGGACGCGATCCAGGAAGTCGCCAGGTTCGTTGCGAACGAGCGCCGGTGTTGTCCGTTCATGCAGTTCGAGATTTCGATTGCACCGAATGCTGATTCGCTTTCGCTGCGCATGACTGGACCCGAAGGGACGCGGGGTGTACTCGATGCCGAACTCGATCCATGTGACTGCGGCGTCGGAAGCTGCGGCGGCACAATCCAGGAAGTCACATGCAAACCGGAACGGAAGACCTGGCGGAACCCACTGCGTGTAGTTGCAAGGGGTGGAAACGGGGGAAGGATCGCCAAATGGACCACAGCCGGCGGAATCCTCGCCGCCCTGGGTATTTGCGCAGCTTGCTGCCTGTTACCGTTCATTCTTGTAGGAGCAGGCGTTGCTGGTGCGTGGATTGCCACGCTCGATGCCTTGGTATCTTACAAGTGGTATTTCGTCGTGGCGACAGTCGGGCTACTTGGATATGGCTTCTACGTCGCTTACAGGAAGCCGAAGACAGGATGTGCGGGCGGATCGTCACCTGATGGCGTGTTGAACATCGCAGCTGACTGACTACAATCGGCCTGTGTTTACCCTCTCCGGAACTGCGCGTCGTCTGATCAGCTGTCTGCTGCTGATGATGCTTGTGCTGCAGGGCGTGGCGCAGGTCAGCACCAATCCGTTGCCGGAAACGCAGGTGGAAGAGCACTGTGACGGCCACGATTCCCGACAGGATTGCTCTTGTTGTCCGGCTGACATGTCGATGACAGGCGGATGCGCGGCGCTTTGTTCGGTGAGCATCGCAGTGGCAGCCGCAGCCCTGTCAGTTCCTCGCATGAACAGCGGCGGTTACCTGAGAGTCGCGATCCAGGGAACCTTTGGGCCCGCCTATCTGCCGCTCAATCCCCCACCTATCTCCTAGCGCCTGGTGATCCGTTCCGCGCATCGCTTGCGATGTGCCTTCGATCATTGCTGGAGAGAACTCGATGAACATTCGACTCAAGTGCGTCGCGCAGGCGACAGCGCCATTGCTGTGCTGCCTGCTGCACTTCCCGGCCATCGCGAAGCCGATCGCATTCGCGGATGGCACGACGGTGATGGGTGAGTACGGCGCTGGGACGATGACGGAAGTGCAGGCGTTCTATGCGCCATCTTTCCGCTATTCGGTCGGCGGTGGGCACCTTTCGCTCAACAGCTCCGAGAGCGATGACACGCGCGATATCACCTACGCGCGGCTCAACTACCTTCCCAGGCGTTGGAACATGGAAGCAGCACAGGCCAACGTGTTTGTCTGGGGAAGTCTGGGCCGGGCGCACATTGGAGAGACTGGCGACAACGAGTTCGCCTGGAACGTCGGCGGTCAACTCGACTATGAGACGCGGCGGGTATACGCCTCGCTTCGCTCCGACTTGCACGAATCCAGCGCCTACAGTCATCGCATCGATACCCTGCAACTGGGGATAGCGCCCTACGAACACGACTACGCGACGCTGGCAGTGTGGTTTGTGGTTCAGGCAAGGCAATACACCGGTGGCCTGTACGACGGCACCGAATATGCGGCTCTCGTGCGGCTGTTCAAGCGCAATGGATGGGTCGAAGCGGGCGTCACTCAAGAGGGTCACCTGCAAGCCATGCTGATGTTCAACTTCTGAGGAAACACCATGAATCGCACGAAAAGCGGCCTGCTGGGTGTACTGCTCACCTTCGCGTCATTCGCCCATGCGACAACCATCGAGATGACCGTCAATGGATTGGTCTGCGGCTTCTGTGCCCAGGGAATCGAAAAAACGCTGCGCAAGAATCCCGCGACCGCGGATGTCGTGGTCAGCTTGGAAAACCGACTGGTAGCCGTTGTGACCAGGCCGGACACCGATATCAGCGACGATGTATTGCGTCAGGCGCTGACCAATGCTGGATACGATGTGAAGGCGATCGTCCGGACCGACAGGTCCATCGATGCCATCCGCGAGCAGCTCAAGGTGAAACATGAACGGTGAGCATCGTCGCAATGTCGGCGTCGCCGCGCTGACACTGCTCGCCAGTTCAGGCACCTTGGTCTGCTGCGTTCTGCCGGCAGTGTTCGTAGCGCTCGGCGCGGGTGCGGCCCTTGCAGGGCTCGTTTCCGCTGTGCCCCAGCTCATCTGG
>CAYWHG010000263.1:0-4405 GCA_964457865.1 uncultured Steroidobacter sp.
ATTTAAGAGGGACTTCTTAATCTGGCCAGTGGCCAGCAGCCAGTCGCCAGCAGCCGGCCTTCACCCCATCACCACCTGCTCCGGCTCATTCACGAAGTACCCCTGAATGAACTCGATGCCGAGCTGCCACAGCACCGCCATGGTGTTGGCGTCTTCGACACGTTCGGCAATGGTGCTGATGCTGCGGCCGCGGGCCTGATCGACGAAGTTGCGGACCTTCTGCTGCTGCTCCTGGTCGACGGCGAGGCCCTGCATCAGCGTGCCGTCGATCTTCACGAAATTCAGCGGCAGATTCGCCAGCAGACGCTGCGGATCGCGGCCGGTGCCGAAGTGTTCGAGGGCGAACTGGAAGCCGGCCTTGCGCAGGCCGGCGGCGAGTTCGGCGGTGTCGGCCAGATATTCGGTCGCATTCTGTTCGCTGATCTGGAACACGATGTGTGCGGCATCGATGCGGGTCGCCTTGAGCTGGTTCGCCAGCCACTGCAGCAGCGACTTGTCGCGCATCGAGTCCTTCGACAGGCGCACGAACAGTTTGTCGATCTTGCGGCTGCTGCACACCGACATCGCCGCGCCGATGATCCAGCGGTCGATGTTCTTCATCAGGTCGTTGCGTTCGGCGGCAGGAATGAATTCGCCGGGCAGCACTTCCTGACCCTGCTCGTCGATCATGCGCACCAGCACGTCGTACATGCCGCGCTCGCCGCCCAGCAGGCTCGCGACCGGCTGCTGCATGAGCCGGAAACGGTTCTCCATCAGCGCGGCCTTGATGCGCTTCACCCAGATCTCGTCGGCTGCCTGCTGGCGCGTGTCTTCCTCGAGATGATCGATCAGATGCACGCGGTTGCCGCCGGCCTCGTGACCGTTGAGGCGCGCGGCGATGGCGTCGTTGATCGATGCACCCGCATCCGGCTGGCGCGGATCGATCATGCCGATGCCGACGGTGCAGGTGCACGAGATCTGCTTGTCGCCGATCCGCAGGACCTGCGTGCTGACTTTCTGGGTGAGCTGGCGTGCCCAAGTCTCGATGTCGCGGGTCGTGCCGCGCTCCATCAGCACCATGAAGTTGCCGTCGCCGAAACGGCCGATCAGATCGTTGGGCTGGCGGACTTCATTGATGAGGCCGGCGAACTGGCCGATGAATTCTTCGAAATTGAGCGGTCCGACATCGTCGGCGACGGCGCCGAGACGGTCGGGCTGGATCGAGACGAGGTGGCGTACGCCCGCCTTGATCGGGTGGGCGAGGGATTCCTTCAACCATTGCACGAAGAACTTGCGCTGCAGCGTGCCGGTGGCCGCATCGTGTTCGAGCGCATCGGTGAGCTGTTCGTCGAAGTTGCCGGCGTCCTTTTTCTGCGAAGGCACGCACAGTCGCACGGCCGGATCGCCGTCGAATTCGGCGACGGAGAGTTCGATCTCCAGCGGTACGGAGCCGCCGTCGCTGAGCAGCGCCGGTGCGCGCAGCGAATGATCCGACCATTTCCCCTGGATGCAGGCGACCAGCGCGCCCTTGATGGCGGTGTGCGCCGACGAATCGAAGAAATCCATCAGCGGCATGCCGATCATCGCGTCTGCGCCGGCATGGCCGTAGAGCTCGATCCAGGCGGGATTGGCATCGACGAGAATGCCTTCCTGCACATAGGCGATGGCATCGGCGGAGCCGGCCATGAAGGACTTGAGCTGCGCCCGGTACTCGCGGGCCGAATGCAGCGTGCTGTTCAGCGAACGTGCCTGCCGGTGCGCTTCGACTTCGCGCGTGACCACGGCCTGCAGACGCACGGGATTGCGCAAGGTCACGACATCGCGCGCGCCCTGCTGCATGGCGGCCGCCATGATGTCCTCGTCGAGTTGATCGCGCGCGATCACCACGGGAATGCCATTGCCGAACTGCGTGGCGACGGACATCACTTTCGCGGTGTCCGAGGCATCCGGACCGACGAAGGCCAGCAGCAGGTGCGGATTGATCTGCGCAAGCGCATCGCCCAGATCGTTGAGTTCACGAATCCAGTTGCAGTGCGCAGCGAGGCCCGCATTGCGCAGATTGCTGTTGATCGCTTCAACATTGTCCTGATGACGGGTCAGGACGATCAGGGGAATGGCGGCTTGCTCGGCCAAAGCAAAACTCCGGAAAAATAAGGCTTCAACCAACTCACCCTCTCCCGCCTGCGGGAGAGGGCTAGGGGTGAGGGCAGCCAATTCTGTCAGCAACCCCCACCGGCGAACGTGACGGGCGTCTTGGATGGCGCGCCCG
Source organism: uncultured Steroidobacter sp. (assembly GCA_964457865.1). Classification (GTDB taxonomy): domain Bacteria; phylum Pseudomonadota; class Gammaproteobacteria; order Steroidobacterales; family Steroidobacteraceae; genus Steroidobacter. The sequence goes on from CAYWHG010000263.1 coordinate 2,249, forward strand.
GAACTTCCCGCACCAGCCGCGGGACCAGGTAGCCGGGGAGGCATTCCAGCAGCCCGGCATGCAGCCGCAGAGCGGTCGCTTCGTCGACTTCGAAGTGCGCGGCGCCCTGCACCCGATCAAGCAGGTGAAGGTAGTAGGGGAGCACGTCGATCGCCATCAGTGCTTCGCTCAACTGCGCCAGTGCGACTACGGAGTCGTTGACGCCGGCCAGCAGGACGGATTGATTCAGCAGCGTGACATTGCACGCAGCGAGATCCCGGCAGGCGGTGGCCACCTGTGCATCGATCTCGTTCGCATGATTGGCATGCAGAACCATCACCTTCTGTAGGCGCAGGCCGGACAGCCAATCCAGCAGTCCCGCATCGACGCGCTCGGGCAGCACGATGGGTTGACGGGTGTGGATGCGCAGCCGCCGCACATGCGGCACGTCCTGCAGCGCGTCCGTGAGTTGCGCCAGCCGCCGGTCGCTGAGACTCAGCGGATCGCCGCCGCTCAGGATCACTTCGCTGATCGAGGTGTCGGCCTGCAGGTGCTCGATGGCGCTGCGCCAGCCGTCAGCCAGCGCCGAGTCTTCGGCATAGGGGAAGTGACGACGAAAGCAGTAGCGGCAGTGCACCGCACAGGCCCCGGTGGCAATGAGCAGGGCCCGGCCCGCGTATTTGTGCAGCACGCCGGTGGCGGCACGACTGGCCTTGTCGCCCACCGGATCGGTCACGAAGCCATCGACCACGGTGGACTCGGCGCCGGTCGGCAGGACCTGCAGCAGCAGGGGATCGCGCGGATCGCCGCGACGCATGCGGGCCACGAAGCCGCGCGGTACGCGCAGGGGAAAACCCTCGACCATGGCGGCCGGAACAGCCACGGCGGGATCGAGCCCCAGCATCTCGCACAGCTCCACGGGAGAGGTCACGGCATCGGCCAATGCCTGCTGCCACCGCTGGCGCGGCCACTCGCCGTGCTGGCCTGTACTTGTGCTTGCGGCTATCATCTGCGCCCTTTTCCCGGGCCATCGATGCAGGGGCCCCATGAAGCGGGCCGGATTCTCGCAGATCGGCTTTTTGCAGTCACACGCTGCGGTGCCCGGGCAATTACAGTTTCAAGAAATTCAGCAATCGACCTGGGCCGAGGCATTTTCATGGGCACCGTTTCCACCAACGAATTCAAGTCGGGCGTCAAGATCATCCTGGAGAACGATCCGTATTCGATCGTCGAAAACGAGATGGTCAAGCCCGGCAAGGGCCAGGCGTTCAATCGGGTCCGCGTCCGCAACCTGAAGACCGGCCGCGTCATCGAACGTACGTTCAAGTCGGGCGACACGGTGGAATCCGCCGACGTCGTCGAAACGGACATGCAGTACCTCTACGCCGACGGCGAGTTCTGGCACTTCATGGTGCCGGACACCTTCGAGCAGTACACCGCCGGCAAGGAAGCGGTGGGCGACACCATGAAGTGGCTGAAGGACGGCATGGAATGCGTCGTGATGCTGTGGAACGGCGTGCCGCTCAACGTCACTGCACCGGCCCACGTCGAACTCAAGATCGTGAAGTCGGATCCGGGCGTGCGCGGTGATACCGCCACCGGCGGCGGCAAGCCGGCCGAACTCGAAACCGGCGCCGTGGTGCGCGTGCCGCTGTTCATCAACGAAGGCGAACTGATCCGTGTGGATACGCGCACGGGCGAGTACATCGCGCGCGCGAAGGGCTGAGCGGGCTGCTGCTGTCCGTCGTTCCCGCGCAGGCGGGAACCCACTCTGAGGGAAGATGGCTGAGGGAAGATGGATCCCCGCCTACGCGGGGATGACGGGACTGTGATGGCTCGCCGTTACCAGCACCGCCACGAACTCCTCCAGCCCCGCCTGATCCACCGCATCGAAGCGCCCCAGGATCGGACTGTCCAGATCCAGCACGCCAAGCAATTCGTCGCCGGCAATCATCGGCACGACGATTTCCGAATTCGATGCCGAGTCGCAGGCAATGTGACCGGCAAAGGCGTGCACGTCCGGCACGAGCACGGTGGCGCGGCGCGCGGCCGCCGTTCCGCAAACCCCTTTGCCCATCGCGATCCGCACACAGGCGGGCTTGCCCTGGAAAGGGCCGACCACCAGTTCGCCGTTCTTCAGCAGGTAGAAGCCGGCCCAGTTCAGATCGGGCAGCGAGT
>CAYWHG010000264.1:0-4373 GCA_964457865.1 uncultured Steroidobacter sp.
CGTCGCCGTCGCGGGCCGCCTTCTCCCATTCGGCCTCGGTCGGCAGGCGCCGGCCTGCCCAGCGACAGTAGGCGTCGGCGTCGCGCCACGACACGCCGACGACGGGCAACTCGCCCTGCGTCGACAGATCGAGCAGTTCCCATTCCTCCGGTGCTGCGACCGCGCCCGTGGCTGCGAGAAATTTCGCATAGCGCGCGGTCGTGATCTCGTACTTGTCGATGAAGAATGTACTGACGTGGACTTCGCGCAGCGGCGAGTTCTCGTCGTCGCCGAACATGAACGCACCGCCCTCGATGCGGACGAGCGGCGCGCCATCCTTCGTCGTGACGGCCGAGCGCTGAATCAGCCACCACGCAAGCGCGATGGTGGGGATGAGCAGCAGGACAGCAATCAGAGCCATGCGTCGCCGGCGTTCGCGGGCACGCAGTTGAGCGATCCGGTGCACGGCTTCGGCGACGGCCGCCGTGGTGTTACCGGCCGGCTCCAGCAGCGTGACGGACTTGAGCCAGGCCGGCAGTTGATCGAGCGGCACGGATTTCAGCATCACGGGCAGCACGCGGCCCGAGGGCTGCGGCCAGACGCGCTGCGCGACATCGAGTTCGTTCAGTGTGTAGCTGCCCGCGTCGATGGTGTCGGGCGTGATGAAGAAGAGGAACAGGTCGCAGCGCTCGATGGCCGCGCGGATGCGCGCGGTATAGCCTTCGCCGGCGGGCAGATCGTCGCGGTCGAAGAACACATCGTGTCCCTGTTCTTCCAGCGCGTAGCGCACGGGTTCGACCTGCGCACGATCCTGTGAGGCGTAGCTGATGAAGATTCTCATGCGGGATAGCGTAGTGGGAGAGTGTGGCCAATGGAACGGGAGTGCAGGGAGGCGAAGACCGGGGAGAGAATGGCCGCAAAAAGGCGCAAAAGCGCAAGGTAAGAACGAGAGTTGCCAGTTGTTCTCTTTGTCCTGCTTTTGCGTTTTTTGCGCCTTTTTGCGGCCATTCCTCCTCTTCCGATTCCCATGCGCGCCATGCGGCTACTCTGTCGCCGCCCGTGCAACGCGCCGCCATAGTCGGTCAGAATCCCCGCACTGGATTGCCACGAGCCTCGACGATGCTGTCGGGAGTCACGCGGGAGTAGCGATGGAAGATGCGACGCGGTCGGCCGAGAGATCTCTGCCATTCATCCTGATCGTTGCGGTGCTGCAGGGCTGGGCCCTGTACGGGCTGCATCATGCGATCGTCGGTCAGCACTGGCCGGCGACGCGGCCGGGGTGGCTGTTCGCGTTCTATGGCGTCGCGCTGTTCGTGCCGGTGACGCTGCAACTGCTGGCGGGCTTCGCGCGGCGTCGCGACCTGTGGCTGATCGTCGCGGGGCTCGGGGCGGCGTACTTCTATTTCGGCTGGCACCACGGCAGCGCCGTGCTGCTGCCGGGCGAGGGCAATCGCTTCGGCAACGAAGGCGGCCTGTTTGCGCTCGGCATCGAAGCCTGTGTGCTGTGGCTGATGGTGCTGCCCTTCGCGCAGGCGCGGCTGCACGCCGGACGCTGGAATGCCCACTACCCGACCTTGTTTTCCTGCGCCTGGCACAACACGCTCGTGCTCGCCGAAGGCGCGCTGTTCACCGGGCTGTTCTGGCTGTTGCTGGGGTTGTGGGCGGCGCTCTTCCACATGCTCGGCATCGATTTCTTTCGCGAACTGTTCCGCGAGCCGATCTTCATCTATCCCGTCACCGCATTGACGTTCGGCATTGCGTTGCACCTGATCGGGTCGATCGACCGGCTGACTTCAGTGGTGCTGGAACAGATCCTGAATGTGCTGAAGTGGCTGGCGATCGTGGCCGGCGTGATCCTCACGTTGTTTACGCTGGCGCTCGTCATGAAACTGCCGGGTCTCGTGACGTCGGGACAGCGCGCCATCGGCGCGGCCTGGCTGCTGTGGCTGGTCGCAGTCATCGTGCTCCTGCTGAATGCGGCCTATCGCGATGGCACGGTGACGAAGCCCTACCCGAACGCGATTGCGCAGATGTTGCGCTGGATTGTGCCGCTGACGGTGATCGTCGCGCTGACGGCGGTGTATGCGCTGTTCGTGCGGACCCAGAGCTACGGTCTCACGGTCGAGCGTGTCTGGGCCTTTGTCGTCGCCGGCGCGGCGACGATCTATGCCGTGGGTTACACGGTCTCGGTGTTCGATCGCCGCGGCTGGCTGCCCGGCATCGCGCGCATCAATGTCATCGCGGCCCTGGCATTGATCGCGGTGATCGCCGGCGGGCTGACGCCGATCCTGTCGCCGTACCGGCTGGCGGCGGGCAGCCAGTTCCATCGCGCGCAGTTGCCGCTGCAGTTGCCGGCGTCGGATCAGGACCTGCGCTATCGCCAGGGCTGGCTGTCGACGCCGTTCCAGTACCTGCGATTCGAAGCCGGGCGCTATGGTCACGAACGGCTGGAGCAACTGGCTGCCATCGAGACGGGAGCGGAGGCAGCGCGCATCAGCAAGGCGGCGCGCACTGCGCTGGCGCAGAAGCATCGCGGCGATGGCGTGGCGCCGATCGATCCGGAGGCCTTTGTGATGGGACTGCAGCTGTTCCCGGAGGGTGCGTTGATGGAGTCCGGGCTGACCGACGCCGTGCAGCAGGCGATCCAGAAGCCGGGCGAGGGATTCGCGATGGCGCAGAACGTGGAGCCGGCTGGCGTGTTCATCGACCTCAATGACGACGGCAGCGATGAGTTCGTCCTGATGAACCGCTACGGCGGACTGACGTTCACGCGGCGCGAGACTGGATGGGAAAAGATCGGCAGGTTTTACGTCGGCAACGACGATACGTCGTGGAAGGCTGTGCTGCGCAGTCTCGACAGCGGCCGCTTCGAAGCGGTGGCACCGGAGTGGCAGGAGTTGCGGATCGGGACGAAGACGATGCGGGTGGTGCCGGAGGATTGAGGTTTCGGAAGGCCCCCACCCCAACCCTCCCCCGGCGACCGGGGGAGGGAGATAAGAAGCAAGCGAGTTCTTCCCTCCCCCCGGTCGCCGGGGGAGGGCAGGGAGGGGGCGCTCCGATCACGCCTGCTGCAACAACCTCTCCGCAATCTGCACCGCATTCAGCGCCGCGCCCTTCAGCAACTGATCGCCCGCGACGAATAGCGACACCGAACGGCCCGACGGATCGCTGACATCCTGGCGGATGCGGCCGACCAGCAGATCGTCGGCACCGGACGCATCCTTCGGCATCGGGAAATAGTTCTTCTCCGGATCGTCGACCAGCTTCACGCCCGGCGTGCGGCCCACGATCTCGCGCACTTCCGCCGCCGAGATCGGCCGTTCGCATTCGAAGTTCACCGAGATGCAGTGCGCGCGCAGCACCGGCACGCGCACGCAGGTCGCAGTGATGCGCAGGTCCGGTTCGTTGAAGATCTTGCGCGTCTCCTGCATGACCTTGGTTTCCTCGTCGTTGTAGCCGGTCGCCAGATCGATCTTCGTGTTGTGGCTGAACACATTGAACGCATATGGATGCGGCAGCACCGTGTGCTGGTACTGGCGGTCTTCGAGATGCGCACGGGTCGCTTCGCGCAGTTCCTGCATCGCTGCGGCGCCGGCGCCGGAGGCGGCCTGGTAGGTCGAGAGGATCAGTCGCCTGATCGGATTCACGCGATGGATCGGCCACAGCGGAGTGATGCTGAGAATCGCGGCGCAGTTCGGATTGGCGATGATGTTGCGATGGCCGGCGAGCGCATCGGCATTGATCTCCGGCACCACCAGCGGCACGTCGTCGTGCATGCGGAAGGCCGAGGAGTTGTCGACGACGATCGTGCCGCGCTGCGCCAGCAGCGGGCCGAAGCGCTTGGAGATGCCGCTGCCCGCGGAGAACAGCGCGATGTCGATGCCGTCGAGCGCGTCTTCGCGCAGCTCTTCGATGACGAGCTGGCGGCCGGCGTAGTTCAGGGTCTGGCCGGCAGAGCGGGCGGACGCGAACAGACGCAGCGAGGCGAGGGGGAAGCCGCGCTTTTCCAGGCACTGGACCATTTCGACGCCGACGGCGCCGGTCGCACCGACCACGGCGACGACGGGGTTGACCAGGTTGGGTTGGCGGAGGGGAGCGGCACCGGGAACGGCGGCCGCGACTGCTGAACACATGGGACTTACCTCATCGTTGTGCCGATGACGGGCGCCCCCAAAAACAAAAAGGCCCCGTCGTTACCGGCGGGGCCTTGGAATACTGTCGAATCGGTTCTGACTTACGCGCGCCGACAGCCCTGATGCCCCGCAAAGAGCGTCATGGTTTTAATCGTGCGTTTAATCGTGGTGCGATTCATGCGGCGGGCACGGTAGCTGAAGTTCCGCTGTGGAAGCAAGACTGGAGCGGAAAAAGGCACCGGAGATTCTCCACGGGGAACA
>CAYWHG010000265.1:0-4344 GCA_964457865.1 uncultured Steroidobacter sp.
TGGTAACGAGCAAGATGCTCGGCGACTTCCGCGACGATGCGCGCACGCGCGCGGAGTTCCTGCGCTTCATCGAGATCGTCGGCGCGGGCTGAGCGTGGTGCCACGGTCGATCATGGCCGGCTGAAGCCGGCCCCACAGGAAGATGTCGAGATTCTCTCTTCCTGTGGGTTCGGCTTCAGCCGAACCTCTTCTCCTCGGACCTCGATTTGACACTTGCGCCCGTTCGCAGCCGCACCCATCAGGGACTTCCCTAGCGGCCCTCGCACCAGCAGCCGCTGCGTCCGCCCGATGTGACGCAGTTCCCACGGGTACGCGCGCTTCCGCCCTAGCATCGTCGCAACCCTGATCGAAGATGATTGCGTGCCGCGCCGGCCCGGCGGACACGCTGGCGGAGTCTGACGGAAGTGAACGCACACGCACGGCAAGCCTCACCTGCAAGCGCCGCGGGACGCGCCGAGCACATTGCGATCGAAGCGACGACGGATTATCTGGAGACGATGTCGCTGCGCCAGCCGCATCGCCCCACGATCGCCACCTACAGCTTGCGCAGCACGCTGCGCGGCTGTTCGACCGAAGTCCGCATCCTGCAGGGTCACTTCCTCGCCGTTCAGTACGAGCGTCCGCGCCAGCCGCCGCGGAAATTCACTTTCGATCTGCGTTTCGCCAATCCGCGGCCCGGGCGAGTGCGCAATGTCGCGTGGCTCTGCCTCGCTGCTGCCATTGTCGTCTGCCTCGCAACGGCTGCAGCGTTCACCTGGGCGGGTCTTGCCGGCACAACGCCATGGCAGCATCCCGGATTCATCGGCGGTGTCGCCGGCAGCCTCGCCACGATCGCCCTGCTGTACCTGTTCCTGCGGCGGACCACGGAATCGCTGCAGTTCACCAGCGTCCACGGCAATGCGGTACTGATCGACCTGGTCGGTGGCATCGGCGCCGCGAAAGCCGGCAAGAGCTTCGTCGTCGAACTCATCAAGAACATCACCGCCGCAAAGGCCGCACGCCCGCAACCGCCCGCGCAGTTCCTGCGCGACGAAATGCGCGAGCATCACCGCCTGCGCGAACTGAACGTCCTGACTCTGGAAGAGTACGAAGCCAGCAAGGCCCGCATTCTGGCGGCGCATAGCTGAGAAGAAGCTCGAGTAACCGCAAAGAAATAGCCGCAAAAGGCGCAAGAGGCGCAAAAAAAATAGGTCTTACCTTTGCGGTCTTTGCGCCTTTTGCGGCCATTCTCCTTTCCGATTTTGCGTTCTATGCGTTCTTTGCGGTTACTCCGCCTCCTATCTCAAGCAGTCGCTCCACATCGATGACGCCGCGTATCGGCAGATGATCCGACGCGCGGCGTGACAGCGCGCTGCGGTGAGCCGTGACGGACAGCAGCGCGGCGTGCGGGCGGACCCAGATGCGGGACAGTGCGAGGCACGGGGCGAACGAGGGAAATTCGGCGGGCGTCGGCGGTTCGCCGAATGTTTGTCGTGCTTCGCGCAGCATCGCGGAGGAGCGATACCACTCGTTGATGTCACCGAGCAGCACGGTCGGCATCTCCGGCGAGACTTCTGCCAGATGCGACATCAGCGCACGCCACTGCGCGAGGCGTTCGCTGCGACTCAAACCGAAGTGGGTCGCGATCACTCGCAACGGCTGGCCGGCCACTTCCACCTGGACATCGAGGGCGCCGCGCGGCTCGAACCAGGAATGGCTGAGGTCGTGACGGCGCACGCTCAGCACCGGCAGACGCGTGACGATGGCATTCCCGTATTCGCCCGTGTGCCGCACGATCCGCAGGCCCGGGACGGCTGTCATGCTCAGGTCGCGTGCGAAGCGTTCGAGCTGCATCGACTCTTCGTGATCGCCGGGCTGGTTGTCGACTTCCTGGAGCGCGTAGAGATCGCAGTCCAGTTCCTGCAGCACGCTGACGATGCGGCCGGAACTGCAGCGACGATCGAGGCCGATGCCGCTGTGGATGTTGTAGGAGGCGACGGCGATCGTTCCCGCAGGCATCGAAACGCTCGATCCTGCCGCGTCACGCGACGCCAGCGCGCTCGACACCGCGGCTTTCCGGATTGCGCCTGGCACCGGCGTCCGCGTGCATCTGCTCGACCGACGCCAGCAGCCAGCGGCGCACCCACCAGGTCGCCACTCCCATGACGAGCACGGCAGCGGCGAGCAGCCAGTAGTTGAAATCGCGCGACTCGTGCAGCGCTCCCTTCAGCTGATCGCCGAACACGGTGGCGAGCAGCGTGCCCGGCAGCACGCCGATGGCCGTACCGACCATGAAGTGCCACAACTTGATGCCGACGGCACCGGCCACGATGCCTTCCACGGTGAAAGGCGCCAGCGGCACCAGACGCAGCGCCGTGATGGCAATCAGGCCGCGCCGGCGCAGCACCATGATGATGTCGTTGAGCTTGCGACCCGCCACGCGCCGTACCGTGTCGCGATCGAGCTGCTGACCGGCGAAGTAAGTCATCCACGCCGAGAACTCCAGTCCGAGCATGGCGTATGTGAATCCCAGCCACGGACCGAAGGCCACGACGGCGAACAGCGTGATGGGCGAGCGCGGGAACATGAGCAGGCACGCCGGCGTGTATGCCAGCACGGTGACGAGCGGCGCCCACCAGTGATCGCCGAATTCCTGGGCCCAGGCGACGATGCGCCGCGTATCGAGCAATTCCGACGCGGGCGTGAGCTGCCACAGCGCCGTGAGGCCGGCCAGCACGACCGCAATGATGGCGATCTTTCCCCAGGCGGGTCGGCCGGAGGGCGGTGCGACGGCTTGCGCCGAGTCGTCGGCGCTGAAGATCTTCGCCAGTTCGCCCAGGCCGACGGGTCGCTCCGGGTCAGCGACGCTGAGGACATTCAGCAGGGTCTCGGGCGTCTGCGCGCCGCCTTCGAGATCGCGCAGCGTGCGCTGTTCCTGCCGCAATTCGTCGATGGTCGCGCCCAGCGAGCCCGTGCGATCGATGACCTGCTGCACCCGTTCGGGCTCCTGTCCGAGATGCTCGCCGAGCAGCGCGTTGCGCAGCGCGCGGATCGCCGCCTGCACATCCTCGCGTCCGTCGGCCGCGATGGTGAGATCGCATTCGGTATCGAGCCCCATCGAGCGATTGGCGATGTTCGCCGAGCCGATGCGTGCGATGGTCTCGTCGACGACCATCATCTTCGAATGGATGTCGATGCAGGTTCCTTCCTTGAGCCCCTCGATGTAGGGGTAGACGACTCGCAGACGCCGGTGACTGTCGGCCGTCTGGAGCCGCTCGATCAGACGGGTGCGCAGGGCTTCCATGGTCATTTCTTCGAGCCAGCCGTGGCTCAGTTTGCGCAGTACCACGACGATCTCGGGGCCGTCGGCCTCCTGCAGCCGCGCCTCCAGCGCATCGCCGACGCCCTGGGCGGTGAAATACTGGTTCTCCAGATAGATGCTGTGGCGCGCGGCCGCGATCATGTCGAGATAGAGCGCCTCGACTTCACGGGTCTCGCGGTGACCGTTCACCGGCGGCGCCGTGCGCGAGATCGCCACCGGCACGTCGCGCACGTCGACGGCGAGGTCGTCGGGCCAGCGCGACTGCCGGTCGTCAGGCGCGGCGCGGCGACGCCGTCGCGCCCACTCCATGCGGCGCGGTGCCGCCGGCGGGCGCAGCGTCTCGTTGGTCGCGATACGCCAGCGCTCGCGCACCAGTTCGCCGAGCGCCCGCGCCGCGTCGCCCTCCACCGCCATCATCAGGTCGTGGAACGGCGGATACGGCAACCCCTCGACGACGCGATGTTCGTTGTCGGCCGCGTGGCTGCACGTATCCCAGCGCCGGCACGTCAGGTCGATGCCGCCGTTGAATGCCACGGCATCGTCGACCACGACGATCTTCTGATGATGCGAACCGCCGGTCGGATGCGTGTTGTCGTAACGGAAATGCACGCGCCGATGCGGCTTCCAGCCGAGCCCGTAGATCGGCGCCCATTCGCGCTCCATGCCGAAAATCATGGGGTAGTCCCAGATCAGGATATGGATCTGCAGGTCGCGGCGCTCGCGCGCCAGGTCATTGAGGAAGCTGCCGAGTTCGAGATCGCAGTCGCCGCCGGTAGCGCTGCACAGCAGCCGTGTGCGGCTGTGGAAATCCCATCCGGTGATCAGCAGCGACCGCTGCGCGGTGCGCGCTGCGGTGACGAAGGCCTTGAAATATGCATCGGCATCGATGACAAAGGCGGCCTTCGATGCATTCTCGACGCGCCAGCAATTGCGACCGGGCTCGAACAGGGACGACGCCCCGTCGGCCGTCGCGCGAAGCTGCCGATTGCTGGTACCCGCTGACATTGTCGGGAAAACGCTTCGCCTGGCCGTCGGGTTCCGGG
>CAYWHG010000266.1:0-4342 GCA_964457865.1 uncultured Steroidobacter sp.
GCGGTTAGCCCGACTTAGCGGATTCACTCTCGTTTCTGCTCATTCTTGCGGGCGATCGAAGCGTAGTGCATTGACTTTCCTACTGGCCAAGGCGCGGTATGCGGTGAAAGTGGCTGTAGTGAAGACCTGGGTGGTGGCGCACTGGGAAGTTCTGCGGATAATGAACGTCCGTTATGTTTTTGCGCGCCACCACTCGCAAGAAGGACGGTAAAGAGCACCGTTACTTCAGCATCGTTGAGAACAGGCGCGTGCGTGGTGGACGCGTGCTGCAACGGCACGTGTTGTATTTGGGCGAGATCAACTCCTCGCAAGAACTCGCTTGGCGCAAGTCGATCGAAGTGCTCGAAGAAGGTGTCACGCCGCCGCGCACGTTCCGCATGGGCTGAAAGGTGACGTCAGGGAAAGTGACTTGCCTGCTGGCCGGCGAATTCATCCGAACATCGGGCAATCATGCCGGCGCGCTCGGTCGACCTTGACGTTCCTGCAGCCAAGCTTCGCTCTGTTCGGCGACAACGGAAGGTGCCGTCGGCAATAACGACTTCTCTGTGCTGCACCACGGACTTATTGTCGTCGCAATACTCCGCACAATGACGGACTTGGGACAGTGCCCGCAATCGACGATGGCGCGCGCTGTCGAGGGGATCACGAAAATAATTGGGGGAAGAATGGTACAGGGCGCGTTCGACGCAACGCACGAACGACCGGCATCGCGAGCGCTCTCGCGCCGGCAATGCTGATCGCTGTTCCCGCCTGGCCGGAGGCGCAAACGCCGGAAGGCGATGGGCTTCGAGGTGTCGTTCCTGACTATCGACCTCGGCGAGCTCACGCTCTTCGATCCCGGTCCGCTCCCCAAGCCCGTCTGCACGTGGGACGTATCGAACCGGGGAACTTATCAATGGCAATGGCCCGACACTCTCACTACTTTCGTCTGGAGACGCACATGGCTCGAGTTTCCAGCTGTATTGCGGCGCTCGTCGCGACGTGCATCGCATCCTTCGCCTGCGCACAAACACCACCCACTGGGCGGGCTGATCTACCGGCAACCCCCGAGGCATGGGCGAAGCAGGAGGCCTTGTTTGCGCAATGGCTGAAAGCGCCGCCCAAGGGCACGGGGCCCTACGGTGTCGTTCGTGAAGAGTCACCGTCGCTCGCTGCGCATACGATCTTTCGACCGGCAACGTATCCCGTGGGCGAGCGCCTGCCGATCGTCGCGTTTGCGAACGGCGGTTGCCGCAATACGCCGATCGAGTTCACCGCCTTCCTCGCTGAAGTCGTCTCGCACGGCTACTTCGTCGTTGCCGCCGGAACGAATGATGTCGAGTTCGCGACGAGGAACTTTGCCGGCAACGACAAGAACGGCAAGCCGCTGCAGATCGTCTCGCGCAAGGTGCTGACCGATGCCGTCGATTGGGCGATCAAGGAGAATTCGCGTCAGGGCAGTGCGTACTTCGGCAAGCTGGATGCGGCCAGGGTCGGCTACATGGGCCAGTCGTGCGGCGGCATGCAGGCGCTGTCCGCATCGACCGATCCACGGACGACGACGACGGTCGTTTTGAACAGCGGCCGTTTCGACAAGGACGCCAAGGTGCCCGCAGGCGGAAAATTCGCGGAGTGGTTCGAGTGGTCGGAGCTGCGCGCGCCGGTCGCGTTCTTTCTGGGTGGTCCGCCGGATGGCATGGCCGGCAGGAAGAATTTCGACGAGATCGAATCGCTTCCGGTGTTCCTGGCGGATCTTCCCGTCGGCCACACCGGCGCGTATCCGGATCCCGACCTGCGATGGACGAAAGCCGTACTCGGCTGGCTCGACTGGCAGCTCAAAGGCAAGCAGAGCGAGAAGGCAATGTTCGTCGGCGCGAACTGCGGACTCTGCAAGGATACGAACTGGACCGTGACCGGCTCGAAGAACCTGCAGTAGCGGAACTCGCGCATGAAACTGCTGTTCGCTCTCATGATGTTCGGGGTGGCGGCCACGACGGCGGCTGCCGAAAGCAAAGTGTCCGAACCCGGCCGCTATGCCGGTTACGGTGACGCCAGCTATGACGACTGGACGCGTACGTCTGTCTACGTGCCCGCGCGCGACGGCACGCAGCTGGCGGTCGATATCTTCCGGCCAAAGAAGGGCGCGCAGATTGAAAGCCGCGCTCTGCCGGTGCTGCTGTCGATCACGCAGTACCGACGCGCTGCGAGAGCGAGAGACGGCACTGTGCGCTACGCCGCCGCCGACATGCTTGATCTCGTCAAGCACGGCTACGTCGTGATCATTGCCGATGCACGCGGCAAGGGCGCCTCTTTCGGAACACGCCGCGGACCCTGGTCCGACGAAGAGGCGCGCGATGCGGCCGATCTGATTCAATGGGCTGCGAAGCAGCCCTGGTCGACGGGCAAGGTCGGCATGTTCGGCGCCTCATACCTCGGCGGGATTCAGCTTGCAGCGGCGCGCGAGAAACCTGCCGCGCTCAAGGCGGTCATCGCCGACCTCGTCGTGTTCGACGTCTTCGACGCGTTCATGGGTATGGTATGAACCGAGTCGGCTTGAGCGCATCGTTGGCGTGGGTGAGCCTGGTCCTCACCGCACACGCTGCTGCGCCGTTCGCTCCGTACGACCCACCGGCGATCTACGACGGCATTCAGGAGACCTCCGAATATCTGCGCGGCTTTTGACGGCACTCGCATCGCCATCACGCTTCGCAGGCCGACGAAGGGTGGGCAGCTCGCAACGGAACGAATGCCGGTGATCGTAACGCAGGATCGTTCGATGAGCGGCAGGCCCGATGCGCTCAGGCAGATTCGGTACTTCACCGACCGTGGATATGCCTGGGTTGCACAGGACCGGCGTGGCACGGGTGCATCGTTCGGTGTGGAAGCGGGCTTCGTCAACGAGTTCGATGCGAAGGACGCGAAGGCCGTGATCGAATGGGCGGGTGCGCAATCCTTCAGCAACGAACGCGTCGTCGCACTTGGACCAGCCGAACTCGTCTTCGACTTTTTCCCGATCTCTTACGTGTTCAAGCAGGGACATCGCATACGAGTCAGCCTCAGTACGTCAATCGGTGAGGCCTATCAGACGCCGCCGCTTGCCGACGGCAAGCCAATCACTCTGACGCTGTATCGCAACTCCAATCGCACCTCGGCGATCGAGCTGCCGGTCGTTTCTGGTCCATAGACCGATGATTCGCACGAGGATGGAAAGGGGGACATCTCATGAGCACGATCGCAACAGCTGACGACGCCGTAGCGGTGATCCATGCGCGATATATGCGCAAGGAAACACTGATCGCCATGCTGATAAACAGTCTGTTCAGCGCAGCCTTCGTGTTCATCGTGTTTGGCGGCCGGGAGCAGGTCGCGCTGTGGGGTGCGAGCGGGCTCGCGCTCGACTTCGTGCCGCAGACATTCATCATCACCGTGATGACCGTCGTCGTCGCGACGCTTCTGACTCGCAAGCGAGTCCGCCATGGTGCAGTGCCTGCGTTGACCGCCAAGCCGTCACGGCTGCCGCAGAACGTATTCCTGCGTGCTGCCTTGCTTGCGGTGATGGCCACCGTCGTTCTCGGCGGCGTCGCGACGGCAGCGCTGGCGGTTGTGTGGAGCGGTCCTTATGTGTTCATTACCGTGCTCGTTTTCAAAATCGCTTATGGAGCGCTGGTCGCCGCGGTCATTGCGACGCTGGCGTTACCGGCGGCGCTGAGTGATGCGTGAGGCGGACGGACGTCATGCGATTCGTGCGTCAGCGGGCCCGTGCACCGCTGATTTCAATCTTCACCGGAGCGATCACCCCGTACGATTGTGCAGGCGTGAGCGCTGCTGTTCGTTGACGACACGCATGCGGTTTCGCAACGTTGTCGCGATTTATATCGCGATCCCGTTCTTCCCTGCACGCAAGAATCGATGTCTCTACTTCGCGCAGCTGCACGGATTTTTCTGAGGCCACGGAGAACTCTCGCACCGGCACTCGGCCGGATCCGTGAGTCTCCGCCGTCGTGCTCTTGCGGATTTCCCTTGTCGCATTCGATTGTCCGCGATCCTGATGTCTCCACTCCATCGGGGGTTGTGTGACATGGTTCGCCGCCTCGTGGAGATGTACTGCTTGTCAGAGTACGTTGCTTTCCTGAGCGAACCATCGGGGAAAATCATGGCCCATGCGCCTGCGGACCCTCACCCCGGTGCCTTCGGCCGGCACATAGCCGCTCTGCCGTGTATTCTGTCCACACTCCCGCATCGGCTGGAATTTTTGCAATGCGTGCCGCGTGACGGTTCAGATCGTTCGAATGCTGGTGCTCAGCGCTGTCGCGCTGACGGCATCGCTCGCTGATCCGAGCCGCGCCGAGGAGGTCGCGAACCC
>CAYWHG010000267.1:0-4340 GCA_964457865.1 uncultured Steroidobacter sp.
ACGATGACGCGCTCGGTGCCGTTCACGACGAACGTGCCGTTGTCGGTCATCAGGGGCATTTCACCCAGATAGACTTCCTGTTCGCGAATGTCCTTGACCGTCTTCTTGGTCGGGGTCGACGTCTCTTTGTCATAGACGATGAGACGAACTTTCACGCGCAACGGGGCGGCGTAGGTCAGTCCACGCAGCTGGCATTCCTTGACGTCGAACACCGGCGTACCGAGCCGGTAGCTGACGTACTCGAGAATGGCGTTGCCGGAGTAGCTCGTGATCGGGAACACGCTCTTGAATGCAGCGTGCAGGCCGGCATCCTTCCGCTTGTCCTCTGCAGCGTCTTCCTGCAGAAACTTGCGGTAGGAGTCGAGCTGGATGGCGAGCAGATAAGGCACCTCAAGGATGCTTTCACGCTTGCCGAAGTCCTTGCGGATTCGCTTCTTCTCGGTGAACGAATAGGCCATCTGGGTCACCCTCAGAAATACAGGGGTAGAAACTTCAAACTGCGATCACCGCTCAACGCTGAGCGATGACCCGAAATACAAATAGGGAAGGCGGCGGCAGGATTGCTCCTGCTGCCGCTTTCCGCTTTTCGAACAAGCTCCGCAAGCGAGTGATATGGGGACGAATCCCCATACTTCACTTGATCTCCGCAGCGGCGCCTGCTTCTTCCAGCTTCTTCTTGATCGCGTCCGCGTCGGCCTTCGATACGCCTTCCTTGACGGAAGACGGAACGCCTTCGACCAGGTCCTTGGCTTCCTTCAAGCCCAGGCCGGTGATTTCGCGGATGACCTTGATCACGCCAACCTTGTTGGCGCCGAAGCTGGTCATGGTCACGTTGAACTCGGTCTTCTCTTCGACGACCGGAGCCGCAGCGGCAGCGCCACCACCAGCAGCGGCAACAGCCACGGGAGCAGCGGCGCTGACGCCCCACTTCTCTTCGAGGCTCTTGATCAGTTCAACAACGTCGAGCACCTTCAGATTCGAGAGGGCTTCGACCAGTTCTTCCTTAGTAACAGCCATTGTCGTAACTCCAAACAGTATGTGCTAACCGATTCGAACGCTGGCGGCTTATGCCGAAGCGCCGAGCTTGTCTTTCTGCGCGGACAGTACGCGTGCGAACTTGGCCGGCGGTTCCGCCAGTGTCCGCACCAGCTTTCCGACCGGTGCCTGCAAAGCTCCGAGAAGCGTTGCGCGGGCAATTTCCAGAGTCGGCAAACTCGCCACCTTGTCGAGATCTTTCCCCGACAGCGCCACCCCGCCCAGCGACACTACGGTCGCGACGAGCTTGTCGTTGTCCTTGGCAAAGGTCTTGACCAGGCGCGCTGCTGCACCGGGATCATCCTTAGAGAACGCGAGAAGCAGCGGACCCTTGAGGCTATCGCCGACGCACTCGAACGGAGTGCCGGCGATTGCCCTGCGGGCCAGCGTGTTCTTCACGACTCGCAGATAGACACCGGAGCTGCGCGCCGTGGACCGCAGCTTCGTCATCTGCGTCACGGTCAGGCCGCGATACTCCGCAGCGACCACGGACTGCGCCTTTGACGCAACCTCGGCCACTTCGGCGACCAACGCCTTCTTGTCATCGAGTCTGAGCGCCATGTTTCCTCCTGGCGTGAAGAGCATTAATAACGTCGAGCGGGCGTCCTGCTCACTCACCTTCAGGTACTAGGCTCTAGGTACTAGGCTCTAGCAGGTTGTGCCTTTAGGCACTCCCACCTGGACCCTAGCGCCTAGTTACTAGCGCCTTCTTCCGACGGCGCCCTTCAGCCGGATCTGCGCGCGACGATGAATCGCTCTCAGTCCGAATCAGGTAACACCATCTGCGCGGGCGATCATTAAGAGCGTCGGCACGCTCGCCTGCGGTCTTCGATGATGGCCGGCTTCGATGGGTCGATCGGAATCGACTCGTCGTCGCCTGCCCTGCATCAATCGAATCCGGCCCGAGGCTCGAGGCGTGAGCCTTGAGCCAGATACCGGAATGAAATCCAAAATCTCTTCTGGCTCGAGACTCACGCCTCGAGCCGCATGCCTGCCTTACAGCGACAGACTGGACTGCTCGACCGGCACGCCGGGGCCCATCGTCGAAGACACGGAGATCTTCCTCAGATAGATACCCTTCGAAGAAGCCGGCTTGGCCTTCTGCAGGTCCTGCAGCAATGCAGTCAGGTTGTCCTTCAGTTTGGCCGCTTCGAAATCCGCCTTGCCGATCGTGCAATGAATGACGCCGGCCTTGTCGGAGCGATAGCGCACCTGACCAGCCTTGGCGTTCTTCACCGCGTCAGCGACGTTCGGCGTCACGGTGCCAACCTTCGGGTTGGGCATCAGGCCGCGCGGACCGAGGATCTGACCGAGCTGACCCACTACGCGCATCGCATCCGGGCTCGCGACGACCACGTCGAAGTTCATTTCACCGGCCTTCACCTTCTCGGCGAGATCTTCCAGGCCGACGATGTCGGCGCCCGCTGCACGAGCAGCGTCCTGGTTCTTGCCGGACGTGAACACGGCCACGCGGACCGACTTGCCGATACCGTGAGGCATCACGGTCGAGCCGCGAACCTGCTGGTCGGACTTCGAGGCATCGATGCCGAGATTCACCGCCACGTCCACCGATTCACGGAACTTCGCCTTGGAAAATTCCTGAATCAGGCTGAGTGCTTCGTCGATCGGATACTGCTTGCCGGGCTTGATCTTCGAGGCCCAGGCTTTCATACGCTTTGCTACGAATGGCATGTCACACGCCCTCCACGTCAACGCCCATGCTGCGCGCGCTACCGGCAATGGTGCGCATCGCGGCTTCAAGATCCGCGGCCGTCAGGTCCGGCTGCTTGAGCTTGGCGACGTCTTCGAGTTGCTTGCGCGTGATGCGCCCAACCTTGCTGGTATTGGGCGTGCCGCTGCCCTTTTCAATGCCGATCGCCTTGCGGATCAGCACGGACGCGGGCGGCGTCTTGAGAATGAACGTGAAGCTGCGATCACTGTAGACAGTGATCACGACCGGGGTCGGAAGACCTTTTTCCAGGCTCTGCGTCTGCGCATTGAACGCTTTGCAGAACTCCATGATGTTGACGCCCTGCTGACCCAGCGCCGGACCCACGGGTGGGCTCGGATTCGCCTGGCCTGCAGGAATCTGCAGCTTGATATAGCCAGTAACTTTCTTGGCCATGATGCTCTCCGGGTGCAAACGCTGCTGGTTGGCAGCTCCCCATTGCGATCCATCGTTGCAAGGCCCGCATCCCTCGCGAGCCGTAAAAAAGCCCTAGGCTCTAGGCGCTAGGCACTAGGTCGGAAGAGGAGATCTCTCTGTCCGGACCTAGCGCCTAGGGCCTAGCGCCTAGCACCTACCTCGTCAGGCCTTGTCGACCTGACTGAAATCCAGCTCCACCGGAGTGGAGCGACCAAGAATCTGCACTGCGACCTGCAGGCGATTCTTTTCGTAATTCACGGACTCGACGACACCATTGAAGTCGTTGAACGGGCCATCGATGACACGGACGACTTCGCCCGGCTCGAACAGCACCTTCGGCTTCGGCTTGTCGACGCCTTCCTCGACGCGACGCAGGATGCCCATGGCTTCCTTTTCGGTGATCGGCGCCGGCTTTTCGGGCGTGCCGCCGATGAAGCCAAGCACCTTCGGCACTTCCTTCACCAGATGCCAGGTGCCTTCATCCATTTCCATCTGGACCAGGACATATCCCGGAAAGAACTTGCGGTCGCTCTTGCGCTTCTGTCCTTCGCGCATCTCGACGACTGCTTCCGTCGGCACGAGGATCTCGCCGAACTTGTCCTGCAATCCTTCGCGCTTGATGCGGTCTTTCAGCGCTTCGGCGACACGGTGCTCGAAGTTGGAATAGGCATGCACGACATACCAACGCAATGCCATCTCAACCTCCCCGACCGGTCAGGTAACGTGTCAACAACGCCAGCAGCGTGTCGAGGCCCCAGAAGAACAGGGCGAGCACGACGACCATCACGAACACCACGATGGTGAGCTGCATCGTCTCCTGACGGTTCGGCCATACGACCTTGCGCAGCTCAACGCGGGAACCCTGCACGAACGACCAGAACGTCTTGCCCTGATAGGACTGCAGACTGACCAGCGCCCCGAGGCCGAGGGCTGCCAGCACAATGATCCAGCGCAGCCAGATCGGTTGCGCAGTCAGCAGATAAAAGCCCGCCACGCCAGCCGCCACGATGGCGACACCGGCAGCGAGCTTTGCTGCGTCGAGCGCAGTTGCGCTTTCTTGTGCCTGTTCAGTCATGAATCACTGTCATTACGCCGCTGCCGATCGTGGCAGGCCAGGAGGGAATCGAACCCCCAACCTGCGGTTTTGGAGACCGCCGCT
>CAYWHG010000268.1:0-4314 GCA_964457865.1 uncultured Steroidobacter sp.
GCATCGAGCGTTGCGATCTGATCGGTGTCTCGATGGGTGGTGGCATCGCGCTCAACTTCGCCCTCGAACATCCCGAACGCGTTGCGCGGCTGGTGCTCATCAGTCCGGCGATGGTTGGCTGGGAGTGGTCGGATGCATGGCGCACTCTCTGGCGACCCATCGCCGCGCATGCCCGCGCTGGCGCGCTCGATGAGGCGCGGGAATTGTGGTGGCAGCATCCGCTGTTCGACCCGACCCGGCACAGTCCGATCGGGCAGGAGTTGCACGAGTCGATCCGGCGCTTTTCCTGCGCACCCTGGATTCGCGACGATCACGAACCGCTGCTGCCCGACATCGAACGCGTACACACGCTGCAGATGCCCACCGTGCTGATGAGCGCAGGACGCGACCTCGGCGACTTCAGGCTCATTGCGGATCTGATCGCGGCCAGCGCAGGTGATGTGGTCGAGCGGATCGACTTTCCCGAGTGCGGGCACCTGATTCATCTTGAGGATCCGCAAGGATGCGCGGCACGCATCCGGTCCGTCGGCCCCTTGCGAACCTCGTAGCGGCTGTGTCATCACTGCACCATGCATCACGAAGACCTGCATCGACGGCTCTATGTTCCGGACCTGCTGGTGAACGCGCTGAACCAGCGGCGCGAGAGTCCGCTGCTGCATCTATCGGACGGGCCGACGTTGACGGTCGGTCAGGTGCGCGATGCGACCAGTCAGTTCCAGCAGGCGCTGCAGAGTCTTGGCGTCGGCGCCGGTGCGCGTGTCGGCATGTTGTCGGTGAATCGTCCGGAAGTGCTGCACGCGAGTCATGCCGTGCAGTTGCTGGCCGGCATCAATGCACCGATGCACCCGCTCGGTGGCCTTGCGGATCATTCATATGTAGTGACCGACGCGCGTCTCGACATCCTCATCTTCGATGCGAAGCGTTACGGCGCCCGCGCGGCCGAGCTGAAGGCGCAGGTGCCGGGCCTGCGGCTGATGGCCTTCGGCGAGTGCGACTTTGCCGACGACATCTGCGCACTCGCTGAACGATTCACGCCAGCGCCGTTGATTGCGCCGAAGGTCGGGCCGCACGACATCCAGCGCCTCGGTTACTCGGGCGGCACGACGGGCAAGCCGAAGGCGCTCGCCAGCGTGCATCGCACCGGTCTCGAAACCTTGACCATCATGCTGACCGAATGGGAATGGCCGAATCCGCCGCGCGTGCTGTCCTGCACGCCGCTGAGCCATGCGGGCGCGGCACTGTTCATGCCGACGCTGCTCAAGAACGGCACGATGCTGATCCTGCCGGGCTTCGATCCCGTCGCGGTGATGCAGGCCATCCAGGATCACCGCATCAACTGCGTGATGCTGGTGCCGACCATGATCTATGCGCTGCTCGATCATCCGCGCTTCGGCGAGTTCGACCTGTCGTCGCTGGAGACCGTGTTCTACGGCGCCTCGGCGATGTCGCCCGTGCGTCTGAAGGAAGCCATCGAGCGCATCGGTCCGGTGTTCTTCCAGTTCTACGGACAGGCGGAAGCGCCGATGTCGATCACGCTGATGCGCAAGTCCGAGCACGACGTGAATGACCTGCGCCGGCTCGCCAGTTGCGGTCGCCCCGTGCCGTGGCTGCATGTCGAACTGATGGACGCGCAGATGCGTCCCGTGCCCGACGGCGAGCCGGGCGAGATCTGCGTGCGCGGGCCGCTGGTGATGGATGGCTATCGCGACAATCCACAACTCACTGCAGAGACGTTCAGCGGCGGCTGGCTGCACACCGGCGATGTCGCCGTGCGCGATCCGGACGGCTTCCTGCGCATCATCGATCGCACCAAGGACATGATCGTCACCGGTGGATTTAATGTTTATCCGCGCGAGATCGAGGACATCATTGCGCAGCATCCGGCGGTATCGCAGGTCGCGGTGATCGGCGTGCCGCATCCGAAGTGGGGCGAGGCCATCAGGGCGGTCGTCGTGCTGCGCGCAGGAAAATCGGCAGAGGCGGACGAACTCGTGGAAATGGTCGCGCAGCGCAAGGGTTCGTATCAGTCGCCGAAGTCGGTCGAGTTCGTGGACGCGATTCCGCAGACGGCCGTCGGCAAGCCCGACAAGAAGGCGCTACGTGCGCGTTACCGGGAATAGATCGATGGATGACACGATCAATCGCGAACGATACGGACCCTGGGCCGTGATTGCCGGCGGCTCGGAAGGCGTCGGCGAATGCTTCGCGCGTCGACTGGCGCGTGCCGGCATCAACCTCGTGCTGCTGGCGCGCAAGGTGGAGACGCTGCAGGACACGGCACGCAGCATCGAGCAGGAAAGCGCCGTGCAAGTTCGAACCGTGCAGGTCGATCTGACGCAGCCCGACATGCTGGAGCGGGTACGCGCTGCGACCGATGAGCTGGAAGTCGGTCTGCTGATCTACAACGCCGGTGCCGCGCAGGGGCCGCGATTGCTGATCGAACAGACGGCGGACGAGGCGCTGATGACCGTGCGCCTGAATGCCCTCGGGCAGACGCTGCTCGCGCAGCATTTCGCGCGTGGCATGGCGGCGCGCGGACGCGGCGGCATCCTGCTGGTCAGTTCGGGCGCGGGCGTCGCCGGCAGCTACAGCCTCGCGACCTACAGCGGCGCCAAGGCATTCACCCAGATGTTCGGCGAATCGCTGTGGGCGGAACTCAAGCCGCGCGGTGTCGATGTGCTGGTGCTGGTTCTCGGGCGCACGCGCACTCCGGCATTGCTGCGGACCGAGATCGTGCAGGAGGGCAGCACTGCCGATCCAGATGACATGGCGGCGCAGGGACTCGCGCATCTGGACAAGGGCCCGGTGTATGTGCCGCCGCCATTGCAGCAGGCGCTGGAGCGGTTGCGTGCAATGCCGCGCGCCGAGGCGACCGAGGCCATGAGCAAGGGCCTGCGCGCGCAGTATCCCAAGTGACTGCGTCGTCGCCCTTCGCCCGCTACCTGATCCAGCCGTCGCAGGCCGTGTCATCGCTGGCGCTCGCCATCGTCGATCTCGATGTGTGGCCGCGCGATGCCGCTTTGCGGGTATTGCCGCCGGTGCCGGTGATCGGCATCGGCGATGTCGCGCATCCGCTGGCATCGCTGCTCGATGCCGTCATCGAAGCGCCCATCGAACTGGAGACGCTGATTCAACAGATCGAGGCGAATCCGCGCGCGGCGTCGGTGATCGTGCAGTTGCTGCGCACGACAGAAGGGTTGTCGCTCGACCCTGCGCTCACGCTCGAGTCGCTGAGTTATGGGCTCTTGCAAGGCAGCAGCGAGTACGCCGCGTGGCTTGCGGCCCGAAAACCGTCGGCAGCCTCTGCGCCGGGCAATGTAAGCGTCGAGCGCAGCGAGAACGAACTACGGATCGTGCTCGACCGGGCGCACGCCCGCAATGCGATCGATCACCACATGCGCGATCAGTTGTTCGAAGCCTTCGCCGTCGCGGCGCTCGATCCCGACATCCGCACAGTGAAGTTCCGGGCTGCGGGTTCTTGCTTCAGTGCCGGCGGCGATCTCGGCGAATTCGGCACCACCCGCGATCCGGCGACGGCGCACGATATCCGCTGCCGTACGCTGCCGGCGCGCGCGATCGTTCGTCGGCCGGAAATCATCGATGCCCACATCCAGGGTGCCTGCATCGGCGCGGGCCTGGAAATGACTGCCTTCGCGCGCCGCGTCACGGCGACCGCGGATGCGTGGTTCCAGTTGCCGGAGCTGTCGATGGGATTGTTGCCGGGAGCAGGCGGCTGCGTGTCCGTGCCGCGTCGCATCGGCAGGCAGCGCGCGGCGCTGATGATGCTGTCGGGCGAGCGCATCGATGCTGCCACCGCGCTGCGGTGGGGATTGATCGATGCGATCGCTGATCGGTAAGCAAGACCGCCACGACAACCCTTCAGAGGGGCTTGCGCGGCTCAGGTTAGTGTAGAAACATATCTACAGTATCTGCGAGGACTGTCCCATGGCCGCTACCACTCTATCCAGTCGCGAATTCAACCAGGACACCAGTCGAGCCAAGCAAGCTGCAAGCAAGGGGCCGGTGTTCATCACTGATCGTGGCCGACCGGCTCATGTCCTGCTGACCATCGAGGATTACCAGAAACTCGCCGGGGGCCAGACCAGCATCGTCGATCAATTGGCGATGCCCGGTGTGGAGGACATCGAGTTCGATCCGCCCCGTCTTGGCGGCGGCCCGCCGCGATCGGTGGATTTGTCCTGATGTACCTGCTCGATACCAACGTTGTCGCTGAACTTCGGAAAGCGAAAGCGGGCAAAGCGGACATCAGCGTCACGGCGTGGGCGAACAGCGTTGCACCTGCAAGTCTCTTTC
>CAYWHG010000269.1:0-4297 GCA_964457865.1 uncultured Steroidobacter sp.
CAACGAGGGCGTGTCGACCCGGCACAACCCCGAGTTCACGATGCTGGAGCTGTACCAGGCTTACGCGGACTGCGACGACATCATGAATCTGGTCGAGCAGATGTGTCAGGGCATCTGCGATGCGGTGCATGGTTCGCGGCAGGTGCAGTATCAGGACGAGACCTTCGACTTCAGTCAGCCGTTCCGTCGCGCGACGATCGAAGATCTGATCGTGCAGTTCAACAGCGGTATCGACCGCTCGCGGCTTCGCGACGTGGCTTATCTGCGCACATTCAGCGACCAACTCGGCGTGGCGTACGAGCCAGGTGATGGCGCCGGAAAATTGCAGATGGGTATTTTCGACAAGACGGTGGAGCACGAACTGCGTGCGCCGACGTTTGCCTGCGCCTATCCGGCCGAAGTATCGCCGCTGGCGCGTCGCAACGATGCCGATCCTTTCATCACCGATCGCTTCGAGTTCTTCGTCGGTGGTCGGGAACTGGCGAACGGGTTCTCTGAGTTGAACGATCCTGAAGATCAGGCGGCGCGTTTTCGGGAGCAACTGGCGCGCAAGTCGGCAGGCGACGAGGAAGCGATGCAGTACGACGCTGACTATATCCGCGCGCTGGAGTATGGCCTGCCGCCGACGGGCGGTCTCGGTATCGGCATCGATCGACTGGTGATGATGTTCACCAATTCGCCATCGATTCGGGACGTGTTGCTGTTTCCGTATATGCGGCCGGAATAGAGGGTCACGAAAGTTACGAAGGTGACGAAGGTCTAGGCGTCACTTTCGCCTCACTTTCATGACTTACGTCACTTCATACGGAATCTCCAGCCGCCGCAATTCCACACCCGGCATTCCCGCTGCCTGCAGCGCGTCACTCGCTTTCTCCAGACTCACCACCGCCAGCAACTCGCAGCCTTCCGGTGTGGCAACCGCATCCACGACGTCGCCCGCGTGGGATTCGCCGTTGAGAATGCGCGTGGCGGGTGAGGGGGGCGGACACGCTGCCTGAAAGGCGAACATGCGTCGTTTCACGGTGCCGCGGAAATGCATCCGGGCGATGATCTCCTGCCCCGTGTAGCAGCCCTTCTCGAAACCGATGCCTTCCAGCAGGTCGACATTCAGCATCTGCGCGACGAAGGACTCATGCGTCTGCGGATAAACCTGCGGCAGTCCGGCGCGGATGTCGGCCCGGTGCCAGTCGGCAGAGAACGTCGCATCGTCCTGCAGGTGCGTCGCGACCGGGGCGACGATCAGTGTTCTGCCTGAAGCCGACGGCCAGTGAATGAAGCTGAATCCCTCGCGTTCCTGATGCGCCCGGGGCAGTCCGACAGCAGGGCTGAGCGTTCCGCCGATGGCGAAGCGGTCCGTGCCCGGCTCGATCTTTGCTTTCGCGCGCATCACATACTTGCGCAGTCGCGTCACCGTCGCCTCGACGAGTGCGGCGGGAAGGATCAACAGAATCCCGTCGCTGCGCTCGATCAGCCACACGATCGCCTGCGCCCGGCCCTGCGGCGAACTGCAAGCGGCCAGCTCCAGTCGTTGCGGCGTCAGGCGCTGCATGTCGAAACTCAGCTGGCCTTGCAGGAAGGCGCGTGCGTCGGCGCCGCTCACGAGAATGCAGCCGAACCGGGGCAGGGCGTGGGTGGGAAAGGGCAGAATCTCGCTCATTCGCTAAATCCGAAACGACCCATCGTGACTTGAGATACCGCTTGAGGTTCCTCGGTTTCGGGCCTTCTGGCAGACTACGACGCCATGCCCAGCAGCCGCCAGGAAAACTCGTCCGACGTCGCGTCCACACCGACGACGACAGCAGTGTCCCACACTGTGACGGAATCCGTCGGCGCTGCATCCCCTTCGAATACGCCGCCCGTCGAAATCGGCGGTCGCGAAGGCCCCGAGCCCACTCGCTTCGGCGATTGGGAAAAACGCGGTCGCTGCATCGACTTCTGATCCGTCTGCGAATTCGCTTCAGGCACATACCTTCAGGCACATACATTGAGTAGCCCAACCCGATACGTCCGACCGTTGTCGCCGTTCCTGTTGTACCGGTGGCAGTACACGATGGCGCTGTCCTTCCTGCATCGCCTGACCGGTCTTGCGATGAGTGTGGGATTGCTGCTGCTCACTTGCTGGCTCGTCGCGGCGGCGAGCGGCGCCGATGCCTATGCGAAGGCGCAGCAGTGCTTTGCGCATCCGCTGGTGCGTGTGCTGCTGATCGGCTTCTCCTTCAGCTTCTTCTACCACCTGCTCAACGGCGTGCGTCACCTCGTCTGGGACGCGGGACACGGCTTCGAGAAGAAAACCGCGCGCCTGAGCGGATGGATCGCGTTCCTCGGGGCGGTCGTGCTGACCGCGTATTTCTGGTTCCTCGTGCTGGGTCGCAGTGCCGGGGGTGCAGCATGAGCCTGCGCAGTCCGATGGGTCGGGTGCTCGGCCTGGGTACGGCGAAGGAAGGCGTTGGCCACTGGTGGATGCAGCGCGTCAGCGCCGTCGCGCTGGTCGTGCTCGGGCTGTGGTTCGCGAGCGCGCTGCTGCGCCTCGGTGATTTCAGTCACGCCACTATCCTGGCGTGGATCACGCTGCCGCTCAACGCGGTACTGTTGTCTCTCATGATCGGCACGGCTGTCTATCACTCTCATCTCGGCGTGCAGGTCGTCGTCGAAGACTACGTGACGAATCACGGTCTGAAGGTCGTGACGATGCTGCTGCTGACTTTCGTTCACATCGTCCTGGCGGCATTGGGCATCTTCTCCGTGCTGCGTATCGCTTTCGGAGCCGTGGCATGAGCGCGTACCAGTTCATCGATCATTACTACGACGTCGTGGTCGTAGGCGCGGGCGGCGCCGGCCTGCGTGCGACATTCGGGCTGGCGCATTCCGGCCTGTCGACTGCGTGCATTACCAAGGTGTTCCCGACCCGCAGCCACACGGTGGCGGCGCAGGGCGGCATCAGCGCGGCGCTTGGCAACATGGGCGAGGATGACTGGCGCTGGCACATGTACGACACCGTCAAGGGATCGGACTGGCTCGGCGACCAGGACGCGATCGAGTTCATGTGCAAGGAAGCGCCCGGCGCCGTGATCGAACTCGAGCACTACGGTGTGCCGTTCTCGCGCACCGAGGACGGCCGCATCTATCAACGGCCCTTCGGCGGCATGACCACGCGCATGGGACAGGGCACGGCGCAGCGCACCTGCGCGGCGGCGGATCGCACCGGCCACGCCATGCTGCATACGCTCTACCAGCAGGCGCTGCGTCACGAGGCGCAGTTCTTCATCGAATACTTCGCTGTCGACCTGATCATGGAGAACGGCGAATGCCGTGGCGTCGTCGCCATCGACATGGCGGACGGTACGGTGCATCGCTTTCTCGGTCACCAGACAGTGCTGGCGACCGGCGGGTATGGCCGCGCCTATTTCTCCTGCACCTCGGCGCACACCTGCACGGGTGATGGCGGCGGCATGGTGCTGCGCGCCGGCCTGCCGATGCAGGACATGGAATTCGTGCAGTTCCATCCCACCGGTATCTATGGCGCGGGCTGCCTGATCACCGAAGGCGTGCGCGGCGAAGGCGGCATTCTGCGCAACTCCGCGGGCGAGCGTTTCATGGAACGTTATGCGCCGAATGCGAAGGACCTGGCCTCGCGCGACGTTGTCAGCCGCGCGATGACCATCGAGATCCGCGAGGGCCGTGGCGTCGGCGCGCACAAGGATCACATCTTCCTGCACCTCGAACATCTCGGTGCCGAGACGATTCATGAAAAGCTGCCGGGTATCGCCGAGACGGCGAAGATCTTCGCCGGCGTCGACGTGACGAAACAGCCGATTCCCGTGCTGCCGACCGTTCACTACAACATGGGCGGCGTCCCGGCGAACTATCACGGCGAAGTGGTCACGATGAAGAACGGCAACCCAGACACGGTGGTGCCGGGCCTGATGGCTGTCGGCGAAGCCGCGTGCGTGTCGGTGCACGGCGCGAACCGCCTGGGCTCAAACTCGCTGCTGGATCTGGTCGTGTTCGGCCGCGAAGCCGCGCGTCACTGCGCGGACATCGTCAAGCCGGGCACGAAGCATCGCACGCTGGCGAAGGATGCCGGCGATTTCGCGGTCAGCCGCATCGACAGGTTCCGCAATGCCAAGGGTTCGCTACGCACCGCCGATATCCGCCTGAACATGCAGAAGGTGATGCAGGGACATGCCGCCGTCTTCCGCACCGGCGAATCGCTGCAGGAAGGCGTGCAGAAGCTGTCGGAAGTCTTCAACTCGTTTGCCGACGTCAATGTGTCGGATCGCGGCATGGTCTGGAACAC